>NZ_JAJEJP010000002.1:0-312524 GCF_021390495.1 Paraburkholderia sp. ZP32-5 | reverse complement strand
GGTTTGCCGTCGTAAAGGATGTCGCCCGAATCGCGCGTATAGACGCCGGCGAGAATTTTCATCAGTGTCGACTTGCCCGCGCCGTTCTCACCCATTAGCGCATGGACCTCGCCTGCCATCAGCTCGAAGCGCACGTCATGTAGCGCGCGCACGCCCGGAAAGCTTTTGCAGAGCTTGTTGACGGAAATGAGTGGATTCATGTGCGGTTTTGCCGACGGCTGCCTATGTCACCAGTACTCGTATCGGGGCTGTCATGACGGCTATTACAACGGCCTTCCTGCGACTTCCACAGCGGCTTTCATTTACGGCTCGAAAAGATCCGGCCGCGCTTTCGCCGACCGGTGCAACTCGGCAACCACCTGCTCGAGATGTTCGTGCATTGCTTTCGCGGCCGCGTCGCCGTTGCCGGAACTGATCGCATTGAAGATGCGCTCGTGTTCTTCCAGCGTGTGCATCAGCCGTTCGGGACTTGCCAGCAATTGCCTTGCGCGATCCAGCGCATTGCGCGAGACCGCGACGATTTCCTTCACGCGCGGCAGTTTCACCGCGTCGAGCAGAATCTCGTGAAAAGCCAGATCGAGTTCATGAAACGCCAGACGTTCGCCGCCGCCGGCCAGACTGCGCTGCCTGTCGAGATTGGTTGCCAATGCAGCGAGCGTCGCGCGGTCGCGCATCGCCGCAACACCGCGCACCGTTTCGACTTCCAGCGCGCTGCGGATAAACAGATGCTGACGGATGTCGTCGAGCGCGATCGGTTTGACGCGCGTGCCGCGCTGCGGCAATACCTCGACGAGACCCGCATGCGCAAGCCGCGCCAGCGCGGATGAAACGGGAAAGCGCGATACGCCCATCCGTTCGCAGACAGCGATCTTGTCGATCATCAGACCCGGCTCCAACGCCAGCGTCAGAATCGCCTCTCTCAATGCCGCTTCAACCGCGTCGGTCAAGCTACCGCGCTCGCCGCCTCTGACTTTTTGCAGTGCGGCATACGGAGTACTCGCGGCATTCTCCAGATCGACTGACGAATTCACAGTGCTCTTGATTTTGAGAAGACATGCTAGCATGCTAGAAAGCGAATGCCGTGTTGTCAACGCGTACAAATGCCTGGGATGTCCTGGTAATGCCCGGTGCGTTTGTCAGTGATGAAGTCAGCCGATCCGTCTGCGTTTGCAGGCGAAAAGCCGATAGCCATAGCCCCGGAGGGTGCGCAGATGACTACGATCACAGGGCTGTCCGTTCGGGACATCCGGTTTCCCACTTCGCGTTCACTGGATGGTTCCGACGCGATGAATGCCGCGCCGGACTACTCCGCCACTTACGTTACGCTCGAAACCGATTCGCCAAATCTGACGGGGCACGGCCTCACGTTTACGATCGGGCGCGGCAACGAGATCTGCGTGACGGCCGTCAATGCATTGACACCATTGATCGTCGGCAAACAGCTCGAAGATATCGCCGCGAATATGGGCGCCTTCTGGCGCGCGTTCACATCGGATAGCCAATTGCGCTGGATCGGCCCCGACAAGGGCGCGATTCACCTGGCCACCGCGGCGGTCGTCAATGCCGTGTGGGATCTGTGGGCGAAAGCTGTTGGTAAGCCCGTATGGAAGTTATTGGTCGACATGAGTCCGGAAGAACTCGTACGTTGCCTCGACTTCCGCTACGTGACGGATGCGCTCACGCCGCACGAAGCACTCGCGATACTGCACCGCCACGCGAGAACCAAAGGCGAGCGCGAAAAGGAAATGACCGCGCTCGGTTACCCGGCGTATACGACTTCCGCCGGCTGGCTCGGCTACGACGACGAGAAAATTCGCCGTCTCGCGCGTGAAGGCGTCGCGCAGGGCTGGACGCATTTCAAGCAGAAGGTCGGCGGCAATCTCGAAGAAGACGTACGGCGCGCGCGCATTCTGCGTGAAGAGATCGGCGAGAACCTGAAACTGATGATGGACGCGAATCAGGTTTGGGACGTCGATGAGGCAATCACGAACATGCGCCGTCTCGCGGAATTCGACCCGTGGTGGATCGAGGAGCCGACCAGTCCGGACGACATTCTCGGCCACGCTGCCATTCGTCGGCGGCTTGGCTCGATCGGCGTCGCAACCGGCGAGCATTGCCACAATCGCGTGATATTCAAGCAATTGCTGCAGGCGCAGGCTATCGACTTTTGCCAGGTCGACAGTTGCCGGCTCGGCGGACTCAATGAAGTGCTGATCGTGCTGCTGATGGCCGCGAAGTTCGGCGTGCCGGTGTGCCCGCACGCGGGCGGCGTCGGTTTGTGCGAGTACGTGCAGCATATTTCGCTGTTCGACTATATCTGCGTATCGGCGTCGCTGGAGAATCGCGTGCTCGAATACGTCGATCATCTGCACGAGCATTTCGTCGATCCAGTGGTGATACGCAATGGCCGTTATATGCCGCCGCAACGACCGGGATACAGTATCGAGATCTTTGCGGAGTCGTTGGAAAAGTACTCGTTTCCGGGCGGAGAAGCCTGGAAGGCATAGCATTAGGCGCAGCGCGTGAACAATGCGGGTACTGACAACGGGAAATCGAATTTCCCGTTGCGACGTCATCAACTTTAGAAGCCGATATCGACCCCGGCACTCAATTTCGGGCTATCTCCCGCTGGTTCTCCGGTGGCATCATATTGGCTCGCCTCCTCATTCGCGCGCCCTATTCCCACCTATTCCCAACATGTCCAATCTGATCGTACATGGCGGCCTGCCGCTTCGCGGCGAGATCGTGCCATCGGCCAACAAAAACGCCGTTCTACCCATTCTTTGCGCCACGCTGCTCACCGATCAGCCGCTGCGTCTGATCGGCGTGCCTGAGATCACCGACGTCAAAAAGATTCTTGATATCTTCCGCACGCTCGGCAGCGAGGTGTCGATGGATTTCCGCACCGGCATCCTC
Source organism: Paraburkholderia sp. ZP32-5 (assembly GCF_021390495.1). Lineage (NCBI taxonomy): Bacteria > Pseudomonadati > Pseudomonadota > Betaproteobacteria > Burkholderiales > Burkholderiaceae > Paraburkholderia > Paraburkholderia sp. ZP32-5. The sequence goes on along the minus strand of NZ_JAJEJP010000002.1, from coordinate 309,608 downwards.
GATCTGCATCATCACGCGACCCGCTTCGATCCGGCCGTGCATCGCCTGCCTGAGGAAATGCGCTCGTCGATCATGCTGGTGCCGCCGTTGCTTGCGCGTTTCGGCGTTGCGCGCCTTGAGAACGATGTGAAGGGCTGCACGCTCGGCGTGCGTGAAATCGACCCGCACGTCGAAGTGTTCGAGCGTTTCGGCGCGCGTGTCGAACGCACGACCGATTCGCTAATCGTGCGCGCATCGGGGCGGATGACGGCCAATCACCATTGGCTCGATTACGCGTCGGTTACGACCACCGAGAACTTCGTGCTCTGCGCGGTCGCGGCCAACGGCGTGTCGACTCTGGTCAACGCGGCGTCGGAGCCGCATGTGCAGGAGTTTTGCCGCTTTCTGAGCATGCTGGGCGTGTCGATCGACGGCATCGGCACGTCGCGCCTCGGCGTCGAAGGCGGGCAGAAACTCGGCGGCGGGGAATTCCGCTTTAGCGAGGATTTCCATGAGATCACGACATTCCTAGCGCTGGGTGCAATCACCAGCGGCGACATCGCAGTCAGAAATACCGCGCCCGAGCAGTTCCCGCTGATCGATCGAACCTTTGCGAAGTTCGGCGTGCAGGTCGAGCATCGCGATGGCTGGTCGCGTGCGGTCCGCGACGGCGCGCTGCGCGTGCGCCGCCCTTTCACGCAAAACATTCTGACCAAGGTCGAAGCGGCGCCGTGGCCGTATCTGCCGGTCGATCTTCTGCCCATCTTCATTGCGCTTGGCGTGAAAGCCGAAGGCAGCGCGATGTTCTGGAACAAGGTGTATGACGGCGCAATGGGTTGGTCCGTCGAGCTTTCGAAGTTCGGCGCGCACGTGTTTCTGTCCGATCCGCACCGGTTGATCACGTTCGGTGGACTCGCGTTGAGTCCCGCGAAAGTCGAGAGCCCTTACATCATTCGCGTGGCGATCGCGCTGCTGATGGTGGCCGCAAGTATCGACGGCCGTTCGGAAATCACCAATGCGCTACCGATCCGGCGTGCGCATCCGAATTTCGTCGAGAACCTGCGTTCGGTCGGCGCGAATGTGGAATGGACCAGCAGCGAGTAGTTTTAGACATCGCGAGGACCGGCTGTACTCCGCGTGTGTGCCGGCCGATAACATTGCTCGTCGCGCCTTCAGCAATTTCAACGACTTCGTAAGACCATGAACTCTGCCTCATTGCGTACTCTCGATCTTTCGGCCTTCCCGCGTCGCGCGCTTCTCGAAGGCCCGACACCGATCCAGCATCTGCCACGGCTGAGCGCGCATCTCGGTGGCGCGGACATTTACGTCAAACGGGATGACGTGACCGGACTCGGTGGTGGCGGCAACAAGTTGAGAAAGCTCGAGTTCCTGATCGGAGAAGCATTGGCGCGCGGTGCCGACACGATCATCACCGTCGGCGCGCGGCAATCGAATCACGCGCGGCTCACGGCAGCCGCGGCCGCGCGCGTCGGACTCGCCTGCGAACTCGTGCTGACGAGAGCCGTACCCCGGTTCGATCACGACTATATAGAGAACGGCAATATCGTCCTCGATGCGCTGTTCGGCGCGCGCGTGCACGATCTGCCCGGCTCCGCGAATGCACTGCAATTCGCCGAGGATCGCGCCAACGAACTGCGTGCGCAGGGCCGCAATGTCTATGTGTGTCCGCTCGGCGGTTCGAGCCCGGCGGGTTGTCTCGGCTATGCGGACTGCGCGGCGGAAATCGTCGCTCAATCGCATGCGCAGGGTTTGTCTTTCGACCGGATCGTCGTGCCTAACGGAAGCGGCGGCATGCATGCGGGGCTGGTCGCGGGTTTTGTCGCGATGGGTCTTGACCCGTTGCGTATTGCTGCCTTCACCGTACTCGCCAATGGCAGTCATACACATGCGGTTACGCTCGATAAGGCGAATCAGACCGTCCAGCTGATCAACGCTAATCTGCGCGTGAATGACGACGCGATCTCGATCGATGAAGCACAGTTAGGACCGGGCTACGGCATTCCGACCGACAGCATGCGCGCCGCTGTTCGCCTGATGGCCTCAAAGGAAGGTCTGTTGCTCGATCCCGTGTATGGCGGTAAAGCATTCGCGGGCGTCGTGGAAAACGTGACCAGCGGGAAGTACGCGGCGGGACAGAAAGTTCTGTTTGTTATGAGCGGCGGACTTCCCGGTCTGTTTGCCTATCGGAGCGAGTTCTGAATCAACACGTGGCGTGTGGCAATGTCACACGCTTCATCAGAACTTGTGCCGTATCCCGACGCGTAGTGCCGCCTGATTCTGATTCGACGATGGCGTCAGATTATTGATCGCCGCCACCGCCGGCACCACCACGTCGACACCCTTGCTATTAGTCTCGACCGCATTTCCCGACGCGTGCTGATACACACCGATCAGATAAACGTCGGTACGTTTCGACAGAAAGTAGTCGACGCCCACTTGCCCCTGCTGATACGTGGCGCCGGTCTGTCCATCGATATCACCGCCCTTCGTATAGTGATACGCGGCGCCGACCAGTAACGCGGGCGTCAATTGATAGCGGAAATTGAGTTCCGCGCTATTGAACGTGACGGATTGCCCCGCAAACGCGGACGCATACGAACTGCCGAGATTCAGGAACCGGATGTTCGAATACGTCGCGCCGAGCGTTGCCGAGCCGAACGTATAGGCGCCGCCCGCGGCAATCACCTGATAGGTATTCGCCGACCCATATCCTGAGTACACCGGCGACGTGACGTTCGATACGTTCGTCGCAATCGCGCCGGAAGTACTATTGCCAAAGAAGCTGACGTTCGGGTTGCGTGCATTCAGATACCCTGCACCCAATTCCAGTGGGCCATTCGTATAGCGCGCACCGAACGAATAGATCTGATTGCGAGTTAGGTCTCCGGCCAAGCCACCGAGGCTATAGAGGCCGCCAAACGTCAAACCGACATAGTTCGCGCTCGTGTACTTGATCGCGTTATTGACGCGATAAGCGTTGTTGAAGTTATCGATGTCGCCAGGATGCGCGGAGATGATGCCGCCCCACTGTCGCGCCACACCCAATATACCGACGTAGTCGACAACCAGATCGTATTGGCGTCCCAACGCCAGCGATCCATATTTGCCGGCCAATCCAACGAATGCTTGACGGCCAAAGCCGAGTCCACCCTGTGCGAGCTTGCCGGTGTTCGGATCGAAACCGCTTTCCAGTACGAAAATCGCCTTTAGTCCGCCGCCGAGATCTTCGGAGCCTCTCAGCCCCCACCGGCTTCCCTGCAGAATGCTGCTCGACAAGCTATACAGGTGGCCGCCTTTGCTGTTCGTGCTGAACAGCAATCCGTCATCGATGATGCCGTACAGCGTAACGCTGCTCTGTGCGTGGGCAATGCCCGAAACAGCCGCCATTACCGCCGCGGCAACGAGTCGCTTCTTCATCGTGTCAGTCTCCATGTCGGCCCGCGCACGGGCTATCGCGCGCGGACCTGCGTCGGGTCCGCGCGTTTATTGCGCGTTTATTGAATTGACGTCTGGAATACGTTTAGATGGGCTCTTTCTGGCGGATCTCGGGCGAATAGTCCGCCTGCTTCACACCGCTTGTGTCGATATCGAATGACATCAGGTCCTCGCCGATAACGAACTTGCCGTCATAGACTGACCGAATCCGTTCACGCAATTCGTCGACACTCGCGCGCGGTATTCCGGGTTTGCTATAGAGCGAGATGTGCGCGAATACCGCCAGCTTCGGCTGCGCTTCCTTGAGAATCCGTGCCGCCTTCTCCGGACTCGCGAGATAGCCATAGAAATGATTCACATAGTCGGGCGCGGCCTTCTCGAGTGCACGGCTACCGATTGCAACACTCTGCACGAGCAGATCGGCATCTTTTGCGTGTGCAACCAGATTCGCCGAATAGGTTGTGTCGTCAGTGACAACCACCGCATGGCCGCTGTATTCGACGCGGTAACCATAGTCCGGTTTCACATGACCATGCTCGATCAGAAACGCAATCACCTTCACGCCGTCTTTCTCGTAGACGACACCCGGCTCGACGCGTTTCGCGATGATATGCGTGGCCGGCTCTACTACCTCGCCTTCCAGCATGCGCATGCGGTTCTGATCCTTGAAGAACCGTTCGGTGCCGCGCGCGACGTTATCGATGCCGTCCGGGCCGAATAGAAGCATTGGCTTGCGCAGACGTCCGTCATCCGTCGGCAGTGGTGCGGTGGCGTAAATATCCGGTAATCCGGTGATATGGTCGGAATTCAGCAGGCTGATAAAGATCGCGGAGAGATCGCGCAATGGCACCTGTTGCTGATGCAAGCGCATCGCGGCGCCGCGTCCGGCATCGAACAGCAGCTTTTGAGTACCCGCCTCGACGAGCACGCTAATGCCGAAACGATTGATGTTGAGAATGGGAGTGCCCGTACCGAGAAGCGTGACTTTCATCGTCGCGGCGAAAGTTGTGGCACAGCTCGAAGCCGCGATGAATGCGAGCAGAAGGGCAAATTGACGTAACGCGTAACGCACAGATGTCTCCGTTTTTTATCGACTCGTTGAATGATTGATGCACGGCGATAAAATGACATGAAGATCCCGACGCACAGTAATGCTTTGTTTTCGGGGGGCGATAACTTCCTGATATCGGGGTATTCCATGAGCGTCGTCGAACAGCATCTACTCGCGCGATTGAGAGCGCGTCATCTCGCGCTACTGGTAGCGCTCGCGGATACGCTGAGCATCCATCGGGCCGCCGATCGCCTGCATATGACACAGCCCGCGGCGAGCAAGGCACTGCGTGAGCTGGAAGAACTGTTTGGAACACGTCTGTTCGAGCGTTATTCGCATGGCTTGCGGCCCACCGCGGCGACGCAGATCGTCATCGATCACGCACGCATCATGCTGAGCGAAATGCAAAAGCTCGGCGGCGATCTCGAACTGCTCGCCAATGGCGCACAGGGAAAAGTGCGCGTCGGCATCATGCCGGTTGCGATTCCAGGCTTGCTGACCCGCGTGCTTGCGCTGATGGACAAGGAGGCGCCGCGCGTCGTCACCGAGTTTCACGAGGGCGCGCTCGACTGGATGCTTGCCGGGCTCGCGCAGGGAAAGCTCGACTGCATCGTCGGCAGGCTCGGAGAAGGAACGGCCGCCGCGCCGTTCTGCCGTGAGGTGCTATTCGAGGAAGACGTTTGCATCGTCGCGCGCGCTGGGCATCCGCTCGCGAAGCGCAAGAAGATCACGCCGGCCATGCTGGCCGCCGCCGACTGGATCTTTCCCGGCGCGGACGCGCCGCTGCGTGCATCGATCCGCAGCTTCTTTGCTGACTGTCAGATTCCTTCGCCAATTCCCAAAGTGGAATCCGTTTCGGTACTCGTGAACCTTCAAGTGCTGCAGGAAACCGACTGGCTTGCGTTTCTGCCGCATCAGATCGCGGTCGAATATCAGAAACTCGGCGTGCTGGCTGTACTCGAAGCGCTGAATGAATGGACGATGCCCGCGGTGGGACTCGTTACGCGCGCCGAAACGCGCCCGGCGCCGGCATTGCAGATCTTCGCGCAGCTCGTGCGGCGCGTGGGAGAGGAGATTGGGGAATTGCGGGGGCGTGAGTAGCGGACTTTCGGACAGGCGAAAGACAACGCGATAGACTGGCAAGTCCGCGGTTGTCTGAAGAATGCACGCGGCAGTTGAACGATTTGAAATGGTGCCCAGGGCGGGATTTGAACCCACACGCCTTGCGGCGCTACCCCCTCAAGATAGTGCGTCTACCAATTTCGCCACCTGGGCAGAGGGGCGCCATTGTAGCCACTAATTTAATTTTTTAGAAGCCCCCGTCGCGACGAATTTCAGCGGGCGGCTTCGCTCGATCCGACAAGGACGATCGCCAACCATGACTGCATCTCCCGTATCGACGACAGCCGTCGAGATTCCCGTCCAGCAGCAGCTCGACGCGTACAACGCGCGCGACATCGACGCATTCATCGCTCACTGGGCCGACGACTGCGAATACTATGAATTCCCATCGCGACTGCTTGCGCGCGGAACAGCGCAGATTCGCGAGCGCCACGTCGCGCGATTCAAGGAACCCAATCTGTTCGGCAAGCTGATCCAGCGCAGCGTTATCGACAATCTGGTCGTGGATCACGAGATTGTTCAACGTACCTTTGCCGAAGGTCCGGGCGAAGTCGACGTACTCGCAATCTATGAAGTCGAAAACGGCAAAATCACGAAGGCGTGGTTCAAGCTCGGAACACCAAGGCTCGATGCGGCGACTCGCACTCATAACCCGCGCGATTGATACGCATCACATTCCCGTAGCAAGTATTGCGCACGCGTCGCATTTTGCGGAGCGCGCCGATTCACTCAATCATGGAGAGTACCTTGCAACAACACCCTTTGCATCTGTACACGGACGCTCAATTCACGAGTCCCTACGCAATGTCCGTTTTCGTGACTCTGCGTGAAAAGCAATTGCCATTCGAATTTTCCACTGTCGATCTCGCGCGCAAAGAGAACCAACAAACCGGATATGCAGCCCGTTCATTGACACGACGCGTTCCAACGCTGACACACGGAGACTTCGCCTTATCCGAGTCATCGGCGATTACCGAGTACCTCGAAGAGACTTTTCCGCAAATACCGGTCTATCCACAAGATCGACATCTTCGGGCGCGAGCGCGCCAGGTGCAGGCATGGCTTCGCAGCGATCTGATGCCGATTCGCCAGGAGCGCTCTACTGAGGTGATTTTCTACGGATCGCGCGGCGCGCCGCTTTCGCCCGCCGCTCAGGAAGCCGCGCAAAAACTGTTTGCCGCGGCCGACGCATTACTGCCCGCCGATGCAGTCAATCTCTTCGGCGGATGGTGCATAGCCGATACGGATCTCGCATTAATGCTGAACCGCCTGGTACTCAATGGCGATGACGTGCCGCAACGATTAAAGGACTATGCGACGCGCCAGTGGGAAAGATCCAGTGTCAATCAGTGGGTCGAACTGAAGCGTCCCGCGCTGTAAGGGCGCGATACCGAAAGGTCACCACGCCGAGCCATTGCATTGCACTGCACTGCACTGCGTGCCGCCCAGGACTCTCCATCCGAGCGCGGCACGCGCACTATCCACCCGCTGTCCTTGCGCGATTGCGCGCCCGCTCCCTTTGCTGTCGCGCGCGGACAATGCTGACGATAATCAGCACGATAGCCAACAATGTTAATTCGATCATCGCAGGAATGCGAATAGGGTCATCAAACATGATGGACCTCCGCCACGTGGTCCCTTCATATTACGCCCGCTGCAAATAATCTGAAAAGTATTGCGGCGCACCATCATTCATACTGTAATGCGGCTAAACGTCAACTGAGTTCACAATTGACATGGAGTCGTAATGAGCCGCCATTTTTTCTATTAAAGAGACTACTCCCCTCAGATAGCTGTCCCTAAACAGAATATTTGAGCTACAGTACGTGGGCGATCGAACGGATCGTGAGCCATCCCGACAATTTTCCGGTGACTTCTTTTCGCATGCCGTACATGCGCATTGAAGCACTGGACGAGTTGAAGATATTGCGCCATGCCATATTTTCCTGTCGCCTATTGTGGTCCCGCCGCGATCCCGGAGAACCTCTGGTTGCGCTGGAATACCGACCCACTGTTGCTCGCGGCGCTCGCGGTCCTCGCGTTCGTGATAGCGAGCGGCCGTTCGGCTAATGCGCGAGCGGGCTGGGCAGCTCTCGCGCTGATGGTCGTTATCTTCGTATCGCCGTTATGCGCGCTGTCTTCCGCATTGTTCTCGGCGCGCGTCACTCACCACATCGTTCTGATTGCCGCTGTCGCGCCGCTGCTCGCGCTCGCGTTTCCACTGGCGCGCTTCAAGCAGCCGCCGCTCGTACCGGTCGTGGCCGCGCACGCGGTCTTTATCTGGCTTTGGCATGCGCCGGGGCCCTATGCGTGGGGACTTTCCACCGTGCCCGGCTACTGGTTGATGCAATTCACGCTGCTCGGCAGCGGCTGGTTGATGTGGCGCAGCATCTTCTCGCCGTTGCTGCCCACCGGCGCCGCGCTGATGGCGCTCGTGGCGACGATCGGACATATGGGTCTGCTCGGCGCGTTGATCGTGTTCGCACCGGTGCCGCTCTATGTCGTGCACTTCGCGACCACCGCCGCATGGGGACTCACGCCGCTCGCCGATCAGCAGCTCGCCGGCCTGTTGATGTGGGTACTGGCCATGATCCCTTATCTCGTGGCGGGCCTCCGGCTCGCGTGGTCCAGCCTGCATGTCAGAGAGCCTGCCCTGTGACGATTCTTCTGAAATTCATCCATCTGGCCGCAATCGCAATCTGGTCGGGCGGCCTGATCGTCTTACCGTTTCTGTTCTGGCAGCGTCGCGGACTCATCTCCAGTACCGAGGTCGACCGCTTGCATCGCATTACGCGGCTCGTTTACGTAGAGCTGACTTCGCCGGCGGCCTTCGTGGCGATTGCGAGCGGCACCGCGCTGATTTTTCTGCAAGCCACCTTCGTCGAATGGTTCACCGCGAAGATGGTGCTGGTCGGCATCATGGCGATGCTGCACGTGCTGGCCGGTCTCGTGCTGCATGACCTGTATCTGCCCAATGGCCGATTCAGCCGCGGCTCGGGAATCGTGCTGACGATCGCGTATATCGTCGTGATCGTCGGAATTATCTGGATCGTGCTGGCCAAGCCGACTATCGACTCGAACATGTTCGCCCCGCATCTGTTCGAGCCCGGCGGACTTGGCCGGTGGCTACATCATTCCTTCGGCGAAACGAGAATGCCCACGCCATGATCGAACACGAGCTTGCCCCCATGCCAGCCGGCGAAGCCCGTCATCACCGAGGCCATGACCGACAGCACGAGCCCATGCGGCAGGATCTGGTCGGGATAGATAAGCCGCACGCCCCAGTTCGCGCCGGCGATCGCGACGAGTGTCATCGCGGCGACCGCATGCGACCAGCTCGCTTCCTTCAGGCGAATGCCGCGCACCAGCAGCAACTCGGCGGTGCCGACCACGCTCGCCGCCACGCCGCTCCAGAATGCGAAGCCGGCGGCCCACAGGCCGACGCGCACCCAGAACGGGTCGCCCGTCCACCAGTAGATCAGGTCCACACCCAACGTCGCGACGACGAACGCGATCGGGAAATGCACCATCATCACGTGAATCGGATGGCCGACGAGTGCGACGACCGAGCCCTTGTCGAGCCGCAACAGCTCCAGCAGTACTTCGCTCTTTGCTTCCGATCCGGAATTGCCGCTCTTTGCCATGGTGGAGTGCCCTCGCGTCGAATGAGTGATTCCGCAAACCATCATAGCTTCTCGCGTGTGGCGGTCCAAGCAGGATTGCTCGCAATGTTGTCGGGCTGCGCGGGACCGTTGTCGACGCTCGAACCGTCCGGCCCCGCGGCGGCATCGATCGCGGGATTGTGGTGGGTAATGCTGGCCGGCTCGGCGATCCTGTTTGCGATGGTGCTGGTGCTGTTCCTGTTGACGGTATTCCGTCCGGGCTGGGGCTCGCGCATGTCGCCCGCGCGCTGGATCGTGCTCGGCGGCCTCGTGCTGCCCGCCGTGATCCTGATTCCGCTGCTCTGCTACGCGCTATACGCGGGCGAGTTACTGCTACCGTTGCGCGCGCATGCACCCGCGCGTATCGAGGCAATCGCACAGCAATGGCGCTGGACCTTCCGCTATCCGGACGAAGGCAACGTCGAAACCGAGAACGTGCTGCATCTGCCCGCGGGCCGGCCGGTCGATATCGCCGTCACCAGCAAGGACGTCGTGCACGCATTCTGGATTCCGCGCTTCGCCGGCAAGATCGACGCGGTGCCCGGGCATGAGAACGTGCTGCGTATTCAGGCCGATCAACCGGGCCAGTACGCTGGACAATGCAACGAGTTTTGCGGCATCGGTCATGCGCAGATGCATTTCAGCGTGATCGTCGATCGTCCTGAAGACTTTTCCGCCGCCGTCAAAAACGCCGCCGCCACCGGGGAGGTGAAGAAATGAGTGTGCCCATCGAGCCGCCGTCACAAGGCGTGACCGCGCTGCGGCTGCATCGCCAGCTCACCGCGATCTGGGCCACCGGCAAAGGCGTGCAGAAGCTCGCCTCGGTCAACCACACGGTGATCGGCATGCGCATGATGATCACCTCGTTCGTGTTCTTCGCGATCGCGGGGATTCTCGGCATGCTGACGCGCGTGCAACTCGCGACGCCTCACGCGGCCTTTATGGACGTCGAGACCTACAACCAGGTCTTTACGATGCATGGCTCAATGATGCTGTTCCTGTTCGCGATTCCGATGGTGGAAAGTTTCGCGGTCTATCTGACGCCGAAGATTCTCGGCACGCGCGACTTCGCGTTTCCACGCCTGACTGCTTACGGGTACTGGTGCTATCTGTTCGGCGGCACGATCCTGACCGTCTCGCTGATTCTGCGCAGCGCGCCGGACGGTGGCTGGTTCATGTACACGCCGTTGAGTTCGAACGTTTATACGCCGGGCCTGAATGCCGACGTGTGGCTGCTCGGCATCACGTTTGTGGAGATTTCGGCGCTGTCACTGGCGATGGAAATCGTCGTGTCGATCCTGAAGATGCGCGCGCCCGGCATGTCGCTCGACCGCATGCCGATCTTCGCGTGGTACATCCTCGTGACCGCGATGATGATGATCGTCGCGTTTCCGCCGCTGATTCTCGGCTCGATCCTGCTCGAAGTGGAGCGCGCATTCAACCTGCCGTTCTTCGATCCGACCCGCGGCGGCGACCCGTTGCTTTGGCAACATCTGTTCTGGCTGTTCGGCCACCCGGACGTGTACATCATCTTCCTGCCGATGGCCGGCGTGCTGTCGACGATGATCCCGGTGTTCGCAAGAAGGCGCCTCGTCGGCTACCGCACGATCGTCGTCGCGATCATCGCACTCGCGTTCCTGAGCTTCGGCATCTGGGTTCACCACATGTTCACGGTGGGCATTCCGCACCTCGCGCTCGCGTTCTTCTCGGCCGGCTCGGCGATCGTCGCGGTACCCACGGCAATCCAGTTCTTCGCATGGCTCGCCACGCTATCGCACGGTCGGCCGCGCTGGGACGTGCCGATGCTGTATATCTTCGGCTTCTTCTTCGTGTTCACCTGCGGCGGCCTGACCGGCGTGATGCTCGCGATGGTGCCGTTCGACTGGCAGGCGCACGACACCTACTTCGTCGTCGCGCACATGCACTACGTGGTGGCCGGCGCGCTCGCGTTCCCGATGCTCGCGGCGTTCTATTACTGGCTGCCGCTGCTGACCGGGCGCACCGCCGTATACAAACTGTCGGTGCCGGCATTCTGGCTGGTGTTCATCGGCTTCAACATGACGTTCTTCATGATGCACCTGACCGGCCTGCTCGGCATGCCGCGGCGCATCTTCACGTATAGCGGCGACGAAGGCTGGAACTGGCTCAATCTGCTTTCGTCGGTGGGCAGCTTCGTGATGACGATCGGCTTCGCGCTCGTGCTGATCGACATCATCGTGCAGGTGCGTTTCGGCCGGCGCGTGCGGCGCAATCCGTGGGAATCGACTACGCTCGAATGGGCGATGCCGACACCGCCCGCGCCGTACGCATTCGCGTCGATCCCGCACATGGATGCGCAAACCGAAAAGGTCCCACCCGGCCAGCTCGCGAGTTCGCTCGCGCGCGGCGAAGGCTATCTCGGCTTTACGCGCAACGGCTGGCAGGAAACGCTCGGTGTTCATATGACGTCGGGCGAGCCGGAGCAGCTGATCGTGCTGCCGAACGCGACCTATCTGCCGCTCGTCACCGCGATCGTGACCTGCGCGGCGGTGCTCGCAATGCTGTTCAAGTTCTATCTGGTTTCGGTCGCGTTCGCCTTCGTCACGTTCGGCCTCTTTATCTATGCGGGACAAAACGCGGGCCTCGCGCGCGATTACGGCGCGCTGCCGGTCGGCCGCGGCGTCAGCGTGCCGCCGCATACCGAGGTGGCCAGCCCGCCGTCATGGCTATCGCTGATCTGCGCGCTGGTCGCGAACGGCACGCTGTTCACGTCGCTCGTGTTCGGCACGTTCTATCTGTGGATTGCCGCGCCGAACTGGCCGGCCGCCGTCACGCCGCAGCCGAGCCGTCTGCTCGCGCTGATCACGGTCGTCGCGCTCGCGGTTGCGGCCGCAACGACACGCGGCTCGCTACGCGCAGCCGCCGCGAGCCGCAAACCGCACGGCACGATCGCACTGACGGTGATCGCATTGATCGTCGCGCTCGTCGCCGACGTGATGCTGATCAACGGCGTCACGCCGAATCCACGTGAACATGCGCTCGGCGCGACAGCCGCCGCGCTGCTCACCTATATCGCGATCCACGCGGGCATCGGTTTGCTATTCCTGATCAGCAACATGCTGCGTCTTGGCGCCGGCTTCATTTCCGCGCGACGTTTAACGGACCTGCGCCTCACGCGTCTGTGGGTCGATTACACGCTCGCGACGGGCATCATCGCGCTCGGCCTCGTGCTCGCGCTGCCCGGCCTCGTCGCGATGCTGGGAGCGCGGCCATGAACGAACGTCCGCTTTCGCCGCTGCGTTTGTGGTGGCTCGCCGTCGGCTTCACGATCTGGTGCCTGGCGTTCGTGATCCTCTATGCGCTGCACGCGATCGGCTGCGCGTTCGGATGGCCGGCCACGACGCTGCGCCTAAGTCTCGCGGTCGTGCTGCTGCTGCATCTGATCGCGATCGGCTGGCTATGGCGCTATCGCGCCGCCGCGATCCGCGATCCGGGCCCCGAGCGCATCAGCACGTTCATGCATACCGTCGTGATCTGGACGCTGATCGCGGCGCTCGCCGCCACCGTGATTACCTTCGGACCGGCGTTGCTGCTGACTACCTGCGTTTGAGCGGCGTCACGCTGGATTGCGAACGATAGATCAGCGATACGGAGAGGCACGACATGCAGTCTCAGGATCTTGCACGCAAGGCCATCTGGTCCGCGATCTATCTGCTGTTTATTCTCGCGCCGCTGTTCGCGCTGCTGACCGGCACACTGCCGCCCGCGCGCAGCTTCGGCACCGAGTTCTCGGTTGCGCTCGGTTACTCCGGCCTCGCGATGATGGGCCTGCAATTCGGCCTCACCGCGCGTTTTCGTCACGTGACGGAGCCGTGGGGCGAGGACGTCATCTATCACTTCCATCGGCGCGTTTCATTGCTCGCGGTCGGACTCGTCGTCGTTCACCCGCTGATTCTGTTCGCAATCGGCTCCGACAAGCTCGCGATGCCGGATTCGCTGCTCGAGGTTCCGTGGGGGGCGTGGTTCGCGTTCCTGTCGATCGGCGCGGTGATCGTACTGGTGGTGACCGCGCTATGGCGCCAGCAACTGAAGATCCCCTACGAACTCTGGCATCTGTCGCATATCGTGCTGGCGCTGACCGCGATCTTCGGCGGTGTGCTGCATATGATCGGCTGGGGCTTCTATCTGACCGATCCGTTCAAGCGCACGCTATGGATCTGCATGACGATCTTCTGGATCGCACTGCTGCTCTACGTGCGGCTATTCAAGCCGCTCTTTATGCTGCGGCGGCCGTACCGCGTCATCGAAGTGCGCGCGGAGCGCGGCGACACCACGACGCTCGTAATGGATCCCGACGGCCATGCGGGGTTTCGCTTCAAACCGGGGCAATTCGGCTGGCTCAATGTGTGGGGCAGTCCGTTCCGGATCACTGGGCATCCGTTCTCGTTCTCGTCGAGTGCGGAAGCCGCGAATGGCCGCGTCGAAATGACGATTCGCAATCTCGGCGATTTCACCAGCAAAGTGAAAACGATCGCGGCGGGCCAGCGCATTTATCTCGATGGGCCTTACGGCGCTTTTACGATTGGTCATCCGACTGACATGCATGTACTGATCGCGGGCGGTATCGGCATCACGCCGATGATGAGCATGATCCGCACGCTCGCCGATCGTGGCGATCAGCGTCCGCTCGTGCTGATGTACGGCGGCAAGAACTGGGACTCGCTGACCTTCCGCGAGGAACTCGAAACGCTGAGCACGCGGCTCGATCTACGCATCGTTTATGTACTGAACGACCCGCCCAAAGGCTGGAGCGGAGAAACCGGGCGCATCGACGCCGCGATGTTCCGGCGTCATCTGCCGCCCGAGTACGCGGATCACGAGTACTTCATCTGCGGACCGGACCCGATGATGGATGCGATCGAAACGGCGCTCGGCGAAATGCAGGTGCCGCGAGTCCGCTACCATTCCGAGCGCTATAGCTTCGTCTAGGAGAGTTGCGATGCGTCGACTATTGGCCAACCGCCTCGTCGTTCTGACCGGCGTCATCGTCGTGGCGCTGTCGCTGCTATTCACCTGGCTGCGCGTGGGCACGCTGCATTAGCCACAATACGCACGTATTGGGCGCGCTGTAATACACTGGCTCCGAACATTGGCGCGGCCATTGGTGGCAGGCGTTTCCTTACGCTCGAAGGTTGAATCGATATGCTTTATTCCGGAATTGGTCTGCACGTTTTCATTGCGATTTTCTTTGCCGTGCATGCGGTACGTCATAACCAGGGCATCTACTGGCTCTTCATCCTGTTTGCTTTTCCGTTGCTCGGCAGCGTCGTGTATTTCTTCGCGGTCTTTCTGCCGAGTCTGCGGCAATCGCGCGGCGCGCGTGTCGCCACGCAAGCGATTACGCAGTTCGTCGATCCGAATCGCGCATTGCGCGAGGCGCGTGCCGACTTCGACCGCGCGCCGACCGTGCAGCATCGGATGCGTCTCGGCGATGCATTGCTCGCAGCCGGCAATCCGCGCGAAGCACTCGAACATTTCCAGGCTGCGGCGAATGGTCCTTTCGCCAACGATCCCGCGTTGCTGCTGGGCCTCGCGCGCTCACAATTCGCGCTAGGCGATTACACCGCCACGAACTCGACGCTGGCGAATCTGTTCAGCGTCAATCCGCAAGCACGCAACCAGGGCGAACCAGCGCTGCTGTACGCGCGCACGTTGGCCGCGCTCGGCGCACCCGGCACGCGCGCGGCCTTCGAACAGGCGCTCACCTGCGCGAGCGACGTCGCGCCGCGCTGTCTGTTCGCGGACTGGCTCGCCACGCAACCGGACGACGCCGACCGCCAGCATGCGCACACGCTGTACGCGGAAATCGTGCAGGACGCACGGCACTGGCCACGTCACGCGCGCGAGCATAACCGCGAGTGGTTGCAGCGGGCGCAGGCCGCGATGGCGAGCGGTGTGACGCGGCGATAAACGACGCGAGGAGAAGTTCGATGGCATGCAACACGACGTTTTTTCGTTTGCCCTTTCGTCCGCTCGGTGCGCCCGCTTTGTTCGCGTCGATTGTTACCATCGCACTGAACTTCACCAGTACTTTCGCTCATGCCGCGACGGCGGCCGAACATTTCGCATGGCCTTCGTCTTTTGTCGTGATGGGCAACGGCTATCCGCACGCCGGCGATGCATGCCGGCGGCTCGGCGAATCGGCCGCAACCGCGAACTATCTGGACCATACGGCGATGCTGGTCGGTTGCCCGGGATCCAGCGACAGTGCCGCGGCGCGTGCGATCCTCGATCATCGGCACGCGCGCGTGGTAGGAGAAGCCGATGGCGTGACGCTGATTTCGATTTCGACCGAAGGCGATCGCTCTACCGTCTCTCACAGCGACCCCGCGCCGGTCAAACCGACGCCTTTCAGCGCGACCGGTACGCTGCCTTGCGAACGCGGCGGCGGGCAGACCAAAACCATGTGCAAGTTCGGCGTCGTGCGTCACGGCGATCGATCGACGGCGGTCGTGATCTTCTGGCCCGATGACCGCACGCAGACCATCTTCTTTGCCGCCAATGGCCGGGTAATCGGCACGGGCGTGAAAGCCGACGATCAGCCGGTACCCGGCAATACACTTACGCAGAAGAACGCCGGCATTAGCCTGATTTCCATCGGCAACGAGCGATATGAAATCACCGATAGCGTTCTTTCCGGCAACTGAATAGCACGAAGTACTCGCGTAATCGGAACATAAAGTCACTGACAATTCGTTGACGCATTGCGCGATCGAAGGCACACTCAGCAACCATGCAAGCCCTCACCTCCCTCCCGATTGCGACGCATCATCATGCGCATACCCGCGCGGGACTGCCGTTGGGGACGTGCATACGCTAGGTTTTCAGTAAGCACCATGCGCCACGAAGCCCCGCCGGTTACGACGGGGCTTTTTGTTTTTCCGACTCCCATTCGACCATCGAACGAAGGAATTTCGCCATGACCCAGCAAGATCAGGTGCCTGCCGTATCGAACAACTCCGCGAAGAACACCAGCGCCTTTGCAACTCCCGTCGAACTCTATCGCGCTATTGCGCGCGTGTGGTCCGGCGACACGTCGAGCCCTACCAACGCGTGGTCGCCGTCGAATCCGGCACAGAATCATTGCAGCATCACGTCGCTGATCGTCAACGATCACTTCGGCGGCGAGATTCTGACAACGCGCACAACGGGCGGCACGCATTTCTACAATCTGATCGACGGCCGGCGATGGGATCTGACCGTCAGCCAGTTCGCCGAACCGGTGCCCTACGACGATGCGCATTCGAGTCGTGAGGCAGCATTGGCGGACACGTCACCGCAAAAGTACGAACTGTTGAAGGCTAGGCTGCGGGATATCGGTTAGACGCAGACGGTCATCGCTTCGGCGCGCTCGCTCGCGCTGAGCACCGAATCGCGATGATCTGGCTCACCGGCCAGCACGCGCGTCCTGCATGTGCCGCACAGCCCTTGCGTGCAGCCATGCGGGCGTCGTGCGTCCCCTAGCATCCGTGTTGCACGACGTCCAGTCCAACAATCGAAAACAAAAACGGCGCCTCCCTTCGCGATAATTCGCAAAGAGAAGCGCCGTCAGCCAGGCAAACTCTCGCTGATCAATTATCCGGATTGGCCTTCGTAAAGCTCGCAAACGCGTTGTAGGTCGGATTTATCGCAGTCCCATTGAGCATGATGCCGTACGTGTCGTTACCGCTGTCGAGCACGTAGTACATCACGCTCTGGATGTTGTGCGTCTTCCGCGCCTGATAGAACTCGGGCAGTTTCGTCGACACGTAATTGGCCCGGTAGGTCTCCGTTTGCTCGGGTCCGGTGTTCCATTCGCTGACAATGAACGGCACGCCATAGCGGGCCTTGCAATAGGTCGGCAGATCGAAGCCGGGACCCGCGCCGTCCGTACCGACCGAGAACATGTCGCCGTACACTTCGTAGTTGTGCCACGTCGTGATATCCCAGCGCACCTTCGGGTAGCCGCCGGTGCCATCGGGCTGCATGCCGTCCCACAGCGCGTCCGACGCACCGATATCGGCCACGCAGAAGTTGATCCCGCATTTGGCGTTGGACTGCACCGACTTCACGCCGTCGATCATCCCGCGCATCACGCCACGCATCACCGGCCAGTTCGTGTTGTTGAAGTCGGACGCTTTGGTGCCCGCGTACGTGAAGTTCATCACGGTCGCGTTCTGTCTCGTCAACTCGTTGCCGCATTCGTATAGCATCACGCCATACGGCTTCAGCGCGCTGGCAATCGTCTGGGCCACCTTGTAACCCTGACTGTACGCGGCCGATTCACCGGCGAGCAGCTTGTTGTTCGCGTCATAGACGCCCTGATTGATCAGCACCAGCAGCGTCATGCCAGCCGACTGGAAAGCCTGCGCGATCTTGATCACCGCATTCAACTGGTTCGGATCGCTGGTGCAACCGACGCGATAGCTGGTACAGCCCATCGCCTTCAGGATCGAAACGAGTTGCGTGGGCGTGTAGGTGTAGTCGAAGTGGCCGTTCATGCCATAGAACATACCCTTGGGCGGTGCGATCGGTGGGCGCGGGTCGTTACACGGCAGCCATTGTCCGGACACGGACGCATTCACGTAGTACTGCCCGCCGGTGCCGCAATGCCAGATCTTGCCGCCGTACCACAACACGAGCGACACGTTGTACGTGTTGCCGACGGTCGAGCCGTTTTTGTAGATCACGCCATTGACCAGCGTCCAGATCGCGCCCGTCTTGTCGATGATGTAGGGCGACGTAGGCAGCGAAGTACCATCGACCGAGGTGCCGCCGAGACGTGGGTCATTACTCGGCATCCAGCCCGAACCGTTCCATTGGTAGAACTGGCCACCCGTGCCCTCGTGAAAAATGGCGCCGCCGTACCACAAGATCAACGAGACGTTGTAGGTGTTCTGCGCTTTTGCACCGTTCCGGTAGACCGAACCTCCCGACAGCGTCCACACGGCACCCGTGTTGTCCGTGATCGACGAGGCCGGCGGAATTGCCGTGCCGCTCGAGGACGACGCGTTCGCGCGTGGTGTTGTGTTACCGGGTGCACTGGGAGAAGCAGCGGAGTCGGCAGTCCCTGAAGAGCCGTTGGAACCGGAAGAACCGGGGGTACCGGCCGTATCGCCGCCGGCCCCGCCGCCGCCGCACGCGGCCAGAAGATAACTTGCACTGAGCGCCGTAAGGCCGCTGATAAATTGACGTCGTTTTACCATGCCGAATAATTTCCGATGTCGGGAAAAATCCCGATAAAAAGACTGAAATGAATTGACTGGGAATTCGGACGGGCAATTACAAGGATTTGAAAAAATGAATTTTCAAATCCTTGGAATCAACTGCCCTGGAGTGCTGTGAACGCACGTCTTGAATGTCCGATTGAACCGATGACCGCAAATCGCTTTTTGCGATGGTTCAGATTGACAGGTGCTGGTGCGCAGAGGCTTGCGGCTAACGCGATGCAAACCTTTTTACCGATCGCAACGCCATTCAACGTTTATCGGCAAAAAATTCCCGAAAACGCTGCGACCGGGGTAAATCGTACCCTGAACAAACGTTTGATCCCACAAAAAACAGTACTTTTTGGGCAAAAAGGTTAAATCTTGCTGATATTTTTAAATACGGCAAGAATTCGCAATTTCAGTAGATGATCAGAGGATACATGCGCGGCAATTTTCCGACTTCGACCCTCTATAGAGCCGGCCAGCCACCCGGAAGATTGCGCCAGAGATGAATTGGGGGACAGCGTCTAATGCCCAATTAGTGGAATTGTATGGAAAGCAGGACATCAGGCGCGGCAAGCATTAGAAAAATTGCTTGCAAATAGATAAGCCGAAATGTGCGTGAAATGACAACAATGACTAATAATTTTTATATCGACATCAAATGTTCTTATTCGATGAAATATATGCGCCGGCAACAATAGAACCCATCGTGCACGAACACCGGGGGCGTGATGGCGGCGAATCGCCCGGCCTACAGCAACCCCACAAAATGCACCAGCACGAACACCACCGCGCCGCCCGCGATCAGCACGAGTGCATTGATGCGCGTCGTCATCACGAGTACGGTCGCGATCGCCGCGGTGAGCCATGCAATCCAGCCGCCTTCGAGTGCTTGCATCAGCACATACACGGCCGCGAGAATCAGGCCCGCGGCAACCGGTCGCAAACCGGCCTGCAGCGCGTTCAGCCAACGCGCGCCCTCGTGCCGGTTCCATACGAGCACGACCGCGTACATCAGAAATGCAGTCGGCCCGAACAGCGCGATCGTCGCGACAAGCGCGCCGAGGATGCCGCCCACCTGATAGCCGATCAACGTTGCGAGCAACGAACCGGGACCGGGCGCGAGCCGCGCAATCGCGAAGTCGCTGAGGAACTGTGCATGCGTCATCCAGTGATGCACGTCGACAACCTGCCGCTGCACCTCGGCGATGATCCCCTGGCCGCCACCGACAGTCACGATCGACAGCGGCGCGAAAACCGAAAACAGTGTGATGAGCGTTCTGGACACGAGAGAAGCTTTTCCGGGTTTTGACGAATGACGAAACGACTCGCGATCAGATCAGGCCAACTATGATTCGCGCGGCAAGCGGATGTATTCATAGCCGATGCTCAGCGCACCGGCGATCAGCACGGTCCAAACCAGCGATACGCGAAACAGCGCGGCGGCGGCAAACGTCGCGATCAGCACGAGGTAAGGAAACACGCCCGGCGGCAATCGGCGCGCGGCGGTAATCGCCATCGACAGCGACAGCCCGATCGCGCCGGCCGCCGCGCCCGCGAGCGCGATATGCGTCAGCGAAAAGGAAGCGATCGCCGAGAAGAACACGCCGAGCAGAATGATCACGACAGCCGGCGGAAAAATGATCCCGCAGAAGCCGGCAAACGCGCCGCGCCAACCGAGCAGCCGGTAGCCGATCCAGATCGCCAGATTCTTCACGTTCACGCCCGGCAGCGCCTGCGACAACGCGAGGCCGTCGAGAAATTCGTCCTCGCTCATCCAGTGCCGGTCATGCACGAATTCGCGCATGAACCAGCCGCTGAGCCCGCCGCCGAAACTCGTCAGACCGATGCGCGTAAAGATCAGGAATAGCGCGAACGCTGTGATCTCGCCGGGTGGCGGCTTACCGTATTGCACGCTGTCGCCGCGTATCGGCAGCGGGTTGCCGACTTCGTCCGCGGGGGTGGCTTCGCTCATGGCTCCTCCTGTGTCGTTGTTGTGATTGTTGGTAGTTTCAACTGCCTCGCATCATAGCCGCGATGGCGCCGAACGCACCGCGGGCGTTCGACGCGAGCGCCATTACTGCACCTTCTCCGCACCGATGCCGGCGGGGCTCGCATCACCTTGCGTGGACACCGCGGCTCCGGCGTCGGCATCGGCAGCGGTAGGCGCCGCCGGATGACGTGGATCATGCAACTGATCGGCCGACCATCCACCGCCCAGATCGCCGAACAACGAAGCCGCATGCAGCAAGCGCGATTCCTGCACGTTCAGCGCGGTCTGCCGCGTACTGAGCTGGGTGGCCTGCGCGGTCGCGACGGTCGTGTAGTCGACAGTACCGGCCTCGTACTCGTTGAGCGCGATCTCCGCGCCGCGATCGGCGTCGCGCACCGCCGCATCGAGCACGTCCGCCTGCTCGGCGAGGATGCGCAAGCCGGACAGATCGTCCTCGACGTTCTGGAACGCGCTCAGCACGGTACCGCGATAGTTGGCGACGGTCGCATCATAAGCCGCCTTCGCCGCGTCGACATCCGCGCTGCGCAGGCCGCCGTCGAACAGCGTTTCGGTCGCGCTGCCGCCGAGCGACCACACGTAGTTCGCGATCTTCAGCAGCCCGGACAATGGCGACTGCGTAAAGCCGGCCGCGCCGGACAGCGAAATCTCCGGGTAATACGCGGACACCGCCACGCCGATCGCCGCGTTCTGCGCGGCCATCTTGCGCTCGGCGGCGGCGATGTCGGGGCGGCGTTCGAGCAGCGTCGACGGCACGCCTACCGGCATCGACGGCAGCGCCGGCATCGCGGTGCTATGCGCGATCGACAGCTCTTCAGGGTTCTTGCCGACCAGCACCGCAATCGCATGCGCGAACTGCGCGCGCGACACGCCGAGCGCAATCAGATCCGACTTCGCGGTATTGAGCTGACTGCGCGCGGTGATCAGGTCGCTCGGCGGCACGGTTCCCGCGCGATCCTGTTCGGTGACGACATCGAGAGCATGCTGATAGGCGTCGACCGTTTTCTGCAGCAGGTCGATGTTTGCATCGGTCGTGCGCAAGTCGATGACGGCGGTCGCGAGCGCGACCTGCTCGGACAGCGTCGCATTGGCGAAGGTCGCCTCGCTCGACTGCGCATTCGCGGCGTTTTCCTCGACCGTGCGCCGCACCTGGCCCCACAGGTCCGGTGCCCAACTAACGTTGCCTTCGAGCGAGCCCGAGTTGATGACGCGCGCCGCGCCGCCATTCACCAGCGTGCCCGCCGCGCTGACCGAGCCGCTGCCCGCGCGTTCGCGCGTGGTGGAGCCGGTCACGCCGATCGTCGGGAACAGGCTCGCATGCGCGGCCCGCACTTCGGCGAGTGCTTCCTGGTAGTTCGCGTAGTCCGCGCGCACCGTCTGGTTCGACACGGCGACGAGCGGTTCGAGTTCGTCGATCAGTGGATCGTTGAAGGCCGTCCACCATGCGCCCTTCGGTCCGCTTGCATTCGGCTCGGCCTGCGTCCAGCCCGGCAGCTCCGAGTAGGTGGCGGGCACCCGCACCTGTGGCCGGTGATAGTCGGGGCCGACCATGCAGCCGGCGTTGAACAGCGCCAGCAACGCCGCGATCGTCGCGGCGGCGGGCGGCCGCACGAGGCTCACAAACCCGGCGCGCTCGACATCCGCCGCGCGCGTCGCGCCACCCGCGCTACCTTTAGGCCTCAAACTTTCAATGGAAATCTTCATCGTCATGCCTTATCCGGTCGTCGGGGTTCTCCCGCCGCGCTCGCGTCGCGGTTCCAGCGCAAACCGTCGGACCATCTGACCAGCCTCGCGCGCAGGCGGTCGAGGTACAGGTAAATCACCGGCGTCGTGTACAGCGTAAACATCTGGCTCAGGATCAGTCCACCCATCACCGTGATACCGAGCGGCTGGCGCAGCGAGCCGCCCTGGCCGACGCCGATCGCGAGCGGCACCGCGCCGAGCACGGCCGCGAAGGTCGTCATCATGATCGGCCGCAAGCGGATCAGCGCGGCCGAATGAATCGCGTCGCGCGCCGGCATCCGCTCCTCGCGCTGCAACTGAATTGCAACGTCGACCATCATGATGCCGTTCTTCTTGACGATACCGATCAGCAGAATCACGCCGATCACCGCGATCACCGACAGTGGCGTGCCGAAGATCAGCAGCGCGAGCGTCGCGCCGACGAACGCGGACGGCAGCGTCGACAGAATCGTCAGCGGATGGATCGAGCTTTCGTACAGCACGCCGAGCACGATATAGACGACGCCGAGCGCCGCGAGAACCAGCAGCGGCACGATGCCCATCGATTGCGAATAGGCCGCCGCCGCGCCCGCGAACGAACCGTGAATGCTCGCGGGTACGCCGAGTTCGCGCATCGTGCTGTCGATCGTCTCGCCCGCCTGGCTCAACGAACCGCCGGCCGGCAGGTTGAACGAGATCGTCGCGGCAACGAGACCGCTCTGATGATTGACCTGCGTCGCCGTATGGCTGTTCGAAAACGACGTCATCACCGACAACGGCACCATCGTTTCGGCCGCGGTACTGTCCGCGCTGCCGGTCGAGCTGCCGCCCTTGCTGTTGGCGATGCTGTTGTTGGTCGCATTCGACTGCGCGTTCGAGTTGCGCGAGTTGGTATTCGCCGAAGCGGTCGTACTTGCCGTGCTCTTCGCCGACACCGTGCCGCCCGGCATCTGCGTGGCCGCGGTGCCGGTCGGATTGCCCGACGCCGCGCTCAGATAGATCTGGTTCAGCGTCTGCGGATACTGCCAGTACTCGGGCGCCACCTCCATCACGACGAAGTACTGGTTCAGCGGGTTATAGATCGTCGACACGGTGCGCTGCCCGAACGCGTCGTACAGCACGTTGTCGATCTGGTTCGGCGCGAAGCCGTAGCGCGCCGCCGTCGCGCGATTGATCGTCACGTAGGTCTGCAGGCCGTGCTGCTGCAAATCGGAGTTCACGTCGAGCAGCCGTCCGCGCTGCTTCGATAGCGCGGTAACGAGCAGCGGCGTCCATTTGAATAGCGCGGCGGAATCGTCGCTCGTCAGCGTGTACTGGTATTCGGCCGCCGACTGCCGGCCGCCGATGCGCAGATCCTGTTGCGCCTGCAAGAAGAGCCGCGCGCCCGATACTTCGTCGAGCTTCGGCCGCAGGCGGTTCACGACGTCCGTCGCCGTAGCGTGACGCTCCGCAAGCGGCTTCAATTCGATAAACACGCTGGCGCTATTGAGCGAGCGCCCTCCGGTGAAGCCCGCAACCGATTCGACCGCCGGGTCCTTCTGCACGATCGACTGCAATTGCGCGAGCTTCTTCTGCATCGCCGGAAACGAGATGCTTTGATCCGCGATGATCTGGCCGATCAGGATGCCGGTGTCCTGTTCGGGAAACAGCGTGGCCGGCACCAGCTTCAGCAGGAACACATTGCCGATCAGCAAGCCGAACAGCAGCAGAATCACCAGCAACGAATGATCGAGTACAGCCGTCAGCGAGCGCGCATAGGCATCCTTGAATCGATCGAACAACCGTTCGACCCAGCGCGCCCAACGCGCCTTCGAGTGACCGGCGTTGTTGCGGCTCAGCACGTACGCGCACATCGCAGGCGTGACCGTCAACGAGATCACCAGCGAAATCAGGATCGCGATCGACAGCGTCATCGCGAACTCATGGAACATCAGGCCGACGATGCCCGGAAAGAACAGGATCGGCAGAAACACCGCGATCAGCGACAGCGTCATCGAGATCACCGTGAAGCCGACTTCGCCCGCGCCCTTCAATGCGGCCTCTTTCGGACTGAGCCCCAGCTCCATATGGCGCACGACGTTCTCTAATACAACCACCGCGTCGTCGACGACGAAGCCGGTGCCGATCGTCAGCGCCATCAGCGACAGATTGTCGATGCTATAGCCGAGCAGATACATCGGCCCGAAGCTGCCGACGATCGACAGCGGCAACGCCACCGCCGGCACCAGCGTCGCGCGCGGCGACTGCAGGAAGATGAACACGACGCCGACCACCAGCAGCACCGCGATAAAAAGCGTGCGCTCGGTATCGCCCACCGATGCGGTGACCGACACCGAGCGGTCGATCGCCACGCCCACATGAATGCTGCTCGGCAATGTCGCCTCGATCGCCGGCAGCACGCCGCGAATCTGCTGCACGGTCTGCACGACATTGCTGCCCGGCATCGGATAGACGATCACGAGAATCGCCGACTTGCCGTTGAACAGCCCTGCGTTTCGGATGTTTTCGTTCGAGTCGCGCACCTCGGCGACATCGCGCAATTGCACCGGCGCGCCGTCGCGATACGCGACGACAAGATCGCGATACGGCGCCGCATGCGTGATCTGATCGTTGGAGGTTACGACGTAGCGCTGGTCGCCGACGTCAAGGTGGCCCTTCGCGCTATCGGCATTCGCCGCGCTGATCGCCGCGCGCACGTCCTCCATGCCGATGCCGTAGCTGTTCAGCTTGCCCGGCTGCAACTCGACGCGCACCGACGGCAGCGCGCCGCCGCCGAGCGTGATCTGCCCGACGCCGCGTATCTGCGACAACTGCTGCTGGATCACCGAATCGGCGGAATCGTAGAGCTGCGCCTTGGTCAGCGTGTCGGACGTCAGCGACAGCACCATGATCGGCGCATCGGCCGGGTTGTACTGGCGATAGCTCGGATTGGCGCGCAACGTAGTCGGCAGATCGGCGCGCGCGGCCTGGATCGCCGCCTCGACGTCGCGCGCGGCGCCGTTGATATCGCGCGTGAGACCGAATTCGATCACGATCAGCGAGGAGCCGACGTTGTTGATCGACGTCAGTTCCTCGACATCGGCGATCGTCCCGAGCCTGCGCTCCAATGGCTCGGCCACCGTCGATGCCATGATGTCCGGGCTCGCGCCGGCCATGTTCGCCTGCACGACGATCACCGGAAACGCCATGTTCGGCAGCGGCGCGACCGGCAGACGGAAATACGCGAGCGTGCCCGAGATCAGGATCGCGATGGCCAGCAGCGTGGTCGCCACCGGCCGCCGGATAAAAAGCGCCGGGATGTTCACGGCGCGCCCTCCGCGCCACCTTCAGGCGGCTGTGCATCCGGCTCGTTGCCCTTCTGTCCACTACGCTTTTCACGCCAGCGCCTGACGCGCGCGGCCATCCGGTCGAAGAACAGATAGATGACCGGCGTCGTGAACAGCGTCAGCACCTGACTCAGCGTCAAGCCGCCGATGATCGCGAGGCCGAGCGGGCGGCGCAATTCCGAGCCCGTGCCGGTGCCGAGCAGCATCGGCAGCGCGCCGAGCATCGCCGCGAGCGTGGTCATCAGAATCGGCCGGAAGCGCAGCAGCGACGCCTCGAAAATCGCCTCGCGCGGCGGCTTGCCGTGATTGCGTTCGGCGTCGAGCGCGAAGTCGACCATCATGATCGCGTTCTTCTTGACGATGCCGATCAGCAGCACGATACCGATGATGCCGATCACGTCGAGATCGCTGCCCGCGAGCATCAGCGCGAGCAACGCACCGATGCCGGCGGACGGCAGCGTGGACAGGATCGTGACCGGATGGATGAAGCTCTCGTACAGCACGCCGAGCACGATATACACGGCAACGAGTGCCGCGATCAGCAGATAGACCTCGCTGGACAGCGAATCCTCGAACGCGGCGCTCGCGCCTTGCAGCGATGACGTGATCGACGGCGGCAGGTTGACCGCCTGCTCGGCCGCGTGAATATCCCTGACCGCCGTGCTCAGCGACGCGCCCTTCGCGAGATTGAACGAGATCGTCACCGACGGGAACTGCGCAAGATGGCTGATGACGAGCGGCGCCTTCTGTATTTCGATCTTCGCGATACCCGACAGCGGCACCTGGCCCGTGCTGCTGGTCTGGCTCGGCAGATAGAGATTGCCGATCGACTGAACGGTCGGCATCGTTTCCGGCTTCGCGACCAGAATCACGCGGTACTGGTTCGACTGCTCGAAGATCGTCGATACGATGCGCTGGCCAAGCGCGTCGTATAGCGCGTTGTCGATCGTCGCGGGCGTAATGCCGAAACGCGCGGCCAGTTGCCGGTTCACTTCGACATTCACGCTGAGGCCGTCGGTATTCAGATCGCTCTGCACGTCTTCGAGCGACGAAATTTTCTTCAGCCGCGCGACCAGATCCGGAACGTACTTCTGGAACGCCTGCTGGCTCGGCCCGCGCAACACGAAGCTGTACTGGTTCGGCGAAACCG
The DNA here is from genome assembly GCF_021390495.1 of Paraburkholderia sp. ZP32-5. Taxonomy (NCBI): domain Bacteria; kingdom Pseudomonadati; phylum Pseudomonadota; class Betaproteobacteria; order Burkholderiales; family Burkholderiaceae; genus Paraburkholderia; species Paraburkholderia sp. ZP32-5. Next base: position 282,899 of record NZ_JAJEJP010000002.1, on the reverse strand, counting down.
TCGTGTCGAGCGTCAAATCCTGCTCGGGCTGCATATAGAGCTTCACGCCGGGCACTTGCGCGACCTCCCCGGCGAGACGCCGCGCGATTTCCTGCGCGGTATCGGAGCGCTCGTCGCGATCACGCAGATTGATCAGGAAGCGGCCGTTGTTCAGCGTCGTATTGATACCGTCGATACCGACATACGACGTCAACGACGTGACGTCCGGGTCCTTCAGGATCACCTCGGCGAGCGCGCTCTGCCGCTTGACCATCGCGGCGTACGACGCCGAGTTGTCGGCGACGCTGATCCCCTGGATCACGCCGACGTCCTGCACCGGAAACAGACCCTTCGGAATCACTACGTATAGAACGCCGGTCAGCACCACCGTGCCGATCGCCACCATCAGCGTCAGCACCTGATGATCGAGCACCCACTTCAGGCCGCGCTCGTAGGCGGCGAGCGTCTTGTCGAACAGGCCCTCGCTGATGCGCTCGAAGCGGCTTGGATGCCGCTCGGCCTGCGCGCGCAGCATCCGCGCGCACAGCATCGGCACCACCGTCAGCGATACGATCGCCGAGATCACGATCGTGACCGCGAGCGTCACCGCGAATTCGCTGAACAGACGCCCGATCACGCCGCCCATGAACAGCAGCGGAATCAGCACCGCGATCAGCGAGATGGTCAGCGACAGGATCGTGAAGCCGATCTGCCCCGCGCCTTCGAGCGCGGCTTCGAGCGGTGTCATGCCCTCTTCCAGATAGCGCACGATGTTCTCGATCATCACGATCGAATCGTCGACGACGAAACCGGTCGCGATGATCAGCGCCATCAACGACAGGTTGTCGATCGAATAGTTGAGCTGGTACATCACCGCGAGCGTGCCGATCAGCGACACCGGTACGGAGACGCTCGGGATCAGCGTCGCGGGCACGTTGCGCAGGAACACGAAGATCACCGCGACCACCAGCACGATTGCGAGAATCAGCTCGAACGCGGCATCGCGGACCGACGAGCGGATTACGCCGGTGCTGTCCGACACCACCGTCACTTTCATGCCGGCCGGCAACGTCGATTCGAGCTGCGGCAGCTCCTTCATGATCTGGTTGACGGTGGCGATCACGTTGGCGCCGGGGCGCCGCTGCACGTTCAGGATGATCGCCGGCGAGCCGTTGTACCACGCGCCGCGCTCGACATCCTGCGCGGCCTGGCTCACGCGCGCGACGTCGCGCATGAACACCGGCGAGCCGTTCTGATAGGCGATCACCGTGTTCAGATAGTCCTTCGGGTCGCTGATCTGGTCGTTGCCGTTGATCGTGTAGTCGAGATCGGGACCGTCGAAATTGCCCTTCGGCTGGCTCACGTTGACGTAGCTGAGCAGCGTGCGCAGATCGTCGATATTCAGGCCGTACGCAGCGAGTTTGTGCGGGTCCGCTTCGACGCGAATCGCCGGCACGTTGCCGCCGCTCGCGGTCACGACACCGACGCCCGACACCTCCGAAATCTTCGTGCCGAGGCGATTGTTCGCGACGTCCTGCAATTGCGTCAGCGACATCGACTTCGACGTGACCGCGAGCGTCAGGATCGGCAGGTCGGCGGGATTGACCTTCGCGTAGGTCGGCGGCGCCGGCAGACCCGCGGGCAGATAGCTATTCGACGCGTTGATCGCCTGCTGCACGTTCTGCTCGGCGATATCGAGGTTCAGCGACAGATCGAACTGCAGCGTGATCACGGACGCGCCGTCCGAGCTGTACGAGGTCATCTGCTGCAGGCCCGGAATCTCGCCGAGCTGCACTTCGAGCGGCGCGGTGACCGTGGTCGCCATCACGCTCGGGCTCGCGCCCGGGTAGAAGGTCTGCACCTGAATCGTAGGATAGTCGACGTTCGGCAGCGACGACACCGGCAGCACGCGCATCGCGATCAGACCGATCAGCACGAGCGCGATCATCAGCAGCAGCGTCGCGACCGGACGGAGAATGAACAGACGGGAAATGTTCATCGGTGCGGCGGTCCGTTACGACGAAGCGGCCGCGGTCGAGGCGGCCGATGCGTGCGGCGCCGAAGCAGCGCTCGCGCTGGACACCCCAGCCGCGGCCGCGGCCGCGGCTTTCGCGCTGGCCGGCTGGATCTTCGCGCCGTCGGACAGCCGGTCCATGCCGTCGGTGACGACCTCGTTACCCTCCGCGAGACCCGACAGGATCACCGTGTTCTTACCGTCGCTCGGGCCCGGTTTGACCTTGTGCACCGACACCGTGCTATTCGAATTGACCAGATACACGAAATCGCCGGGCGCGCCGGTCTGCACCGCGGCGGTCGGCACCAGCACCGCGTTCTGCATCGTGTCGACCAGCAGCTTCACGTTGACGAATTCGTTCGGAAACAGCGCTTCGTCGTCGTTGGCGAAGGTCGCGCGCAACGTCACCGTGCCGGTCGCGGTAGCCATCTGGTTGCTGACCGCGTACAGCGTGCCGGTCGCGATTTCGCGCGCGTTGTCGCTCGAATACGCGGTCACCGGCAGCTTCGCGCCGGTGTTCAGGCGCTGCACGATCGAGGCGAGCGAATCCTGCGGCACCGTGAACTGCACCGTGGTCGGCTTGACCGTCGTGATGACGACAATGCCCGTGGTCGACGACGCGGTCACGTAGTTGCCCGGATCGACGAGCCGCAGGCCGACCTTGCCGGCGATCGGCGCGGTAATGCGGCAATAGGCGAGGTCGAGATCGAACTGGGCGATGTTGGCGAGATCGGACTTCACCGCCGCCTCGTCCTGCTGCACGAGGAACTGCTGGTCCGCGAAGGTCTGCTGCGCAATCGACTTGCGCTCGTTCAACTGCGTGTAACGCTCCAGATCGGCGCGCGCCTGCGCGAGCGACGCGCGGTCTTTCGCGAGGGTCGCCTCGGCCTGCTGCTTGCTGATCTGGTATTGACGCGGATCGATCTGCGCGAGGAACTGGCCTTTCTGCACCTCCTGGCCTTCGTGATAGCCGACTTCGGTCAGGTAGCCGCTCAGTTGCGGCAGCACGGTGACGGTGGCCGTCGGTGTGACGGTGCCGAGTTCGCTCAGCGTGACCGGCATCGAGCCGGTCGTCGCGCGGGTCACGGTGACGACGATCGCCGGGTTCTCGCGCGCGGGCTTCTTGCGGGTCAGCACGTGAGCCACGACCAGTACGATCAGCACCAGCAAGATTATCGCGACCACGATGAGCCCGCGTCGGGAACGCTTCGGCGGCGGGGACACGGTTTCGCTCATGTTGATCTCCGGGTGCGGATAAGTGTGTTGACTATCGGGCGGACGGCCGTCCTCTGACGGGACTGCGCAAAATTGCCATGGTTCGCGCGCGTTGTCATTAGTCGCGGGTCTCCGGATGTGTTGTTATATGAACGTAAGGAACCGGACCTGTGCCCGGATGCCGGCATGCGCCAATGTAACTGGCTTGCGCAAGGTTTGAGTTACAGCGATGCAACATGTCGGGCGGACGGTCTTGTGGCCGGGTGCCGCGAGGACTGCGCACAGGGGATAACAGGCGAATGGGCGGGATTCGACGCGGCGGACGCTTGCAACATCCGGTAACAGGGCAGCGCCGATCTTTTCTGTAGCACAAATGCGCCACGCGGCGCGGCGAGCGTCCCTTTACAATCGCTCCATCATGCAATCCACCCACGCCGGCTCCGAGCCGCGCTCCATCCACGTCGCGATCGTCGAGGACGACCCCAGCTTCCGCGAAGCGCTGAGCCTGGCCATCCAGGCCGCGCCGGACATGCGGCTGGCGGGCGTCGCGACCACGCGCGCCGAAGGCCTCGCCATGCTGCGGGAGCCGCCCGCCGATGTACTGCTCGTCGACCTCGGCCTGCCGGATGGCTCCGGCATCGATGTGATCCGCGCGGCCGCGCAGCAGTGGCCGGGCTGCAGCAGCATGGTCAGCACCAACTTCGGCGACGAGACGCACGTGATGCGCTCGATCGAGGCCGGCGCGGCCGGCTACCTGCTCAAGGACAGCTCCCCCACCCGCATGGCCGACGAGATCCGCAGCCTCGCCAGTGGCGGTAGCCCGATCAGTCCGATCATCGCGCGGCAAATCCTCGCGCGGTTCCAGCAGGGTTCGGTCAGCACAGCGACGGCTCCCGCTCCTGAACCGGCCACCGCGCCGGCCGGCTTGCTGTCGGCGCGCGAGAAGGAAGTGCTGGACTACATCACCAAGGGCTTCACGACCCAGGAAATCGCCCGGCTGATGGAGCTGTCCCACTTCACCGTGCGCAGCTTCGTTCGGCGCATCTACGGCAAGCTCGAAGTCAACTCGAAAGCCGAAGCCATCTTCGAAGCCAGAACGTTGGGGCTGCTCGGCGACTGAGCCGCGCGCTTCACGACACAAGAAATCGCTACACTAGCTGGCCTGTCGCACTTCACGGCGCGCAGCCCGGTACGGGGTATCCAGGGCATGCGCAAATCACCTCCAGCGCGAAAGCCATCTATGACAAAACAACAAAGCCGCAGCGGCCGGCCAGCCGGGATATTTGCCGCCACGCTCCACACGTACCGCGCCGCTGCTCATTTCCCAGCCATGGTGATGTGTTGAGATCCCGTCCCACGCGGCTGCTCGCCAATGCCGTGCTCGTCTTTTCCGTCGCGCTGCTGATTGCGGCTGGCCTCTGGTATATGTTCGCCGATGGTCTGCAGCCATCCAACGCGAGCGTGCACCTCACACGCGCCGACTGGCAGACGATCAAGGCAAACGGCATGACCCCGCCGCCGCTGACGCTCGACACCCGGTCGCTGCCCGATGCCTGGCAACCTGTCGTGCTGCCCCAGGCGATGCCCGCGACTCGCCCGAAGGCAAAACCGGGTAGCCCCGTCAATACGATCGGCGGCGTCACGTGGATACGCGTCCCGACCCGAGGGCTGTCCCTGCCGGCCGGACCGCTGGTGCTGTACGGCAGCCGCATCAGGACCGACGGCACCATCGCCATCTATGCCGATGGCCAGTTGATCTACCGTGCGCAGAAGCAGGGGCCGCTGTGGGACAGCCTGTTCACGCCGCTCTGGGTCGAACTGGACAGACACAACGGCGACGCCCCGCTCGATGAAATCCTGATCCGCCTCGAACACACACCGACAGCGCAAGTCGGCGTCGCGTCGCTGTGGCTCGGCACCGCCGATGCGCTGCGGGTTCGCTACTACATGCGCCAATGGCTGCAGCGCGAATTGCCGGTCATGCTGAGCACGTCGTTTCTGATGGTCGGCATCTTTGCGCTGTGCGTGTGGTTCTGGCGCCGCGAGGAAACCGGCTACCTGCTGTTCTTCAACCTCGCGGCGACGTCGTTCGTCGGTCACCTCCATTACTACGCGAGCGTGCCGATCACCGATGACTGGTTTGCCTGGCTGACCCAGAACGCGCTGTTCTGGCTGATCATGGTCATCCATTTTTTCTTGTGCCAGCTACACGGCCGTCCGCTGAAGTGGCTCACACGCGCCGTGGTCGGCACCACCGCGGCGATCACGCTGCTGACGCTGCCCGTGGTCGGCATCTTGCCCGTGCTGCCGAACACGCCCGTGATCGTTCCGTTGATCTACGGGGTCGGCATTCTGATGGGCGCGACGGTCGGCGTGGTCGGCGTGCTGATTGCCTGGCGCCGCTCGTGGGAAGCCCGGCTGCTGGCGGCGGGCGTCGGCGTGTGTACGTTGCTGGGCGTATCCGACTGGCTGATGCACAACAACGTGGTCAGTCAGGAGGGCTGGTTTCTCGGCGCCTACATGAATGCCGTCACGTTCGCGATGTTCGGCTATCTGATGTACCGGCGCTACGTGAATGCGATTGTCCAGGTGGAACGGGTCAACGCCAGTCTGGCGCAGCGTCTGCGAGAACGTGAAGCCGAGCTGGAGGAAAGCCACAGGCTGCTGCGCGAGGCCGAGCGGCACCAGACTATCAGCGACGAGCGGCGCCGCCTGATGCAGGACATGCACGACGGCCTGGGCTCGTCGCTGATCAGCGCGATCCGCTCCGTCGAGCGCGGCGGCGCAAGTAGCCCGGATGTATCGGGCATCCTCAAACGCTGCCTGGAAGATTTGAAGCTGACCATCGATTCGATGGAGCCGGTCGAGGCCGACCTGCTGCTGTTGCTGGCCACGCTGCGCTTCCGGCTGGAACCGCGGCTGGAGGGTTCCGGCATCGCCTTGTTATGGGAAGTGCGGGAACTGCCGCCGCTCGCGTGGCTCGACCCTTCCAGCGCGTTGCATATCCTGCGTATCGTGCAGGAGAGCATCGCCAATATCCTGCACCACACGCGCGCCAGCGAGATCCGTGTGAGTACGGTCGCGCAGGCGGACGGCGTGCAGGTGGTCATCGAGGATAACGGCCAGGGCTTCGATGTGCAGCGCGCGCTGGCCGCCGAGGGCAAGGGACGTGGTCTGCAAAATCAGCAGCGCCGGGCGCAGGCTGTCGACGGTGCTGCTGCCTGGGTATCGGGACCGGAGGGAACGCGGTTTACGCTTTGGTTGCCGTTGGAGCGTGTTGCGCGGTCTGCTTAGGGATTTGGCGCTTCAATGTAGCTCGCCGTCATTTGCGCGAAGTACGCACGCGGGCGCGCAGCGATTCGAAGTAGTCGGCATCGGCCGGACCCGCGAGGCCCGACGTTGCGCCCTCCACGATCATCGCGCGCAGGCGTTTGCGATCATGGTCCTTGCGGATCAGTTCGCGGACGTATTCGCTGCTTGTGACGTAGCCGCCGCTACCGACCTGCTCGTCGACGTGTTCTTTCAGCGAATCGGGAAGGATAATGTTCATCGTGCTCATGCGAGCCATGCCTAACAGGGCATGGCGAAAAATTGGGAAGCATCACGCCGGAATAGAAGCCATCGCGTCATAACGTTTCGCGTTACCTCCAATGCTTTGCCGTGCGACGTTCATCCAGTTCTTTTTGTGTCAGGTAAGTACGGGTGATCGTTACCGAGCGCAAATTATCGGCAGTTTTCAGGCTGGCGTAATCGGGAGGATCATTCCGGCCTTCGAAATCGAAGTCTGCATAGACATCGAATAGTAAATCAGCAGGCAGCGGCAAACGATACGAAAGGCCGACGTGGTTGCGGTCGCCGAGGAAATCGCCTAAGCCGGGATTAAGAAAATGTCCTTGTTCCTTTCTAACCCCGTCTATCAATTCGCCATAGACGAGCGGACGAAGTCCAAGGTAGGTTTCACAGTCCTCCCCTGAAATGTGGGTTATCAGACCACCGTCCACCCGTAGTTGGAAATATCTGGGGGATTGGTTGCTACTGTCCGATTGGGCTCCATCGAATGCGAACTCCAGCGTTGCTTCGACGAGCTCATATCTATAGACGCGTTCGATACCTCGCTTGATCGGACCAGCAGGATTTCCGAGAATCCACTTCACATCTTCAAAAGTAGTTTCTCCGGCGGCCCATCGCAGACCTGTTTGCATGGCCTGAAGCACACGCGCCTGCTGCTCTTCCGTCATGTTATGTTTCGGACGCATCGTTGGCATCTCACTTAGCTTCACTGTCGCGGATGAATTGTTCTGCAGGGCGTTTGCCGGCAAGTTCGCTGACGCGGCTTGCGTTGTAGGAAAGTGCATATTTACGGCTGCACTGATTATCAGCAATGTTTTTAGGTTCATTTCCAGTCCAATAGATCTCGGCCAGCTCTCCACAGAAAAAAGCGTCGTCCTCCCATGGCCGGCTCAGGTATCCCTGTCCAATACCGTCCGTGAGCATCCTGTCCACACCGATCGGCGTTCCTCCGGCCCCTGCATCGCTTAGTAGTTTCCTTGCCTGTTGGCGTGCGTTCGCATACTCGCTTTCAAACGACCTATCGTCTGATAGGTAACTCGGATGCGCGTTCACAAGGTGGTACTTGTAAAGCACAAAAAGATAAGCTCCCGCCGCCATGCGCTTGATGCCGGTCAGCGCCAGGTTATCACTCGGAATCTTCTGGCTCGCGGCCATTTTGACGGCGAGCCGCGCTGCTGCATTTCCTGCCACTGCCGCAGGCAATCTGGCAGCGTTCGGCGTATCGCTGAAGTTTGCTGTCTGCTGCTGCAGCATCGCGAACATCCAGAACCACTGCTGACAGTGACGCGTCTCGTGGTAGATCGTGTTGACGAAGTCCTTGAGCTTTACTACTGCATCGGCAATCCCGACGTTCTGGGCGTCATTTGAACGGGCTTCAAAAAGCGGTGATATCGCAGGGCCACTCACGCTCAATGTCCAGGACGCGGGATCGAATGTGCCCGATTCATTATTCGACAATGGTTCGGTGCTTACTATCACCTGGGGCACACATGTTTCTGGAAGAGCGAAAGCACCCGAGGATGAATCGGTAAGCGCCGATTGAATAACAGGATTTATAAGATCGGCGAGTTTGTTGCATGAAACCCTGTCCAAAGGAAACACTTGCCGAAGCGATGGCTTCCTGCCTGCCGCGCCGTAGTAGTTATCTCCCCACTGAACTTCATCCAGCAGCACTCTACGAAGAGCCGCTGCAAATTCCCTTGCCACAGGAAACTCCAACTGCGCGGGCTTTCTGGCACTCGCCTTCGAATAGCGCAGGCCCCAGTTGTACGGGCTGCAAAGCGCATAGTGAATATCAAATCCCGAAGTGGACGGTTGATCGCCGTTGGCTTGCAATCTGCTCGATCCGATTTTATGGATCTGAATGGCGCGCTTTTCAGAGGCGATATCGGGGCTACCCTCGGCTTGCTCAACTCGGTCCGTGGACTGCGTCATCATGGGTTGGAAGATCGCCGCTGCGTTCCCGGTGCCATCGTTATGCAGGATCTCAATCGTCGCTACCTGCATGGTCTCAGCGAGTACCAGTGAGGTCTCCCCGATCGCACTTGTGACGCCTTTGATAACCTGCCCATCACTCAGCGTAACCCTGTACGGCTGCTCCGATATGCGCAAGCCCGAGCGGTTATCTACCAACACATAATGTGCGGCCACTTTCGCCTTTGCGACTTCTGTCATAGGTGGTTTGACCAGTCTCTCCAGCGGCCCCTCCGTTGCATGCGACCCGGCATGAACAAGAAACGCGCCGAGAGTACGGCCGACAATTCCCTCCGAACCAAGCGTCAACTGCGTACCACCCCCATTCATCACAATGCGCTTTGCCGTCAGTCTGATTTCATCCTGCTCGCTCAGAATGCTGATGACCTTACGCGCAATCAGCTCGACATCATCGGTCTGCGACTCGACGCGCACGCGCCCTGGCGTCAGAATCGTGACCGCCTTCGATGCGAACAGCGCGATGCGGCCGCCTACCGATGCATACAGCGACTTGAGCGCCGCAATCGCAACATTCCCGCCCGTGGTCAGCGCTGTATGTTCTCGGCTCGCTACATGCGTGCTGCCCGTCGCGCTCACGTGAACGTGAGCCGCGCTCGCAATCGCGATATCGGGATTTTCAAGTTCAGGGAAATCGTCGGAACCGGACGCGGCCTTGCCGCGTAGGGCCGCATTGGCAATCCCGATGACCTTCGATACGTCACCCTGGTTATCCGTCGCGTGCTGCGCGCCGTGTCGCCGAGCCAGTTGCGCCATCTCTTCGTGGATACTGCGTGCCTCGGTCAGACGTGCATGCGCCTCCGCCATGTCTTTCGCCTTGCCCGCCGCATGGAGCCGGGAGAACGTCGTCGCCAGCAATCCTTTTGCGGCCCTCAGCACGCCCCAACGATCGGTGCGCAATTCAAACCCTTCCCCGCGTGCATCCCGCCGCCCTTTGTTTCCGTCGATCCGCGTATTGAACCCCAAGCTCAAACTCGACTTGCCATGGTCGCTTGCAAGCTGCGCCTGCTGCCGGCCATGCGTATCGTCGAGCGCTAGATGATTCGACTCCGTACCATGTTCGAGACTCCGGCTGCGCATGCCGCTCAGCGCCGCGTTGGCCGGCAGCTCCCACGGCGGCGTATTGAAGCTGTCCACGACGAACCCCGAGACAACCGGCCGGTCCGGATCGCCATGAACATGTGAGACCACCACCATCTGGCCGGCCCGCCCGGGCGTGACGACGCCCAGTTCGCTTCCCTGCCACTGCGTCACCACGCGTACCCAGATCGACGTCGCTGCGTCATATCGCGCCTGACGGTCCCAGTCGAACTGGATGAACAGGCAGTTGCGGCGGTCGATCCACATCTCGCGATCCTGCGGCGCCACGATCACCGCATATTCGTAGCCTTCGACACGCGGCCTCGGCGTCGCCTGCGGCATCCGGTAATGCTCGTTCACAGGGTGCAGTTCAAAGTCCGCATTGACCGTGTACGTGCGCCGCGTACCCGACGACGTACCCGCTTCGGTGATGGCCAACTCGCAGGCCAGCACCACATACTCGCGGTTCGCGCTCACCTGCGGATAGCCCGTCAACGTAAACGTGCGGCCAGGCTGAAGCCCCCGCAGATGACCTTTGCCTTTGGCGCGCCGGCCCGAGCACCTCGCCGCCTGCAACTTCACGCGCGCCAGATGACGGCCTTCCTCACGCATGTCATGCCTTTCAAGCTCGCGCCGCGCTTCGGGCTGCGCGAACTCGGCGGGTGCGTAGATTTCGATATCGCGGCTGGCCGTGCCGCTCGCGTCCTCGTATTCCTCCCGGTTCGGCTCATTGCCCTTGCCCAAGCGAGGCTGCATGTAGTCGTGGTCGTTGACCATCGCTCTGCCAGGGGTGATGGTGTACGTCACGGCCAGTTCGCTAATGTGTTCCTCGTCGATCCGGCTGCCTGTGTGATAACGCAGCGTTTCGTATGCGATGCCGTGCCGCCGGAAGCCGCCTGGCGAGTCGGCAATGACGAGGCTGTGAAAGTCTTCCCGGTGCTCGAACCAGAAGACCAGGCCCCATTCCTCCATCAGACGAAGTGCAAACGTCCAGTCAGACTCCCATGCCTGCCGGATCATGTCGCGCGTTGGGTAGTAGCCCTTTCCGCCTTTTGGGCCATTGATACGCCATTCGACCGTGCCCGCGTACTTCGCGAATACTTCGCGCAGCACCTCGGTCACCGAACCCGTGAAAAGACGGGAATCGCAATTTTGCGTCGCGCGCCAAACGAAGGGGCGCAGCACGAACTCATAGACCGCCGCGCGATCTTCGACACACCGGATTCGAGCCGAGACGATCTCGCCGTTGATGTAGCGGGTATCGGCACCGATATCTGCGTGCCCGGCATTGCCGGGCTGACCGGATCTGTGCGCGGCGATACCGGCAAGCTCGATCGCAACGGTCCCGTGCGTACCGATGATCGGCTCCAGATCGATCTGCGCGGCGTCGGTGGGCTTTTGCAGGAAGTCAGGCTGGCTCTCCGCGACGACGACGTATTCGAACAGTTCACCAACCGCTTCACGTCCTTTGATACTGCGCATGGCTAACATTGGTTCGCGCAACTGTTCGCCGGTGGGTCCGCGGCTGACCATATAAGGAAGCGTCGGGCAGGTGAACTCGATGCTGCGCGTCGGGGTATTCCACGTCATACACGCCTCACGCATCGATGAGCGTCGCCCCGCACCCGGTCCCGTCACCGAGCAATGCGACGCGTACGCCCCGATGTGTGCGTTCGCCCGTTGCCCTGATCGGGAATGTGCCACCGCATTTCGGACACTCGACCAGATGGCCATCGAGCGCGACGCGCCTTCCCATGTGAGTCAAATCGTCGGCAGCCTGAATGATCTTGCCGCCATGATCGGTTGCATCACCCAGCCGCGCGACTTCGCGCCCTTGTCGGTCCCTCATGTCATCTCCCTGTTATGCGCTGTCCGCAACGACAGCCTATGAAACGGTTCGTCAGCCGACTGGCTCGCGACTACTCGCCAATCGGATGCGCATGCCTGGCAGCGGTCACCGCTTCAGATCATCTATCTGAAACGGTCCGAGACGACCCCGAAGAAATACGGCGCGCGTGCGAATTGCACTGCGGCAGCAAGCAACGCGGTTAATTCTTCATCCAAACCACGTGCAGTCAATCCGAATAGTCCTAAATGCGAGATCCCTCACGGATATCGACAGTGCGTCCTGCCATCTCTTTTATTGGATATTTCTGATGGCAGTACCGGGAGACTTGTTCGGCTCCGACAGGCTTTGAAAAACATCGTCAAGAAGCCCGGCTACATCATGAGCGCTCATGCGGCGGCTCTGAACGCCCTTTGCGTCGAGCGCAATCACGCTCAGCAGCTCGTGATCGCATTCGGCCGTGCGCTGATAGTCTTCGCCGACGTGCACCATGACTTCGAGCAACGTCCGTTGGTGGTGTCTTTCTTCAGGCGTGGCAGCCGGAGTACTGACGATCGTGGATGCAAGTGTGACGAGCTTGTCGAGTTGCTTCTTTCGTCGCTCGCAGAGATGAAATGCGGTTAGCGCAAGCTTTTCATACTGGAGAGCGTCTACAGGAGGACGAGAGGAGGAATGCTGCTTGATGGCTTCGGTCATACGCGGTCCCGGTTAGGGTGGCGGGGTGCCCGGTCAGCGTATGGAAGTGGTGAGCGGGCACAGCGGAAAGGTTGGCAGACCGGCGTTATGCCCCAAACCGGCAGACCCGAAGGTCTCCTCTCCGTGGCCCGCCCGCAGAAAATGGACGTGCGACGACAGACGCACGCCTGTCTGAACAGGCGTGCGGGGCATAACTATCGAGCTGCCAAGCTCGAGCCGTCGCTGTTTTGACGGCGGCTACGATTATAGACGCGCGCACCCGTATCCGTGTTATTGGGATAGCCTACACGTGCGCGACAGCACTCGCATCTTCACTGCGCCATACCGCCGCACCACGAACATCAACCATCAAAGAACCCACTGTCGATCGCCCGCAGCCATATCGGACCAATCACGCGCACCTGCCGGTTGACGATACTGTGATTGAAGCCCTCGATGCGGATCAGCACGTGCTTGCCGACATACGGCTGCATCATCACGCGCGCGGCCTGCATCGTCGGCACCGAATAGACCTCGTCGAACGTGCCGTTCATGTCCCACACCGGCAGCCCATGCAACGCGGGGCCAGGCATCGTGGTCGCCATGATGTCGGTGAGAATCTTGTTGAAGCCCGCTGCTTTCATCTCTGGCGGCACGAAGCTCGCGGTGTAAAGGCGCATCGCGTCTTCGGTCAGCGCGCCGGCATTGTCGAACATGATCGGATCTTCGACGCCCTTGAAACGTGGCTCACGCAAATCGCGCTGCCAACGTTCGTCCTTCGTCGCCGGATCGGCCCGCTTGTTGTAGAACTCGAAGTCCGAGCGGCCACGGCCACGCACGCGTTCGGCCGAGTGTTCGTACGGCCAGTCCCAGCGTCCGCCCAACGCCATGCCGTAGTAGTAGACGACGCCCGGCGGCGACGAGCCCCAGTTCAGATAACCGTCAGGGCGAATGCGCTCGGCGAGCGGCCACATCAGTGCGCCACCGGTCGAAAAGCCCCAATAGAGCAGCAACGACTGTTTGCGTTCGGCATCGGGCAGCGCATGTCGCAAGCCGGTTTCGAGTCCGTCGACCATCGCGACCGGCGTGCACGCGACCATCTCGTCATAGAGTTCAGTGCCCGGCTTCGGAAAGCGCACGTATTCGCTGCCGCTCGAACTCGACGTCTTGCCCGCGGGTTGGATCACGTAGTCGTCTTTCGACCAATAGGCTTTCTGATGCTGCGAAAAGATCGGCATGCGCTCGTCGACCGGAATGGTCTCCCAGGTGCCGCTGCGATTCGGCGCAAAGAAGTTCCAGCGCCCGACGCGATTCAACGCGATGAAGGTCACGCCCCGCTTCGCCAGCCAGACACCGATACCCTCCTTGCCCTCGTCGGTTTCGACGAAACCGTTCGCGCTCGAACTGCCTTCCTCCGTCGCCGCCAATACGATCTTGCGGCCGTTGTGCATCAGCGGCTTGTCGGGATCGAGCCGCATCACGACCTGCGTGAAGGTCTTGCCGTTGGCCTGATAGTCGATGTAATCGAGGTGCCGGGTAAAGCCGGTCGTCTCGGGATAGTCCTTGCCGGCGAGAATCTGCTCGACTTCCGCTTCGGGAACCGTGGCGTTATCCGCCGGCAGCGTCCATGCGCCGGCATGCGTGGAAACAACAATGCCGATGCCCATTAGAAAGAGCTTCACGGCGTCGCGTGTATTCATCGTTCGAGTCCTCTTCAGACGATTGCGTGTGGCCGGCTTTCCGATGGGACCTTTCTGCAGCGCAGCTCGTATGAACTCGAGGCAGGTCCATGGAAAGCGTTGCTGCGATACTAGGCGGCGCATTTTCAGCACACAAACAACGAAATAAATCCGATTGATCGTTGCCGGCGATGAATACGGGAACGGCAGCGGTTGCGACGTGAGCCGTCGTCCATCAACCCGTCACAATCTGTCGCTAGCATTCCGACTAATACTGTCTTTCCTGTCGGCCATGCGGCGCCACGCCCGAGCCGCACCTCCCTCCCCCGATGTCGATAACCGTCAATTTCCCGGCCGAAGTGCGCGACTGGATCGCCGCTAACCTGTCGCGCGGCGTCCCGCCGCAAGCGCTCGTCAACGAACTGGTCAACCGCAATAACGCGGCCGAGCTTGCATCGGCGATGGTCGACGCGGTCTCCGCCGCGTTCATGTACGGCGCGCCGCTGCCGGGCGACAAACTCGAAGTCGGCGGTGCGCCGATCAGCTATCAGATCGAGCCGCTGCGCGTGCCCGACGGTTCGCTGATCCGCCTCGGCGAGCGCAAGGTGCGGGTACTGTCGCGCTTGCAACGGCCGGCCGCCGTGCATCTCGCCAACTTCCTGAGCGCCGACGAATGCGAGCAACTGATCGCGCTCGCGTATCCGCGCCTCGACCGCTCGACCGTCGTCGATCCGGTCACGGGACGCAATGTCGTCGCCGGCCATCGCAGCAGTCACGGGATGTTTTTCCGCCTCGGCGAAACGCCGCTGATCACGCGTCTCGAAGCACGCATCGCCGAACTGACCGGCACGCCGGTCGAGAACGGCGAAGGCCTGCAAATGCTGCATTACGAGGAAGGCGCGGAGTCGACGCCGCACGTCGACTATCTGGTCGCGGGCAACGAGTCGAATCGCGAGTCGATTGCGCGCAGCGGTCAGCGCATGGGCACGTTGCTGATGTATCTGAACGACGTGGAAGACGGCGGCGAAACGGTGTTTCCGCAGCTCGGCTGGTCGGTCGCGCCGCAGCGCGGCCACGCGCTTTACTTCGAATACGGCAACCGCTTCGGGCTGTGCGATCCCGCTTCGCTGCACGCGAGCACACCGCTGCGTTCGAATGAAAAGTGGGTGGCGACTAAATGGATTCGTACGCGGCGCTTCGTGCCGCGCATGGCCTGAGCACGCTCTAAACAAGGACAAAAGGGACGGCGCGTCGCACGCGGCGTCCCTCGTTCACTGCATTCACCTCGGCCTGCTTCAAAGCCTGCTTGAAGCCACCGCAAGCGGCGGCTTGAAGCAGCAATCTCAGCGCTGGAACACTTCGTCGGAAACCCAGCCTTCCGACGTCAGATGCACGCCTTCGCGCAGCTGCATCGTGCCTGCGCCTTCGATCACGCGCTTGACCATCGGGAACACGCGCTGAGCGTCGGCGTCTTTCGCCCACGGTGCCGGATCGATCTTGTACGTGTAGACCACCGACGACACCGTCTTGCCGTTCAGCTGCATCGGCTTTTCCCAGCCCACCACCTTGTCGAGCGTCAGCGACGCCGCGCAGAAATCGGCCGGATGCGTGACGGTCTTCGTTGCCGTTGCGACCACTTCGGGGATGTGCAGATAGTACTTTTGCCCTTCTGGCGTCAACTCATACACACGCGCATTCGCGTAGATCTTCTTGCCGTCCGCGTCGGTACGCTCGGCCTGCACGTTCTTGCCCTTCACGAGACCGAGCTTTTCGAGCACCGGCATCTGGAGCGCGTCGCGCGTGCCATTGGCGGTGTCATCGGTCGTCACGTAGATCGGCCAGTCGTATTTGGCGAGGCACATATGGCCGTGCTGCGCGAGGAAACCGTTGATGGCGGCGGTGAAATTTTCCCGGCTGGCGTCCTGGCTCTTGTCGTGGCAGCCAGCGAACAGTGTCAGGGCGATCAGGGAAAGCGCGCCGCCAGCAAGGCGGACGGCGGTAGAACGTCGCATCATGGTCTTCGTTGCTCAGGTTAAATAACGTCTTGGATTGGGTGATTCAGTTGCGTAGTCCGGCTTTGTTACTCAGCTACGCGGAGTATATCGGGGGAGGGTGGGCCGACATGCGACGCGCGGCCGGCCCGATGTGGGCAGGCTGCGCGCGTTCGTCGTTAGTTGACGCAGGAACCGCTCGTGGGTGGCGTGGCGGGCGGCTGGTAGCCGTCCGTCAGCGTATTCAGGAAGCAGATGACGTCGGCGATATTCTGCGGCGTCATTTGCGGCGTCGAGTGAACCGCGCGCGGCAACGCTCCGTCCGCCGCGGTCGTGCCGCCCGCGTCGGTCTGCCCCTGGCCCAGCGGCAACTCTTCGTCGATGTTGCCCTGGAACTGCGCGGGCAGGTCATTGAAACGCGTGGCCGTGGCGCCCGACGCTGCCTGCGGGAACAGCGCGAACGACGGGTTCTGAACCATCTGAGTGGTGTCGCCGCCCGTGCTCGGATACCAGTATTCCGGGTTCGTATCGCGTGTGTTGTAGAAGTTCAGCACCTGAACGAGAGAGTGGAATACGCCGTTGTGGAAGAACGCGGTGCGCGTTGCGACGTTGCGCAGCGTCGGTACCTTGAAACGGCCGCAGTACGGATCAGGTACGTTCACACCGGTGAACTGGTCCGGACCGGCGCCGCTGTTCGCGGTACCCGGCACATGCAGCGTGGCGAGCGGACCGCACAGGCCCATGTCGAAATACGCGGTATTGGTATTGCTCGGGATCGGGTCCGGATTGTCGGGAATCTGCGTGTCATTACGCGGCGCGCCGATTGCCTGATACGTGAAGTCGGTCATCAGCCCGACCGAGCCGTTGAAGTTCGCGCCGCCGTAATGGCAGGCCGCGCAACCAGCGCCATCGTCGGTGTTGTTGAACAGCGCGAGGCCGCGCAGCTCCGCCGGCGTCAACGTGCCGCCGATCTTGTTGCTCAGATACAGATCGAACTTGCTGGTGTACGGCTGGAAGCTCGGATCTTCCTCCTGATATGCCTGCAGCGCCAGCCCGATGTCGGCGAACGCGGTATCCGGATTCGCGAACACGCCAGCGCCGTATGCCTGCTCGAACAGCGCGGCGTAGGACGCGTTCTGGACGGTCTGCACCACACTCGTCGAAGACGCATTGTTCATCTCGAGCGGATTGAGCAGCGGTAGCGCCGGCTGAGTGCCGAGCGTGGTCGCGCGGCCGTCCAGCATGAAACCACCACCCGGCGCGTTGACCGTCACGCCGTCCGGGTTGGCGGCGACGTCGTCGTACGGCGGCGTCATCGATTTATAGCGCAGCGAAGGCACCGCGCGCTGACCGGCCACCGAAGGATCCGAGCCAAGCTGCACCGACAGGCTGTTCGGCGGACCGTACGCGAATTGCGGGCTATGGCAGGTCGCGCAAGACATGTTCTTGCCGCCCGACAGATTCTGGTCGAAGAACAACTGCTTGCCGACCTGAGCGGCCACGCTCAGCTTGACCTGCTGTGCGGAGCCCGCGCCGGTGCCGTTGCCACCCGAAGGCGCGCCGCCGTTCGACGAGGTCTGGGACGAATCCCCGCCCCCGCCACCACAGGCCGCGAGCATCAATGAAAGCGCACCTGCGAGCACGCCGACGTAAAGCTTGCGCATATCGATTCCTTGCTAGTCCGTTTTCCTTGCCGGCTCTATTCGATAACGGCACGGAGAGCGGACAAACGTGGATGTCACACAACGCAACTGGCAGGCCACGCATAACGTGGCCTGCCATGCATTGACTGGTATTACGAAAGAGTCAATTCGAGTGAGGGCGGGAGGCCGGCTTGCGCCTCCCGCTGCTGCCCGTTCTGCTTACTTCTGCGTCCAGACGTTGATCTGATTCTTGTCCGGACCAACCTGGGCGGTCGAGAGCGAAGTGCCGCTCACGTCACCCGGGTTCAGGCGCTGTGTGTACGTCGCCGGAATCACGTAAGCGTGGTTCATCGGACGCACCGAGTCGAAGTGCGTATCCGCGCTGCTCGCGAATTCAGGCAGGTTCAGGATGTTCTGAGCGATGAACGATTCCGTGTACTTCGCGCGGCTCAGGTACGTACCCGGCTTCTGCGGATCGCCAATCTGGAACATGTCCTGCATCGTACGCACCAGCGAGAAGTGGCTGTACGCATCGCTGTCCGTCGTGCCCGTCGACGCGGTCTGCTGGTTCGTCAGAATGCCGAAGATCGAGTTGCCGTGACCATGGTTGCCGCCCGAGTACTTGGTCAGCGGCGTCGCGACCGGCGAGAACGTACCGTCCGCGTTCTGCTGCAGCGGCTGGTCGTTGCTGGCCGCCGACGTGTTCCAGCCGCAGCACGAGGTGCTGGTGCCGCCGCCTTCGTCGAACATCACGACGATCGCAACCTTGCGCTGACGGTTCATCCACAGCGGCGATGCTTCGATCTTGTTGACGAGCAACTGAACGTAAGCGTCACCACGCTGGATGATGTTGGTGCCCGCGCACGACGGATCCGAACCGACGCTGTGCATGTCGTCGCACTGGTCCGGCATGATGAAGTTCAGGTTACCCACGTCGCCGGTGGCGAGGTCGGTGCTCAACTGGTCAAAGTTATACCCGGTCGGAACCTTGTAGACCGTCTGGTTCGCGTACTCAGCAGGCGTGAATTGCGTACCGAACACCGTACGGTTATCCGCCATGAACTCCGGCAGGTTACGCGTGCTCTGGTAAGCCATGCCCGGGTGGTGCTTAGTCTTGTACAGACCGCCCGCGATCGCGAACGGACCCGAACCCGCCACTGCGCCCGGACCCGTGTAGGTGCCCGTCACGGCCGGATCGGTGATGCTGTCCGCGCGCGGGTCCTGACCCGGGTTCATCGATTCGCTGTACGTACGCCAGTTCATGCCGGCCTGCGATACCAGCGTGAACAGGCTCGGTGCCTGCACGTTGTGGTTCGCGCTCGCGCCGACGTTACAGCTCGCGCCGCCGAAGCTCGAAAGGTGCGCGCTGTCGAGCGGCGGCGTTGCGCCGGTCGCGACCAGCGGCTGGCCGTCCGATGCCGTGCCGCCCGCGAATGCGACGTCCGTCGGCGCACCGTTCGTGCCCGAACCCGGAGCGCCTGCACCGCAACCCCACCAGCTGTCGTCGGTGATACCCCAGTCGTCCGCGCCGCCGAGTGCCGTGTAGTTCGGCTCGCTCGGGTTACCCGTTGCGTAGTAGGTCGGGAAGTTGTTGTTGGCCGCCAACAGCTTGTTGATGTTCGGAGCGAACTGCGAACCGAGAATCGTGTTCGTGCTCTTGTTCTCCAGCATCACGATGAAGATGTTGTCGTAGCGCGGAATGCCTTCGATGTTGAACGCAGCCTGCTGCGACTGTGCGAACGTAATCGGAGCCTGCGTCTGCGTCGGCTTGACGGCCGTTGCCGTGCTCACGCCCGACTGGCCGACGAGCGACGGATCGCCGCCCTTCACCGCGAGGTTATCCGGGTACAGATCGCCGCGATCGAGCTTGGTCGTCGCGTACGTATAGCGGTTCTCGAGCTGATTGTTTTCGAACAGCATGGCTTGCTGTTCGGCGCCCGTCAGCTTGTTGACGTCGCCGAGCACGTCCGCTGCGGCAACCGTCACCGACGATGCGCCGAGGCTCGGGCCGGTCATGCGCTTCGACAGGTTGGCCTTCTCAGTCGCGTAGGTCGAGCCGTTCGCTTCGACCAGACGCTGCACTTCGCTCGACATCGGGCTGATCACGATGTTTGCGTCGCCCTGGTCGGTGATCTGCGCAGCCGAAGCGCGCAGAATCAGGTGGCTGGCAACCGCGCCGCCGCTGGCCGTGTTGGTGGCCTTCGTGCTGACGTCGGCGATCAGTTGACCGGTTGCCGTCGATTGCAGCGAGAAGTGACCCTTGCTGTCGGTCGTCGCGCTCGCTTCACCCGTATCGCACTTGCCGTTGCCGTTGGCATCGAGGCACACGGTCGCGCCGGCGTAGTAGCCAGCCTTGATCGTCGGATTACCCGTCGTATTGCCCGGCACGAAGTTCGTAGCGGCCACGACACCGGAGAACGTCGTCGGCGTCGGGTTGTTGTTACCGCCACCGTTGCTGGCCGTCGACGAGTTATCGTCGCTGCCGCCGCAAGCAGACAGCACGCAGGCTGCCGCGATGGAGGTTAGAAGAAGGGTGGTACGTGGACTGACCGGCATTGTGGGACCCCTATTGGTTTGAAAACAAGACTGCTATTGCCGCCCGAAACGGAATACATCCGTGAATTTTTATGCAGCGAGATTATCGAGCGACTATGTTCCCTTTTTATGACATGTAGTCTTTACTGAAGTCGCTTTTTTACAAGGGTTTACAGATCACAAAACGAAGTGATTCATCGAAATGAAATATGGATTTGCTACTTGCGCGTGGGCAATATGTAGGATTGGGAATAGCGAGAGTGAAGTCTTTTCGAAATATTTTTGTAAGGCAATATTAATTTACATCCGACACCCGCGCAAGGTCCGCCGCGCCGGGTTGAGAGCGGAATTCGATGCGCAAGGGCGGGCTTGGCATCACGCTGAACCGGGTGCTGACGTCAGGTGATTGCGATGCCGCGATGAAGTTGCGGGCAGGTTTTCCGCATAATCAACGAATAAATCCGATTAGCAGCTCATAAAATAAAATCAAATTGAATCAATGAATATTCACCTGAATTTATGAATTTTTCGAAAAACTTTGTAAGGCCCCGATACGGGCAAAACAAACACAGGCAATTAATTCGTTCTTGATTAATCACACGCATTTGCAATCGATTAACCGCACCCGGCATTTTCTCATTTTTATATTCCCGCCATCCCGCCGGTTGCCCAACCCGTGCGGTCTTTCGGGGTAAAGCGCTGACAGCCCGCATACAACTCTATTTCAAACACTATCCGAAGCTACCGGCAGCCCTTCGATTTTCCACCGCAACATCCCGCCAGCAAGATTAGCCACCTTGCCAAAACCCGCTTTACTCAACAGCACGCTCGCCTGAGCCGAGCGCACTCCAGAGCGGCACACCGCGACGACCGGGCGCTCGCGATCCAGCTCATCGATGCGCGACATCAGTTGCGATAACGGCACCAGCCTCGCACCCGGCAAATGCCCCAGACGATCGATGAATTCCGGCGCCTCGCGCACGTCGACGATCTGAAACGCCGCGCCATGTTCGAGCAGCGCCATCGGCTCGATTTCCCATACCCCGCTAAAGCGCAGCGTCAGCGGCGCCCAGTCCGGCGTTTCCGCCGGATCCGGGCCGCCCTCCGGCTTTCCGCAGCGCAGATTCGCGGGCACCGCCACGGCCATCAACTTCGGATGCGGCAAGTTCAGGTTATTCATATAACCGGTGAAGTCGCCGATATCCACGTCGCCACCGAGGCGCGGATTGAAACGCCGCTCTTCGGCGACGCTCGTCACAGTGATGCCGCGATAATCGTGCGCCGGATAAAGCAGGCAATTGTCGGGTAACGACAGGATCTGCTCGCGCACGGAGGCGAACAGTTGCTCCGGACTGCCCTGCTGGAAATCGGTGCGGCCGCAGCCGCGAATCAGCAGACTGTCGCCGGTGAAGGCCATGCTCTGATCGTCCAGCACATAGGTGAGGCAACCATTGGTATGCCCAGGCGTCGCGCGCACGGTCAGATGACGCGTGCCGAAATCGATGCGCTCGCCGTGCCGCAGCAGCCGCGTCGGACCGTCGGCCTCGACCACCGCGGCCAGCGCGATATCGCTGCCGCAACGTTGACGCAGGCGCCACGCGCCGGTCACATGGTCGGCATGCACATGCGTATCGAGCGTGGCGAACAGCCGCAGGCCCAGCTCCTCCAGAAGCGCCAGGTCCCGCGGCACCTGCTCGTAGACGGAATCGATCAGCAGCGCTTCGCCGCTGTCGCCCAACAGATAGGTGTAAGTGGACGAGACCGGATCGAATAGCTGACGAAAGATCATTGCGAACCTCTGAGGAAAGAAGGCACGGCGACGGCCCGCAAGGGCGCGCCGCGCCCGCATTTCAGCCTGGCTGCTTGGTGGTGCGCAAATACGGCTTGATGGTCTTGAAGCCCGGGAACAGCTGCTGCGCTTCTTCGTTGCTGACTGCCCCGGTGATGATCACGTCGTCGCCCTGCTTCCAGTTGACCGGCGTCGCCACCCGGTGTTTCGCGGTCAATTGCATCGAATCGAGCACGCGCAGGATTTCGTCGAAGTTGCGGCCGGTGGTCATCGGATAAGTCAGCATCAGCTTGATCTTCTTGTCCGGACCGACGATAAAGACCGAGCGTACGGTCGCGTTGGTGGCGGCGGTGCGCCCTTCGCTGGTGCCGGCTTCGTCGGCCGGCAGCATGTTGTACAGCTTCGCGACCGCCAGATCGGTGTCGCCGATCATCGGATACTTAACAGCGGCGCCCTGGGTTTCCTCGATGTCGGCGGCCCACTTCTCGTGGTCTTCGACCGGATCGACCGACAGGCCGATCAGCTTGGCATTGCGCTTCGCAAACTCCGGCTCGATCTTCGCCATGTAGCCCAGTTCAGTGGTGCAGACCGGCGTGAAATCCTTCGGATGCGAAAACAGGATGGCCCACTGGTCTCCAATCCAGTCATGGAAATCGATGGTGCCTTGCGTGGTGCGCGCGGTGAAATTGGGCGCGACGTCATTGATGCGGAGTGACATATTGCCGTCCTGTGAAGTAGGGGTTAAGCGGAAGACCCGCCCCAGGGCTTTCAACAACGGTCCGACACGGGTCCGGAAAATCTCGGTGATCAACACCGAATTCTTAAGAGTGACGAACTTCGGCGCCTCTGGCAATAGCTGCGCGATGTTCGTAAGCGACCAATACAGCAGCTCGACGTGCGGTGCCGATCGGCCTGGCGTCGACGCCGTATCCACAGATGATAGCCGGACTATGTGTTGCTCTTCGCGGGACCATGACGGCGAAGATGTCTATCGGCAGATCATGGGCGTCTGCTCACGCGGCGTTTGTACGGTAGCGCACGGATTTGCCGGGGCTGGCGAGCGCAAGCGGGGTTGGTTTCGAACGCCCAACCCCACTCATCTCATCCGGACATCTGCGGTCAGCCGTCCGCCGAAGAATTTACTCGCCCGCGAAATAGCTGCGACGCAATGCCCCTGCCGAGCCGGGCTTTCCGTAGCGATTGATCCACGTATTGTCGGCGGTAAGAGATTGCCGCTCGAAGTTCTCCGGATCGTCGGCATTCGAGGCCGCGACTGCGTCTCTGAACGCATAGCTGGAGAATTGCCGCATGAACTCGCCCAGGTAGATATCCGCGACGCGCTTGTCGCCGCGAATCACGAGCATGTTCTCATGATTGGTTTCGACACTCGCGTTGCTGAAGTTCGCCGAACCGGTAATGACGATCGGATCGTCCGAAAGCGGATCGACCAGCATGAACTTCGTGTGGACCCAGCGCACGTATTCGCCCGGCGCCAGACCATCGCGTTCGCGCAACCAGTGATCGAATTCGTTCGTCGCGATGTTCTGACCGATTGCAACGACAGCGCCATTGACCTTGCGGATTTCCGCAATTTGCTCTTTAGCGGCGGCGATGCCTTTACCGGTGCCTTCCTTGTCCATCAGCGCAAACCTCAATACATCGCCGCCTTCCTTATAGACCGGCACGAAGTCCGCATTCATCCCGAACGCGAAAGTCATGAACAACGCACGTTTGGCCAGCGCCGCGATATTCGCGTAGGTCGTCAGCGTCGCGGTGCCTTTTTGCGGAGAGAACACCTGGCCGGTCCCTTCAACAGGCGGTACGTTCGGAGCGGGCGTTGTCTCGTCGTCCCAGCTGCGTATTTCCGCAAGCGTCGGGTTCTTCGACAGCTCGCTCCAATACTGAAGGTATGTGCCGGCTACGGCTTTATCGCTCACCACGTGCGCGCAATTCAAGTGACCGAAAATGCCGTTCTCGGTGTAATTGGTCGAGCCGGTGAGTACTTCAATTGCAATATCGTCTTTCATCAACACGATGAACTTGTTATGCATGATCTTGCCATTGGTAAAGCCGTGGCAAATGTTCTCGATACCGGCGTGTGCTATCGCTTCCTCGTTTTTGGCAACGGGATCTTCTTTCGCGTTTTCGATTGCATCGAAAATCACCTTCACGTCGACGCCGCGCGTCGAAGCTGCCTTCAGCGCATCGAGAACCGCTGGCCATTGAAACTCGTAAATGGCAACACGCAGCGCGAACGTATGATCGGTGGCCTTGCCGATGAAACGCGTAATCGCTTCGAGCAGACCGCGCGATAGCCAGTCGTATGCGGCCTGGCCGACCACATCGGGCGCCTTGTCCTGGAAGCGGCGCGCGTACTCCTGCGAAGCGATCGCGCCGCGATTGAAATAGACGCTGTGGCTATCGCCGTCCTCGACTTCGGTGTCGATCGAAATATCCACCGAAACGCCTTTCTCTAATGCGCCAGGCTTGCCGTACATCGCAATCAACGTGTACGTGTACTTATGCGCGGGCTTCGCGGAGTAGTCACCCCATTGAAATGACTGGAAGGGTTGGTCTTGACTCGATGCAGTGCCGCCTGCCGGAAGTTTGGGCGTCGTAGCTGAAAACGTTTTCATTCCGCGTAGCCAGTATGTTTCGCCTTCGGTGTGATCGGTTCGCTGAATAGCGAATCCCAACAGGCCGGCTTCCAGTTCCGACTCGACATCCCATCCGAGCAGAACGACATGTGTTCCAGCCACAGCCTGTGCGGTCAAACCGCCATGCGTCACTTTGTTTCGCATACTCGTCCCTGATTCATCACTTCGCTATTCCGAAATGCCGCGAACAGCATTTCGCCGGATGCTGCACTTGCATGCGCATTGATCGACAGTCTCGGACGCGCGCCACATCACGCTGACGTCATCAAATCGTCACGCAAAATAGAACTGAAATTGGATTGACTGCGTTGGCGCGCTGGCATGAGTAGTTGGAAATTGGACCACGCGCGATCGACTAAAGACTAGGTGCTTACTCGTGCCGACACAACGGAAATTTGAGTACTCGCACATGCGTGCCGATCGACATCGAGTGACGTGCTTGACGACCTCGAAGCCATGCGACAGCATGGGCTCTGCCATCACCGGAGAACTCCATGCTGCGCACATATCATGGAAGCTGCCATTGCCAATCGATCAGGTTCGAAGCCCGAATCGATTTCGGCAAAGGTACGTCGAAGTGCAATTGCAGCTTTTGCAGCAGACTGCGATTCTGGAACGTCAAGGTTCGCCCGGAAGAGTTTCGTCTCCTTGCCGATGAAACCGCGCTGACGGAATATCGCGGCAACAATCCGGTCGCGCGTCATCCGTTCTGCAAACGTTGCGGCGTGCACGTATTCGATCGCATCGATATGCCGAACGGAACGGGGTACCCGTATATCAACATCAACATCCTGTGCATCGAAGGGCTCGACATCGACGAAGCACTGAATGCGCCCATCACCTACCACGACGGCCTGCACGATGATTGGGGCAATCCGCCGGCGCAATGCCGGCATCTCTGATCCGCGCACTCACCGCTCGCACCTGCCGGCCGGCTAGATAGCCGGCTGCGCGCTTGCCCGGCCGCTTACCAGGCGCTTACTGACCATTACGAAAAAAGCGAACATCAGTGAAATTTTGACCGCCGGATTGCTCGGGGCCCGAAATTTATTCCGGTACGATATGCGCTTTGCGAAGGCGGCCAATATCGCTGCGCGACCTCGTGCCGCGCTTGGGCGCCCTCATGGGTCATATCCATTCCGAAGCTGCCATGTCCATCCCGACCGCCCTTATCGGCATTGCAATGTTGTCCTGCCTGATGGGCGTCACCGTTCTCGGTTCGCTATTTCGCGCGCAAATCCCCGGAATACACCGTTGGTGCTGGGCAACGGGTCTGCTGGTCGTCACAGCGACGCTGCTGCTGTTCCGGCGGATGGATATCGTCGTGGTCAGCGCGAGCGTATTGCTGATCGTCGCATCGCTGATGGCGTTGCAGGGTTTTCGGCAATTCTTTCATCAGCGGCCATCGACTACCTGGGAATACGTCGCAATCGGCCCGATCCTCGCCGCGATCGTCTACTGGACCTACGTATCGCCCGACGTGGACGCCCGAGGTGCGCTGATATCCGGGTATCTCGCCTACATCCGCTTCGTTATCGCGTGGATCGTGCAACGGCACCGGCCGGCGGGCCGGCCGAAATACGGCTATCACTTCGTGTCCGCTGCCGCGATCCTCGGGGCGTTGGTCCATGCGGTTCGTTGTGTCATCTATGGATTCGGCCTCGCGCATGAAACTGTTTTTCTGGAGCCGACGCCGATCAACGTGGCGTTTCTCGGCGTCGCCACGATGACATTGCCGGCGCTGTCAGTCGGTATGGTGATGCTGGCGCATGACCGGCTGGCGGAGCGCATGGAACGCCTCGCCACCATCGACGACCTGACGGGCGTGCTCGGCCGGCGTGCTTTTATCGCCCAGAGCGAGGCGCTGTTCGATGTGGCAAAGGTGACCCGATCGAAGCTCTCCATCGCTATTCTGGACATCGATAACTTCAAGAGCATCAATGACCGATACGGGCACGCGGCCGGCGATAAAGCGCTAGCGCAGGTTGCTTCGACGATATCGAGCGGCATAAGGCAAACCGACGTCGTGGGCCGGATCGGCGGCGAGGAATTCGCGCTGTTGCTGCCGCTGACCGGCAAGGAGGATGCGGCCCGCCTGACGAACCGGTTGCGCGCAATCGTCGCGGAGTCTGTTTCGCGCGCACCGAACGGTGACGTCACCTGCACGCTCAGCGCGGGTATCGACGAATTCGGGGCCAGCGATACCGTTGCGTCGGTGATGGCGAGAGCCGATACGGCACTCTATGCGGCCAAGGCCAGCGGTAGAAACTGCGTGATGCTTGCCGGCGCGTCACATAGCCGATGGGCCGAACCCACGGAGACGGGCGCGGCACGGTGATTGCTGAATTCATGGTCAAGCAGGCGGTGTTCGTCTGCGTCGATATTTCCTTTCCCAGACAAGGAGGAACGGACCATGAGTAAGGCAACCAGCATGTTAATCGCGGCCGTCGCCACGCTCGCGTTATCGGGCGGTGCTTATGCACAGACAGCCGGTGGCGCGAACGGAGGTACGTCGGGCAGCACGGCCAGCCCGTCGAATCAGATGAACCAGATGGACCAGACGCGCGGCATGAATAGCGGCTACGGCATGCCCGGCACGACCAATTCGGACAGCGGCATGACCACCCGACAGGCGCCGAACTCGGGTCTTCCGAGTTCGAATAACGGCTCGACGTCCGACGCGCCGGCTCCCAACAGCAACAATACGCTGGCGACGCCGAGCGTCGTATCGCCGGCCGCTCATAAGTAGCATGAGCTAATTGCAACAACCGGCCGCGAATAAGCGCATAACAAAGAACCGATGCATCAATCGCATTAGGGTGTGGCGTAGTTATCACACCCCGATGCCGCGGCCGGTCAAAACACAACACGCGCATGCGCGCGCCAACCGACGACGCCGGTTACTTATCCCATTCCGGCGAGAACGGAGGCGTAACGAACCGCTGATTCTTCGGCAATCGCGCAATCGCTTGCCGATCCTCGTCGTCGAGTTTCACTGTCAGCGCGTCCAGATTAGCTTGCTGATTTTCCCGTCGGCCGGCTTTAGGAATCACCGCGACGCCCTGCTGATCCAGCAGCCATGCAAGCGCGATCTGCGACGCGCCCACGCCATGCTTCGCGCCGATTTCGCGCAACACCGCATCGTCGGCGGCTCTGCCCTGCGCAAGCGGCGCATAGGCGACGAGCGGAATCGCTTTCTCGCGCAAATAGGACAGCATCTTCGACTGATCGAGAAACGGGTGATACTCGATCTGATGACAGGCAATCGGAGCACCGATGTCATCGATTGCGCTTTTCAGCAACGTCATGTTGAAGTTGCACACACCGATTGCGCGTACCGTGCCTTGTTGAATGAAACTCTGCATGGTCTCCAGTACCGCGCCAAGGTTCATGTCCCGGGAAGGCCAATGGACCATATACAGGTCCACGTAATCGACACCGAGTTTGGCAAGGCTGCTTTCGAGCGCGCGCCGGATCGACTCCGGCTTCAGGTTCTCATGCCATACCTTGGTCGTCAGATGCAGCTGCTCGCGGCCGATGCCGGACGATGCAATGGCGGCACCCACTGCCTCCTCGTTCTGATACATCTCAGCGGTGTCGATATGGCGATATCCGAGTTCGAGCGCGCTCTCCACCACAGGCTGACAATCCGCGCCCGGCATCCGGAATGTGCCGAAACCAAGACGTGGCAATTCGATACCCTGCGTTTTCAAAACTTCCATTGAGGTTCTCCCGAACAGTTAGACAGGTAATTTCCCACGTCGGGATTGTTGAAAAAAGTATCCGACGTTCAAATCACTCGTGATTAAATTCACGTAATGACATACGAACAGGACTGAGCATGCCCTTCGACGGCCGGCTATTTGCAGGTATCACCGTGCTCGCCGCGGTGGCCGAGAGCGGTAGTTTCGTGCGCGCGGCGGATGCGCTCGGCCTGTCGCCTTCCGGCGTGAGCCGCGCGGTATCGCGTCTGGAGAAGCGCGTCGGCGTGCGCCTGCTCGATCGCACTACCCGCTCGCTGACGTTGACCGACGAAGGCCGGCGCCTTTACGAATCGGTGAGTCCGCATCTGACGAGTATCGAGGAGGCGGCTTCGGCGGCCTCCGGTTCCGCGAACGTCGTGCAAGGCAAACTGCGCGTCAATGTCGATCCGTTCTTTTCGAGGACTGTACTGGCATCGCGACTACCGGACTTCCTCGCGCAGTACCCGGATCTTTCGCTCGAACTGCTGATGCGCGATAACGTCGGCGACCTGGTGGCCGACGGCTTCGACCTCGCGGTGCGCTTCGGTCCGCCGCCGGTGGGGACGTTGGTTGCGCGAAAGCTGCTCGATACACGCATCATTACGGTTGCGTCGCCGGGCTATATCGCGCGATGTGGACGGCCCGCGAATCCTCGCGAGGTGGCCAGCCACGAACGCATCCTGTTCTATAACCCTGTCACGGCCAAACCGTTCGAATGGGAGTTTCATCACGGCAAGAAGATCGAGAAGATCAATGCGCAAGGGCGGCTGCTCGTGTCCGATGTAGGAGCGATGCTCGGCGCGTGCGTCGCGGGCGCTGGCATTGCCCAGGTGATGGAAATCGGCGTCGAGCAGCTGATGCGGGATGGCCTGCTGCTGGATGTTCTACCGAACTGGCCGGACGAGAAATTTCCGCTGTACGCGCTTCTGCCGTCACGACGCCATCCGGCGGCGAAGGTCGAGGCGTTTATCGATTTCTGTCGCGAATCGCTGGCGCCGGAGAAGCCGGTTGAGCGGCGTAAGGTGGGCAAACGGGGGATCAGATAATCAGCGCATTCGAGATCGACAAGCATCATTCGATACAAACCCGGAACACTCCATTATTCTTTACTCTTTCCACAGCGTCGGCGAAGGTGCGTTATGACGAGAGACGATAAATTCAGGCAGGTGGCAGCCGAATTCGGATTCGATCCTGAACAGGAAATCAAGATCGGCGGAAAGTACACACCGGTTCTGATCGACGGCAATACTGCCTACATTGCCGGCCAGGTTCCGCGCGTGGGCGAGGTGGTACGCTTCGTTGGCGTGGTGGGCGAATCGATCACGCTGGACGACGGCCGTCGCGCTGCGGCGATTTCGACGCTGCGCGCGCTGACGCTGATCAGGAACAGATGCGGGACGCTCGACGCGATTCAGGCAGTGCCGCGCATCACCGTCTTCATGCGCAGCGCGCCGGACTTCACGATGCAAAGCGAAGTCGCCGATGGGGCGTCCGACGTGTTGTATGCGGTGCTGGGCGATGCCGGCGTGCATACGCGCACATCGGTTGGCGTGCTGCAATTGCCGAAGGGAGCGGCGGTGGAAGTGGACTTTATTTTCAGCGTGCGGTCTGTTTAGCGCGCGGGTTCGGATTCGATTCACTCATACTGTCAAAGTCACGTTGCCGGAGTTCACATCACTATGATGAAGTCCCTTTGCTTCGCCGCGGCTCTCGTCGTGCTCACTGCCGGCTGTACTTCGACATCGTCGCCTACGAACAATCTGACGGTCCCACCGGGCGCGCCTGGCAGCGATAGCTACATCCTGCATACGCCCAATGGGGTGGCGGACAGCGATGCCGCTTCGCGGCCGCCACGGCTCACAGTTGGTACCAGCTATTCGGATACGCAATTGATCCTGCCGTGGTTTCTTAATGACATCATTAACTTCGTTAACTACCGGTAGTCTCTCGATGAGGCTCCAGCGAATCACATAAAAAAACCCGGCTCAACAACTAGCCGGGTTTTCTTTTTTCTGCACGACGTTAGCGAGGCACTGTCTGTGCGTCCGCGTCGGTCAGGGTATTCATGAATGCCATCACGTCGCGGATATCCGAGTCCGACCAGACCGGTTTGCCGCCCAGGTGGTTCGTCAGCGGCTCCGTTTTGCTATCGACGTTACTGCGCAGATTCTTCGGCAGATCGTCGAACTTCACGACGTGGCCATGCGCGTCTTTCGAATACCACTTCTTCGGGTCCGTGTCGCGCTCGACATAGAAGCGCACCGAATCCTCAAGCGTATGGAACTTGCCGTTGTGAAAGAACACGCGTCGCGTGGCGACATTGCGAAGCGTCGGCGTGCGGAACATTCCACAGAACCACTTCTGCAGCTTCGCCTGGTCTTCACGCAGCGGCCCACATAACCCCATGTCGAAGAAATTCGGATCACGGTTGGCCGGAATGTCCATGTTGCGTGGCACACCCAGCGTCTGGAAGTTGTAGTCCGTCAATGCCGGATGCGAGCCGTGAGCGCCTTTGTTGATCAGATGACAGCTTGCGCAATTGCCCTTGTCGGGGTCGCTGAACAGCGCCAGCCCGTGCGCTTCCTGTGGCGTGAACTGATCCTTGCCGTCGAGCACACGGTCGAACTTGCTGGAGTACGGTGCGAACGAAGGGTCATTGAACTGGAATGCCTGCAGTACCTTGCCAAGGTCCGCCAGCGCGTCTGCCGGTCGCGAGAAAATGTCCTCGCCGAATGCTTGCCGGAACTGCGATGCGTAGCTGCTTTGGCTCAGCTTCTTCGCCACGTCGTCCGCGCCGCTGTTTGCCATTTCATCCGGATTGAGCAGCGGAAATGCAGCCTGATCCGCGGGGCTGTTGAAGCGCCCATCCCACGTGTATCCGCCGATCGGCTGATTATCTCCATCCTCGAGGCGCTCTTTCAGGCTATTTGCCTGCGTGTATGTCCAGTAAGGCACAGCGCGTAGATAGCGCAGTGACGGCACAGCACGCAATCCGGCTCGATCGAGATTGGGGCCGCCCAACTGGACAGCCAGACCGTTCGGCGGCCCATAGGCATTCGCGGGGCTGTGGCAGGACGCACACGACTGCTTGCCGGAAGCCGACAGCGACGGATCGAAGAACGCGGCCTTGCCGATCGCCGTCAGATCGGGAGCAGCTGCTTTGACAGGGGCTGCCGGAACTGCCGCGGCTACCTGAGCGTCCGCTGCATGTTTGTCGCATGCGGACAGAAGGAAAATGCAAAGGGCCGTTGCGAGAACAGCCCTTGAAGGAAATTGGCGCATAGCGAATGAAGAAAACAGCCCGGTTCGAACAGAGAACCGGGCTGACACAACAGAGCTCTTGCGAAACCGCTAACGATCAGCGGTTATCGATGTTGGCCGACGTGAAGATCGGCTTCAGCGATGCATCGTCGGCGTAGCCGAGATACGAGCCAATGCCGAAGTTGTCCTCGAGCGAACGCAGCATCGCGTAGTGGTTGTAGCCCGTGCTATCCACGTGACCGCCCTTGATGAACGGCGACAGCAGAAGCGTACCAATCTGATCGCCGCCGACTCCGAGGTAGTTCAACGCAATCGACACGGTCTGCACCGATGCAGGCAGCGTCGCCGGGTTGATACCGAGCAGGCCTGCTTCAGCCACCGGCAGCGTCGACAGCGTGACCTGTTCCGGACGCGTCACGTTCGGACCCGTTTGCTGGTTGCAGCCAGGACACTGGTTGCCCATCTCCGGCTCCAGCACGGAAAGCGTCTTGCCATCCGAACTGACCTGCGTTGTCGGATTAAGTCCGGTTACCACGCCTTCGTCGGTGGTGATGATGATCAGGCCGTCCTGCTTGTAAGCGGGCGAAGCCTGGATCAACGGGACCGTCTTCTTCAGGAACGCGTCGATCGAAGTCAAACCGCCAGGCTGACCGTTTGCGCAGCCCTTGCCCGCGGTACCCGTACCGTCGCCATCATGGCCATCGTCACACAGGTTCGGCGTGATGAAGGAGAAGTTCGGCGTAGTGGCAATCGACTGAAGATCCGTTGCCAGGTCGTCTTGCAGGTTGACCACGTGCGCGTCGCAGTTCGCCAGATCGTCGATGGTCGAATGGAAATACGGGAACGGATTGTGACGCGTTGCGTACTCGTCGCCCGGCTTGTCACCCGAAGAGGAAGGAGCCTGCGCGGACTGCGTGCCGTCCACGGCCTTCGTCGGGTCGGAGCCAGCGAGCTGCGCGGTACGGCGCGGGAACGAACAGGTTCTCGTGCCGTCACGGTTCAGGTCGTTGCCCATGTCCTCGTTGTAGCTGCGCCACGTGAGCTTGGCCTGTTCCATCTGGTTGCCAAGATGCTGCACGCGAGCCGGGAACACGCAGCCGCCGCCCGGATGGCCGTTGACGTCAGTGCCTGCCTTGAGAACTTTGGGGTTAGCCGAGTCGTTGCCGGCATCCACGACATCGGACCACACGCCGAAGCAGTCCGATTCAGTGTCATGCGTCGACGGCTGACCCGACACCATCGATACGTAGTTATCCAGCGAAACGTGGCCGGTGCCGAAGTAGTTCGACAGGAACGTGCCCTGCGGCATCAGCGATTTCAGGTACGGGTCCTGGTTTGAGTCCGTGGCCGTCGTGCCGTACGTCGATTCCGCGCTCTTGTTTTCAAGCACGATAACCCAGACGTGCTTGATCGCCTTGCTCGACGCGACGGTTGCAATGTACTGGTCGCTCGCTGCCTTCACCACGGCGTTGCCGTTGGTGTTGAAGTCGCCCAGCAGGGCGTCCGGCGTCGTGCCGATCTTGTTCGCAAGTTGCGTTTGCGCATCCGACTGCGACAGACCGCTGTCGATCAGTTGCGAAAGCTGCGTGGTGATCGCGCTGACGAAACTGACGCCGCGCGGCGAACGGAACGTAGCCGTGCTGTTGAACACGGTGCCCATGTTCTTGCCCGATGCGTCGTTCTCCGTGGCGCCGCTCAGGTTGGCCACGACATACTTCCACGATCCATTGCTCGTATCGGAGATCGAGAACTTGCCCTGGGCATCCGAGCGCGCGACAGGCTCGCCCTGGTCGCACTTGCCGTTGTTGTTCACATCCAGGCAGACCGCCGCATTCTGAATATAGCTGCCGAGCACTTGACCAGCGACCTTCTGGCTGTTGTCCGAACTACCGCTGTCCGAACTACTGATGCTGCTTCCGCAAGCGGACAACCCTGCCATTACGCCGATGCTTGCCAGCATCGCGAGCGCGCCCCTGCGCAACCGTATATTTTTCACGACTGTCCCTCGTTATGGATCGCACACACCCGACGGTCTGTGACTTTCTAAATTTTATGTAAGTTTTGTTACGCGTCCGTTAAGGGACTGTCAATTATTTCTAAACATTGGCATGCGCGGAGGCCGGAAAGTTGAAAGGCTCGAAGAGAAAGGAGAGGTCGACCTTCCAGCCAGATTTGGTATCAGTATCGCGCGACGGTCTAGCCGTCCAGCAAGCCGGCAAGTCGACGAGGCCGTACAACGGGTGCGTGGTATAAGGCTGTACCGGATGGAACAATTTGACAGCGAAGCTATTGCCGCATCCCATTCACGACAGGAGGTAGCGCGTATGACTCGACACTCTCGAATATCCTTGCGCCGGGTGGCCACTACGGCCATCGTGGCAATCGCCGCCACGGCCCTCGCGCTACCCGCGCAGGCTCAGCATCATGGTGATTCTCATGGCCACGGCGGCGGCGGTTATCACAACGACTCCCACGGCGGTTATCACGGCAACTCCCACGGCGATTCCCACGATCATCATGGAGGAAGCGCCTTGGTTGGTGGTCTGGTTGTCGGCGCCTTGCTGGCCGTGGCGGCCGGTGCGGCAATGTCGAATGCGAACCAGGCCCCGCCTGCCGTGGTCTATGATTCGCCGCCGCCCGGCACCGCCTACTATCCCAATGGTTACTGAACTGACCGTTGCCAGGCTGACGATTTGACCACGCAATACTTGCGGCCCAATTGCGGTGCCGCGTGTATTTCACCGAGACACTTCACCGAGATACCTGGCCGCCTATAGCCCGCATCGCTTGTTGCCGGAGCCGGCCGCGTCAATCCGACATTTCTGTTCGACACTTCCGAAATGAAAAATACCGTTCATAAAATTGCCGTATCTGTTGTGATGAGCGTTGCTTTCGCCACGGCTTCCGCCTGGGCGCAAACCCCGGCGAGCGGTGCCGCGGCGCCCTCGACCAACGTATCCCACCACGCGCAGAAGCACCAGGATGCGGTTGAGCTGCGAATTGCGCAGCTCCATAGCGCGATGAAGATCACCGACCAGCAATCGCAGCAATGGGATGCCTTCGCGCAGACCGTGCGTGACAACGCCCAGAGCACTGCTGATGCGTTCCACGAGCGCAACGGCAAACTCTCGACCATGAGTGCCGACGATGCGATGAAATCGTACGCGTCGCTCGACGAACTGCGCGCACAGAACATGCAGAAGCTGTCGAGTGCGTTCAGCACGCTATACGCGTCGCTTTCCGACGAGCAGAAGAAGACCGCGGACGTGCTGTTCCGCAACGAGCACGAGCATGCGCGCGCGGAACACTATAAGAAGTCAATGAAGCATCAAACGCCGGCGGCCGCCAAGGCTGCGGCACCCGAGGCCGCTTCCAGCTAAAGCACGCACCAGGCGAAGGCCGTCGGTCACGCCGGCGGCTTCCGTCCGGGTTCGGGACCGATGCCGCTCGCGTTGCCCGCAGCCTCCACCAGCCACACAAGCTTCTCCATCTTGAGTTGCCCGATCTGTTTCGAGGTCAACCGCGCATCGACCCGGCTCACCACCACCAGGTCCAGCGACGGCACGACAACCGCGTACTGCCCCAGATGACCATCGGCCCAATAGGTGGGCCGTAACAATGCGGCATTCGCGCCACGCGGTCCGATTGCAGGCATGCTGGTCCACCACATATAGCCATACCCGC
The DNA here is from genome assembly GCF_021390495.1 of Paraburkholderia sp. ZP32-5. Lineage (NCBI taxonomy): Bacteria > Pseudomonadati > Pseudomonadota > Betaproteobacteria > Burkholderiales > Burkholderiaceae > Paraburkholderia > Paraburkholderia sp. ZP32-5. The sequence continues at coordinate 247,546 of NZ_JAJEJP010000002.1, read as the reverse complement.
CCGTGGACGTGTCGGAGTAAGGGCGCGTCGATTCGGCGACCCAACTGGCGGGGACGACCTGCCGGCCGCGCCAGATGCCATCATGCAGATACAACAGCGCGAAGCGGGCAAAGTCCCGTGTGCTCATATCGACCGGATACGCGGGATAGCGCGTGGCAGTGCCACCCGATACGTAATGCCCATCCGAAGGCCGGTAATCCTGCATACCGATAGGCTCCGCAATGTCGGTCTTCAGCGCGGTGAAGATCGAATTGCCGGTCGCCTTTTCGTAGATCGCGCCGACCGTGTTGAAGTCCCAGTTGTTGTAATACCAGAACGTGCCCGGCGCGTGGCTATAGCGCGGCGGTTTGGCTGCCTGCATTGCAGCGGTCTCGTAGACGGTCGGATGATAAACACCCGAGCGTGCCTCCAGCATCATCCGGATCGTCGTCTGCTTCTCGCTCGGCGATAGAGAAGGCGCAGTGTCGTCGATACCGAGTTGCGCGAGCGTGTCGTCGAGATGTATCTGTCCGCGCGCAACGGCGATGCCGATCAGCGCGCTCACCAGGCTCTTGCGCGCCGAATAGAGATTCGATTTCCTCGACACGTCCCCCCACTCGCCGATGACCTGTCCGCCATGAACGATCATGCCGGAGGTCGCGCCGTTCTGTTTCGCGTAGGCGATGGCCTCGTCGATACCCTGCTGCGAGAAGCCCTGCGTCGCGGGCGCGGCGGTCGACCATTTGGCGCCGGGAAATGGTGACTGCGCGCTATCGTCGTCGAGCGGGGATGGGCGTGGCGCATCCGTCGAGCACGCGCTGAACGTCGATACAAGCGCGATGGCGAAAGCCACGCTCCGGAAGGAAGAACCGATGATGTTGTTTTTCATTGTCTCAAAGTCCCGCATCGCAACCCGCCTTGCCGAACAGCACTGCCAGCCCACACGCGGAAGAAAACATCCGGTAACTGGAGTGCGCAATGCCGGGCGCTTCGACGACATGCTGCTTCGTGTTTGGATCAAGCAAATGCACATAGGCGTCGAACGCCAGCCCGCGCGCGTAACGCGTCGGCCCTTGCGCCTCCGCCGCGCATGATCGATCGAGACCATCCGCGGCGGCATCGGTGTCCGCGGCACCAAGAAGATAGACGATATCCCGCTGAAGGTAGCGCGCTGTCAGTTCGCCCGCCGACGCCGAACGCGAGTCATAGGGAGGCACACCGTCCTGCAACCCGTAGTTCCAGTGATCGAACGCGGGACACGATTTCGAATTGAAAGGTGTGAAAGCACCGTCTGAATCGGGGCGATCGCTCGTGAAATAAAGGTAGCTCGCCGGATTGGCGACAACATACTTCACGTGGATACGCGCATTCGCGAGCCCGGCGTCCCCTTGGCTAATCGCCGCGTAGCGCTGCACGAATTGCCCTCCCGCGGAATGCCCGGCGAGTACGACCGTATCGAGCTTCGGAAAAATCGCCCGGTTCGCGAGTTTCGCGAAAATGGCGTCGACGATCTGAAAGGAACTGACCGATGCGATGTCGCCGGATAGTCTGCCTTTGGGCCAATCGTTTTCACGCCATCGCAAAACATCGTCCGGCAACTGGTGGGCGGTGATATCTTTCGCGGTCAGAAACTGCGGGGTAATCACGATAACCCCTTGCGCCGCCGCGCCCGCCAAGGCTGCGGCATGCTCACCGGAGCGCAGATCGCGCCGCGGCCAGCCGGGGATGACGACCACGGCTCTCGTCACGTCATCCTGTGGCCGCGTCCAGTCGCGCGATACCTGAATCGGTACTTCGAAACGGCCACGCGGAGTGGTGATTTCCAACCGGCCGCTTTGCACACGCGGCACCGGCGTATTCACGACGTCGCGTTCGCGTTTGGGGGATGTCGCAGTCGCGGTCGCGGTCGTGGCAGAAGCAGGATCCGCGCTATGCCCAGCGCTCGCGCTCGCAGCCGCGACTGTCGACGCCGACGCCGACGCCGACAGAACACTCAAAACAGCGGGTAATGCGCAAACGAGAAACCGCAATGAGTACAAAGAGGGTCTCCTTCTTCGAGTCGTCCAGATACCGTACCGTACGTCACCCGCCATCGCGTGCGCGAAGCCATGGCCTGTAACAGTAACGGTATCTGTCGTCTCCGCGTTGACAGGCTACCAACACGAAGACGCGAACCCGAGCAGCGACCAGCGCGTCGCCTAGCGCAGTTGCGCCCGCAACGTCTTCGCCGCGGCGACCATATTGGTCAACGCCGGCACCACCTCCGCCCACTGGCGCGTCTTCAACCCGCAATCCGGATTCACCCACAGACGCTCGGCCGGAATGCGCTCCGCCGCTTTCTCCATCAGTTGCACGATATGCGCTTCGGTCGGAATGTTCGGCGAGTGAATGTCATACACGCCCGGACCGATTTCGTTCGGATAGTTGAAGTGATCGAATGCATCAAGCAGTTCCATATCCGAGCGCGACGTCTCGATCGTAATCACGTCCGCATCCATATCGGCGATCGACGCGATGATGTCGTTGAACTCCGAATAGCACATATGGGTGTGAATCTGCGTTTCGTCGCCCACGCCGTTCGCCGTGATACGGAACGACTCGACCGCCCAGCGCAGATACTCGTCCCATTGCGCGCGGCGCAGCGGCAGACCTTCGCGCAGCGCGGCCTCGTCGATCTGGATCACACGCACGCCGGCCTTCTCGAGATCCAGTACTTCGTCGCGAATCGCCAATGCAAGCTGGTAGCACGACACCGAGCGCGGCTGGTCGTCGCGCACGAACGACCAGTTCAGGATCGTCACCGGGCCGGTCAGCATGCCCTTCATCGGCTTGTCGGTCAGCGATTGCGCGTACGTGATCCACTCGACCGTCATCGCCTTCGGCCGGCTGATGTCGCCGAACAGAACGGGCGGCTTCACGCAGCGCGAGCCGTACGACTGCACCCAGCCGAACTGGCTGAACGCGTAGCCATCGAGCTGCTCGCCGAAGTACTCGACCATGTCGTTACGTTCGGCTTCGCCATGCACGAGTACATCGAGGCCGAGTTGTTCCTGCTCGCGCACGCTGCGCTCGATCTCTGCGCACATCGCGGCACGGTAGCCTACGTCATCGAGCGCGCCGCTCTTGAACTGGCTGCGCGCCTCGCGAATCTGCGCGGTCTGCGGGAACGAGCCGATCGTCGTGGTCGGATAGGCCGGCAGCTTCAGCAACGCGGCCTGCTTCGATGCACGCTGCGCATACGTGTTTTGACGATCGCCGAGCTTCGAGTCGATACGCGCGAGTGCGGCCTTCACCGCCGGGTTGTTCACACGCGGCGAGTTGCGACGCGCGTCGATCGCGGCGGCATTCGTTGCGAGCGCATCGGCGACCTTGTCGCGGCCTTCGTTCAGCGCGCTCGCGAGTACTTGCAATTCATCGAGCTTCTGCAACGCAAACGCGAGCCACGAACGGATTTCCGGATCGAGTTTCTGTTCGCTCGCGAGATCGACCGGTACATGCAGCAGCGAGCATGACGGCGCGATCCACAGACGCTCACCGAGTTGCTGCGCGAGCGGTGCGAGCCATTCGAGCGCGGCATTCAGATCCGTCTTCCAGATGTTGCGGCCATTGATCGCGCCGACCGACAGCACGCTGTGCGCGGGCAGCTTTTGCGCGGCCAGTGCGACTTCGTCACGCGCGTTGATCGCATCGATATGCAGACCGTCCACCGGCAGCTTGCATGCGAGGTCCAGGTTCTCTTTCAACTGGCCGAAGTACGTCGCGAGCAGCAGCTTGACGCCGCGCTCTTCGAAGCCCTCGTACGCTGTCACGAATGCATCGCGCCAAGCCTGATCGAGTTCGGTCACGAGAATGGGTTCGTCGATCTGCACCCACTCGACGTCCATCACCTTGAAGTAGTCGAGCAGCGCGCGATACACCGGCATGATGCGCGGCAATAGCGCGAGCTTGTCGAACTCGTCTTTCGCCTTGCCGAGCCACAGATACGAAATCGGACCGATGATCACGGGCTTTGCCTTCACGCCCTGCTCACGTGCCTCGCGCAACTGTTCGAGAAAGCCCGACGTATCGAGGTTGAACTGCGTATCGGCGGTGAATTCGGGGACGATGTAGTGATAGTTCGTATCGAACCACTTCGTCATTTCTCCGGCCGCGACGCCGCCGCAGCAACCGGCGTGCTCTTCGGTTCCTTGCGCGGAACGGCCGCGCGCGACGCGAAAGTAGTTGTCGAGCTTGTCGCCATGAAAGCCGCGCACGCGCTCCGGCAGATTGCCGAGCGTAAAGCTCATGTCGAGCACCTGGTCGTAGAACGCGAAATCGCCAACCGGCACGAAATCGAGACCCTTCTGATCGTTCCAGTGACGCTCACGCAATTGCGCGCCGAGCGCCTTCAATTCATCGCGCGACGATTCGCCCTTCCAGTAGCGTTCCAGCCCGAACTTGAGTTCGCGTTTAGCGCCGATGCGCGGGAAGCCGAGATTGTGTGTGGTAACCATATGCGCTGCCATTCGGTAGAGAAATGCATTCAGAAACGTACGAATTGGCAGCGATGATAGAGCGATCCATCGATGAAATAAAATGGCATTATTTCATTCATCGATTAGTTTTGTTCATTCACCAGATGGACGCATTTAGGGAGTCCGCGTCATGCTCGAACGTATTCATCTCGTCATCGTCCGCGAGGTCGCGCGCCAGGGGTCGCTCACAGCGGCGGCCGGCGCGCTGTTTCTGACGCAATCGGCGCTGAGCCACACGGTCAAGAAGATCGAACAGCAACTCGGCACGCCGATCTGGGACCGCGAGGGCCGCTCGCTGCGGCTCACGCAGGCGGGCCACTATCTGCTGTCGCTCGCCGAACGGCTGCTGCCGCAATTCGAACTCGCCGAAGAACGCATGAAGCAGTACGCGAACGGCGAGCGCGGCACGCTGCGCATCGGCATGGAATGTCATCCGTGCTATCAGTGGCTGCTCAAAGTGGTGTCGCCGTACCTGGCGCGCTGGACCGACGTCGATGTCGATGTCAAACAGCGCTTCCAGTTTGGTGGCATCGGCGCGCTGTTCGGCTATGACGTCGACGTGCTGGTGACGCCCGATCCGCTGTTGCGCCCCGGCCTGAGCTTCGAGCCGGTGTTCGACTACGAGCAGGTGCTGGTCGTGGCCGAAGGTCATCGGCTCGCGAACGTGCGCTATGTGAAGCCAGAACAACTGAGCGATGAAACGCTGATTACGTATCCGGTGGAAACGGATCGGCTCGACATCTACAACCAGTTTCTGCGGCCAGCCGGTGTCACGCCGCGCCGCCACAAGACGATCGAAACCACCGACATCATGTTGCAGATGGTCGCCAGCAACCGCGGCGTTGCCGCGCTGCCGAGATGGCTCGCGGATGAATACGCGGACCGTATGCCGCTGGTCAGCGTAAAGCTCGGCAAGGAAGGCATCGCGAAGCAGATTTTTCTCGGCACGCGCGACGCGGATGCGGAGATCGACTATCTGAGTTCGTTCGTCGAATTCGCTCGGCGATCGAACTGGAAGGCGCCGCGCGTGCGACGTTGAATGGGCAAATGCGGTGACTTGCGCGGCGATCTGCGCCGCGTGTTGTCATCGTGCGGACCTTTCGTTCGTTAGCCTTTTTGATAACTGTCATCTGACAACATTTCGTCAAAGCCGCGCTTCATTGCCGCTATTGTTTTCCTCACGAAAACAATGTCTATCACACGCGCTCGCAAGCTAAGAATCTCCGTCAACGGTACGCAAATCGTCATCAAGAAGATAAGCGCCCACTACTCCGATTAGCACGTTCATTCACGGGTAAACACGGTATGTACAACTTCTGTCGCCGCGTATAGACTTTGTAAGTTATCGTACAACTTTGCCGACTTGTCTTTCAAAACAGATCACACTGGCCGGTTCGCAAAGCCCCGTTTAAATGAAGGTGCTGGCACTGAACAATGCCGCGCCTTTTTTCTCAGCCGCGCGGCGTATTAGACCCATCACGCCGCGGCATCTGCCCTCCGTCGGATGCTCTCTTTTTGAAAATTCTCATGACGAAAATGAAATTTGCCTCTTCCCGTGTTCCGATGATCGTCGCGGCCGCGGCGCTCGCGTTCGGCACGATGTCGGCTGAAGCGCGCGTGTTCCGTTCCGCGGACGTGCACGGCGACACCTTCCCGACCAACATGGCCGTCAAGCACATGGGCGAGGAAATCAGCAAGGCGACGGACGGCAAGGATTCAATCAAGGTCTTCGGCAATAGCGCGCTCGGTTCCGAAACCGACACGATCGACCAGGTTCGCATCGGCGCACTCGACATGACCCGCGCCAACGGCGCCGCATTCAACGAGATCGTGCCGGAATCGATGATCCCGTCGCTGCCGTTCCTGTTCCGCGACATCGACCATTTCCGCAAGGTGATGTACGGCCCGGAAGGCCAGAAGATCCTCGATGCGTTCACCGCGAAGGGCATGATCGCACTGGCGTTCTACGAGAGCGGCGCGCGCTCGATGTACGCGAAGAAACCGATCAAGTCGCCGGCTGACATGCAGGGGCTGAAGGTGCGCGTGCAACCGTCGGACCTGATGGTCGACGAAATCAGGGCAATGGGCGGCATTCCGACGCCGATGCCGACCGCCGAGGTGTACACGGGCCTGAAGACCGGCCTCGTCGACGGTGCCGAGAACAACATCCCGACTTACGAAGAAGGCAAACATTACGAAGTCGCGAAGGTCTATTCGGAGACCCAGCACTCGATGACGCCGGAAGTGCTGGTGTTCTCGAAGAAGGTGTGGGACACGCTGAGCCCGCAAGAGCAACAGATCATCAAGAAGGCGGCAGCCGATTCGGTGCCGTACTACCAGAAGCTGTGGACCGCGCGCGAAGCCGACGCGCAGAAGACAGTGACGAGCGGCGGCGCAACGATCGTGCCGGCCTCGCAGGTCGATCGCGCGGCCTTCGTGAAGGCGATGCAGCCGGTGTGGGCGAAGTATGAAAAGACCCCGCAGATGAAGCAGATCGCCGACGAAATCCAGGCGATCAAGTAAGGCTTGGACATCAAGCGGTGGTAAAGCGCCTGGCGGGAAAATTCGCGGGTGTTTTGCCACCGCTTTTCATTTTCGATGCGTTGAACGCGGCACCGCGTGATTCCCACAACATCACGATGGCGTTCGTTGCTGCACCCGCTCGGCTTGCGGCTGATCTTTGACCCATCGCCAGAACAGCTGGTAACCCACCGCGAGCATCACCGGCCCGATGAACAGGCCGATCACGCCGCCCGTCACCATGCCGCCGAGCGCGCCGATCAGCACGACCGGCATCGGCACCGCAACGCCGCGCCCGAGCAACAGCGGCTTCAGCACGTTGTCGGCGAGACCGGCGACGAACACATAGACCGAGAAGATGATCGTCGCGGTGCTCACGCCCTTCGTCACGATCACGAAGACGATCACCGGTATCGTGATCAGCGTGGCGGGCAATTGCATAATGCCGATCAGCAGCACCGCGAGCGCGAGCAGACCCGCGGCCGGAATGCCCATCACGACGAACGCGACACCGATCAGCAGCATCTGGATAAAGGCGATGCCGACCACCCCCTGCGCCACCGCGCGGATGGTGGCCGTGCACAGATCGGCGATCTGCCGGCCGTTGTCCGGGCCGGAGATGCGCGACGCGATCTGCACGGTGCTGTGATAACCCTTGTCGCCGTGCGCCATCAGAATGCCCGCGACGATCAGCGCGAGGAAGAACACCAGCAGCCCCGCGCTGAGACCGGTAACCGCACTGAGCAAAGCAAGGCCAAGCTCCTTGAGTTGCGGCGCGAACTTTTGCAAGAGCCCGGTGAGATCGGTGGATGCCTGCGCCCAGAAGTCGTACACGCGTTGGCCCACTAGCGGCCACGCAGCCACCGACTCGGCCGGCGGCGGAATCTGGAAGCTGCCGCTTTTGAAGACCTCCATCGCGCGCTCGATCGATGCGGCAACCGCGACGCCCAGCAGGTAGGTCGGCACGAGAATCACGGTAAACGCGACGAGGATGATCAGCGTGGCGATCAAGCCGTCCTTGCCGCCTAGCGGACCGCGCAGCCGGACCTGAAGCGGATACAGCGTGATCGCGAGAATGATCGCCCAGACCATCAGGTTCAGAAACGGCGCGAAGATCCGGAAGCAGAACGAGGCCAGCACCGCGATCAAGCCGGCGCGGATCAGCACGTCGAGAAGTTCTCTGGACAACACGCGTGAGTTAGTCGGTGTGTGCAGCATCACTGGTCTCCGCGCTAGTCGCCTCGATGGTCGGCTCACGGCGAACCGGCGTGCCCGTCACCGTGATAGCTGGAATGGCCCATGCCTCGAAGGCAGGGTGATTTCAACTATCGGAGCGCGCACGCAAAGAATCAATTGGACTTTGGTCTCATATCCCGACGGCGAATTCTGACCAACGATTCGAAATCGTGACGCCATGTTCGCCCGTCGGATCGACGCGTCGACAGAAAGTACTTCATTCACAACCTCGCCCGCGACGCCGGTGCAAACAGCGCTCCAACAACAGGAATGTGTGATGGATGATCGGTCCGTTACCTCTGTTGCCCATTCGCGTCAGCGCCGGCAACGCCACCTCGGACGTCGAAGTCGCCATCGGCAAGCGACACGGTATGCACGGATGGCCGCCTGCGCGGGCCTGCTTGCGATGCTGTCGCCGTGTGCATCGCAAGCCCAGTCCACGCCGGGTCAACCACCGGGCAATACTGTGATCCTCGGCAACGTGAAGCAGCACGCCGACGCCGTGCTCGCGATCATGACCTATACGACCGTACCCGACGTGACGACCAGTAACCTGTCGATCAACAGCGCCGGCACCGGCAACCCCGGCTTCGGCCAGACCCAGTTCGGCGGCGGCTTCACGCTCAGCAAAAAGTTTCCGCTGTATCTGGAAGGCACGCTCGCCTACAGCCGTTACGATCCGATCTTTATCGCGACGAATGGCGCGCAGCAGCGTTCGGTGCCGACGAAATGGAACACGTTCAGCAGCACGGTCGGCATCGGCTGGGATTTCCCGATCACCGACGAGCTGGTATTCCGTCCGATCCTCAACGGTACGATTGGCCGCGTGTCGAGCGATCTGAAAATCGGGCAAACGATCTTCAACGAGCGAGCCGGCACCGACCTGCAGTTTCTCGAAAACGGCTCGCTGAACGCTTACGGCTATGGCGGCTCGCTGATGCTCGACTACGAGCATTACCGCGAGAACTATGAAATCGATGCGGAATTGCGCGCCACCGACATCTATCTACGCAGCTTCGGCAGTTCGTCCGCGGGGGTACAAGGTTCGGCGATGGCACAGCAGATCAGCCTGTGGACACGCTGGCGCGCGCCGACCGGCTGGCATGCGCTCGATCGGCCCATCCGCTATGTGCTCGAAGCCGCGTACTCGCACTATTTCGGCGACAGCGCCGGCGTGCTGGGATTCAACGACCTTGCGTCAGTAGGCGTCGGGCTGGAACTCGACAGCAGCAAATATCCGGTCATCGTCACCCGCACACGCGCGATGGTGCGATACGTGTTCGGCAACAACGTGCATGGCGTGTCGTTCGGGTTTGCGATGAGCTTCTAGACGTTACGCGCGGAGCGGCTGCGCGGCCGCCTGATCCGGCCATGCCGCGGGCGGCGCATCGCCGACACGCATCGGCAAGCGCCGCGTGATCCCGACGCACCCATGTTTCCCCTGTACCAGCAACGTAGCGGACGAGCGTTCAGCCTCGACCTTCCGGCAAGGCTTCAGCGCTGGACGATAACCACGTGTGCCTGGATCTTTCCGTCGACCGGCCCCGTACCGAATCGCCTGGCGATCGCAGCCACGGCCGCTGACGTAGCGTCCTCAAGACTTGCTCCAGAACGGGCATCAATTTCGTTGCGCAAGGGCGTTCCCTGGCAATACGCTATGGCTGGCACGCGAGCCGATACGGCTCGGCTACGCGCTGCAATCGTCTCGATGCGTGATGCCGCACTGAAGCCCGCATCCGCGATGTCGCGCGAAATCATCTGCCGGTCGAAGTAGCCATGCGGCGTGCGTACCATGAAAAGAGGTGGGTCCGCGGGGAAGAGGTCGGTAAGCGCCGCCGTGACGGTATTGGCAAACTCGCTTTCCTCGATGCGATCCCAGACGTTGAACAGCAGCCAGCCGCCGCGTCGGAGTACGCGCCGAGCTTCGGAAAACGCGCGCGTTTTGTCCGGGAAAAACATGGTCCCGAACTGGCAGACGACGACGTCAAAACTCGCGTCGTCGAACGGCAACCGGGCTGCATCTGCCTGTTGCCACGTTACCGGCCTTGCGGTGCCGATCGCCGCCGCCCGATCGAGCATCGGCTGATTCAAGTCAGTCGCAACAAGGTCGACATGTGTGGGCAATGCATGTGCCATCGCGCGGGTCACTACGCCAGTGCCGGCTGCGGTCTCAAGTACGCGTGACGGATGAAGCGCGGCCACCCTCTTCGCGAGATCCGCGGCGTAGGGTTCGAAGATCAGCGGAACAAGGTGACTGTCATAGATATCGGGGATCGAGCCGGCGAAGCGAGTGTCGTTACCAAAGTTGGCCATGGCGCCTCCTTGCTTGTCTTACGGAAATCTTAGACCTGGGGGGCAGATTTATCAGTCATGTTGCTACCTATGCTCCGATGCACTTCGGGCGTATGCGGGAGATCGTTTCAGAAGATCGTCAGTAGAACGGTTCCGGCTAGTAACAGTCAGTCGAGAAGCCGTTGAAACTGAACGAATTGCGAATCCCGGGAACGACGTGGCCCCGTATTGTCAACGGTCACTGTGCAGCCAGAAATGGATCTGAGCACCGCCTTTACGAAGCAGCGCCGATCTAAGCAGGCCCATGCCTTTCAGACGATTGAATAGCTCAAAATAAGCCTGCTCTAGTTCTTCCCAGGTGTCATATTGCTCGGCGACCCCGTTTGTTCCAGCGCAAAACAGAGCTCCACTCGGCTTGCCAGCTGGAGGGTCTGAAGTCCAGGCACCAATCAATGGTGCCTTCCAAAGCGTGCCCTTGATGGATCCCAGTGTCTGGCGTGCACCCTCCGCTTCGGGAATGAAACGGACCAGCTTACGATTATGATCGTCGACGTATAGTCTGCCGCACGACACACATTGATAGCAATGCCGCACGAATGTCTGATCGATCCGCCCGAGGGTTTGACTTGACTCGGCAAAATCCTCCCAATCTTGATCGGCCACTAGATGGGCCTTATGGGGAAGATAGTCGGTCTGGTCGACAATGGCCACACCACAAACACAACCGATTTTCATTGACGTAGCTCGCTAAGCTCAGGCGTGAGGCATTATGGCGTAGCGTTGTCGTGGATGACCGCTTTCGGCGGCGATGGATGTCTCCTCCGGGTCAACCTCAGCCGCTCCTCATCGGACCGTGTTCGGCCAACAATGTGACGGCTCCGGAAGCGTCGCCGCGACGCGCAGGCGTCGGCTGCATCTCCAAAGCGGCCATCCGGTCGATTTCTTGAGCTTTACTCCCGGCTGCCGCAGAAACGATGTCATCGTTCGATGTTCGGGTATGGATTCGATATGCACCTACCAGGTCTTTTGCTGCTCCCATTTCACGTGTTCGAGAGTGGGAGAATTGCAGCTGGCATCATCGTTTCGATTGCCTATGTCGCCATGCTTTCCGTATTCGGCGCGACAATTTACGAGATTTTCAACTTCGTAGGCGTGACTCCCCGAGTTGGCGAGGCCAATGTGACAAAGCGCATTGCTCCTGTACATTGGGAATGGCAAAGCCGGGGGCGAGCCATCATGCGGGTCTACGTGCAGGACTATGAAGTCCTTGATTTGCTCATCAACGGTCGGAAGATTTACCCCGTAGACACAAATCCGTCGAAGGACCGCTTGAATCCGCGGCCATGAACGGACATTCGATTGAGCGGCCTTGATCAGCGACAATTTCTGCTAGCGAGACCGAAATGAAGAATGCCTTGGCTTCCGGTCTTCAGTTACGGCTCGCAAGTGCAAGTCTCGCTGCCAATCCAGCGAAAACCGACGCAAGCAAATATTGAGGAGCTCGCGAGCGACTGCGTCGGCAAGCCCATAGCTGGCTAAGTCGATTTGCGAAGAGAATGACGACACCGTTCACGACCAGACCGATGCAGTTGAGCACTGTCGCCAGCGTCAGGATCTGAAAGGCCACTGCCCCATCCTGAGGGCGCACGAATTGCGGGAACAATGCAAGGACGAACAACGCCATCTCCGGATTGAGCAGGTTGGTCAGCAACCCCTGCCTAAAAATCTTTCGGGTGGGAAACCGAGCTTCATACCTTTCCGGTGTGCTCAGGACGGGAGACGCGCGAAAGGTCTTCCATGCAAGATAGAGCAAGTAGGTCGCGCCAGCGAACCGGACTACATCGTAGGCAATTGGAACTGCGAGAAACAGCCGGGACAATCCGAACGCTGCTGCCATTGCGTGACAGTAGGTTCCCACCAAAATTCCCGCAAGCGATGCAAAGCCGGCAGAGCGCCCTTGGCTAACGGTCCGCGACGCTATCAGTAGCATGTCCGGACCAGGCGTCATTGTAAGAGCGGCACAGGCGCCCGAGAAGAGTCCGAGTGTAGTAAGGCTGAGCATGAGATCCCTTTTGTTGGCGGCACAAAAGGGATCTCAGTTTAATGAACGAATGTTGAGGGGGTCAATCAGTCTGACTGGCCGATTTCCGTCATGCCGTCAGTCCGCTCAGGACCGGTTTATGCTCTTTTGCATGATAGGCAGCGCCTGCGGCGATCGCTCCGCTTGATCGTCGTGCGCTTCCCGGCCGCGAGCGGAAGGTCGATACTCGCAGCCAAATCGTCGACAATTCGCCACATGGTGCTGCATTACCTTGATTTGGCAAGTGCCGTTTGGGACAGCATTGAACCAGTCCCCTGGTCGGAGTTCGCCAGGGGGAGCCCTCACAAGGGAGACTGATACATGCCTAAATTCGTAACGATCGGGTACGGCGACCGCGAAGGATACGACCGTACCGATGCGCGCGTTCGAGATGCAGCGCACGCGCATGACGCACAGCTCCTCGAATCAGGGGTATTGATGGGGATCGCTGGCACACCCGTTCAGGTTCGAAACCCCAATGAGGGAGGTGTCGAGACCAGGGCCGGTCCTTTCATGTCTTCCTCGTTGCCGGTAGCTGGCTTTGCCATAATTGAAGCCGCCACATTGGCGGAGGCGCTGGAGATTGTGTCGACTACGCCGTGTGCCGTCGCATACGGCGTAGTCGAGGTGTGGCCGCTCGAGCAAACACAATAAGCGCGCTAGCGCACTGGCCTCGTTCTGCCATGGAATTGGCGCGTGAATTTCGAACAACAGCTAACGACAATCTTCGAGGCCTCGCCTGGTTGCGCGAGGTCGCGAACGCGCTTCCACCATCGGCCAACCTTTCCTCGGAAGTTGCCATGCCACTACCGCTCGTCAATGGGCGAAGCCGCCGGGGGAGAATCGGCCTTATTACGACCAGCCACCCGTCACCATGACATCCTCCGACGTGATCATGCGGCTGTCGTCGGCCGCGAGGAAGAGCGCCATGCGCGCGAGATCGCCGGGCTCCATTTCCTCGTCGATGCACTGGCCGCGCCGTATCTCTTCGCGGCCTTCGTCGGTGAGCCACAGGTTGCGCTGCTTCTCAGTCAACACCCAGCCCGGCACGAGCGTGTTCACGCGGATCCCATACGCGCCGAGGTCCTTGGCGAACCCGCGCGTCAGGCCCTGTACCGCCGCCTTGCTCATTGCGTAAACCGGGAACTGGCTGCTCTTGAGCATCCAGCAATGCGAGCCGAGATTAATGATCGAGCCCGCGCGTGCGGCCTTCATATCCTCGACCACGGCCTGCGCTGCGAACAACTGATGCCGCACGTTAACTGCAACGCCTGCATCGAACGACTCAGGCGTAACGTCGGCGAGCGTGTGGCGGCGATCGTTCGCCGCGTTGTTCACGAGCACCTCGATCGGTCCGAATGCAGCCCGCACTTCGGCGATGGCCGCGTGCAACGCGGGAATGTCGGTGACGTCGCAGGCGACGAAGAGCGGTTTATGGCGCGCGTTACCGAGCGATTCGGCAAGAGCTGTTCCCGCGTTCGTGTCAATGTCGAGAAAGCCCACACGTGCGCCTTGCGCAACGAAGTGCTCGACGAACGAAGCACCAATGCCACTCGCGCCGCCCGTAATGAGCACGACCCGGTCGACCAGGCTGGGATAGCTCGCGTAACGTGCTTGTCCCGAATATTTTTCGGTAGAAGTTGCCATTCACATCCCGTATTGATTAATCGCTGCGACGACGAGACCGGCTGTGCGCCATGCGAGGTTTCTTATGAGCTAAGCAGGTCCGGCTTCGTGGCGTCCGCCCGTCTGACGCCCAGATGACGCATTGTCTACGAGAAGGTGGCGATCCGCAAAGACGTGCTCGTCGTCGTGCGTTTCGAATACAACGCCGCCGAGCAAGCGACATGGGGCCAGTGGTCAAGCTGATGGACGACCCGCTGCGCCTCGGGGCCGGCCGGCAGCCCGCGAAAGATGGATTTTCAAACCCGAAGCGGCGTTTGTAGGCTCCGCCGCAATAAGAAAACGTCTGGCTATCCAGGAGAGCCCGTCGCGTCTTGCGCTCTTGCACGATGTCCAGTGAACGCACCTCGGCGTTGTCATGAGGTCGTCCCTTGGCAAACAGTGGCGGCGTTTGAACGATCGCTCTGGAGAAATGTGGCCGTCCGCGGTGGGTCGAACTTAGCCGGAAGCGTCGGATCGGGTTCGGTCATGAGCGGCCATACGCTCGAGTATTCGGACGGACACTCAACCGTCCGGTCCACTCAGATAGCGGACCTATGCCTGTCAGTCACGCTCACCGCGTTACCTCACGGAAGCACACAACCAAGAATGGTTTCATGCCTTACGGACGGTGTGCTCAGTACACGCCTGGTATGCCCGGGGGACGATTCTTGAAGCGTCGATGTACCCAGTAATATTGCTCTGGACACTGATTGATCTGCGTCTCAAGAAACTCATTCATTCGGCGCGCGTCGATCGTCTCACTTTCTGAAGGAAATTCGCTGAGCGGCTCAAAGATGGTCAGCTTATATCCGCGGTAATCGGGCAATACTTCAGTCACGAATGGTACAACCCGCGCATGGGCCAGTCGGGCAAGGCGCGAAACCGAAGTGAGCGTGCACGCGGGGACGCCAAAAAACGGCACAAAAACGGAGTTGTGTATGCCGTGGTCCATATCGGCAGCCAGCATCACTGGTTTGCCTGACCGAAGTAAGCCGACAATCTTTCTGGCGCTTGTCGAACGTTCAATCATCTCGGCGCCAAATCTGCCGCGTTGCCGCTTGGCCAGATTGCAAAGGCGCCTGTTTGACATGCGCGTATAAAGTGAGGCGGCGGGCAGGCGCGTTGAGTAGAGTATGCAGCCGACCTCGATGCTCACGAAATGGAAGCCCAGAAAGATGGTTGGTGGAGCATTCCTGTCTTCCAGATCGATTCGACTTTCGATGTGCACCAGCTTCTCTATCCTCTGCGCGCTGCCAAACCATTGAATGCCTCGTTCGAAATAGCTTCGAACGACGTGGCGAAAATGGTTTTTAGCAAGGTCGTCGTACTCGCACTCGCTCTTGCCCGGAAAACAGAGACGCAGATTGACGAGAGCGATATGTTTTCGGGAACCTGGAAGTGCATATAACGCCGCCCCAAGCGCGCTGCCGAGCCTTGCGACGAGCGCATAGGGAAGAACCGCGAAGACGCGCAGCACCACCACAACCAAGACATAGCCCAATCGCCGCAAGAGTCTCCCCCGCTCGTGAGAATCGCTCATCGCGACTCGGAAAAATATGAATACTTACGGATGTCTAGCAACGTCCTAGAGCCTGGCGGCGTCGTATGGAATGCGCGCGCAGGATAGCGATGACGGAGAAGTATCGCACGCACTACTTTGTGACGGGCTACCCAAGTGGGCGCGCCAAGGGTTCTCCCTGGCGAAAACAACTGCGCATAGCCAGCGAGCGCTCGCACCACCAATAGACCACTAGGCGGCCGGTCTACTATGAAAGCCGCCGCCGAGTTCGCATGGGGGCGACGGCAGAACCGGGGCGGCTCAAACTCGGCTATCCTCGCCAGAATTGTCGGGATTCCACTATTTTTTCGCCCCCTTGTCCGTCGGCCCATCTTCCGAGCGTCATTGAAATGGCGGCTCGGTGCAATCCACCGCCTCAACCCATGACGGAGGCTCATATGCAATACCTGTTGATGATCTATTCGGAAGAATCCGGCTGGAACAAGATGACCGACGCCGAGCGCCAGCAAGGCGTCGCCGCGTATCAGGCGTACACCGAATCGCTGACGAAGGCGGGCGTGCTGGTCGGCTCCAACCGCTTGCAGCACACCAGCAACGCGACCACCGTGCGGCTCGTCGACGGCAAGCCGCAGGTGCTCGACGGACCGTTTTCCGATTCGAAAGAGCAACTGGCCGGCTACTACCTGATCGACGTGCCCAACCTGGACGCGGCGATCGCGTGGGCGTCGCGCTGTCCTGGCGCCGCGCATGGGCAGATGGAAGTGCGCCCGATCTGGGTTGCGTGTGCCGATGCGCGCTATACCGCATGAGTTCGGCCGGCGGCGAGCGTGACGCCGACGCCGCCGCGCACGCGGTGGCCGAAGCAGTCGCTCGCCGCAGCTACGGCAAGCTCGTCGCGCTGCTGGCGATGCGCACGCGCGACGTCGCCGCCGCCGAAGACGCTTTAGCCGACGCGTTCGCGGCCGCGCTCGCGGACTGGCCGGCGCGCGGCTGCCCGGCCAATCCCGAAGCATGGCTGATGACGGTGGCGCGCCGCCGGGCGATCGACGGCGCGCGCCATCGCCGGGTCGGCGACGAAGTGACGAATCAGTTAGCGATCCTCGCCGACGAAATCGACGAACGCGACGCCGGCGCATTGCCCGATCAGCGGCTCGCGTTGCTGTTCGCCTGCACGCACCCCGCGCTCGAACTCGCGATTCGCACGCCGCTGATGTTGCAGGTCGTGCTGGGGCTCGACGCGAAGACGATTGCGTCGGCGTTCCTGATGTCGCCCGCCGCGATGAGCAAGCGCCTCGTGCGCGCCAAAACCAAGATCCGCGAGGCCGGCATTCCGTTCAACGTGCCCGAACGCGAGGAGTTGCCCGAGCGTCTCGCCGCGGTGCTGGAGGCCGTCTATGCGGTGTACGCGGAAGGCTGGACCGATCCGCTCGGCGGCGATACCGAACGCCGAGATCTCGCCGGCGAGGCGCTGTTTCTCGCGCAACTGCTCGCCGAGTTACTGCCCGACGAACCCGAGTCGCTGGGCCTGCTCGCGCTGATGCTGTACGCGCAGGCGCGCTGCGCCGCGCGCCGTAACGCGGCTGGCGACTACGTGCCGCTGTCGGCGCAGGATCCCGCGAGCTGGAACGCGCCGATGATCGACGCCGCCGACGCACTGCTGCGGCGCGCCAGCGCGTTCCACTCGATCGGACGCTTCCAGCTCGAAGCCGCGCTGCAGTCGGCGCATATCTATCGCTGCCGCACGCAGCGGCCGAACTGGGCCGAGATCGTGCAGCTCTACGATGCGTTGTTCGCGATTGCCGCGTCGCCGGTGGTCGCGGTCAACCGTGCACTCGCGCTGGCGGAACGGGACGGCCCGCGGGCGGCGCTCACCGCGCTCGAACCGTATGCGGACGATCCCCGGCTCGCCGACTATCAACCGTACTGGGCCGCGCGCGCCGATCTGCTTGCGCGCGCCGGCGCGACGGCCGAAGCGCTCGGTGCCTACGATCTCGCGATCGGCCTCGAACGCGATCCGGCGGCGCGGAGATTCCTGCAGCGCAGACGCATGGCGCTATCGACGGCTCCAGGCAGCTAGACTAGCTCCTGGAGCCGTGCGAAGCGGTCATATGCATCGCCTCGCCCGCCTGCTGCGACGTCACCCTGTGCCGCAACGCGGGTATCGAACGAATAACGAGCTTCTCGACCTCTACGACGAGGAAGAACACGCATCCTCCGGCGATGAGCCACCCCCACGCCGACAACGGCAACCCCTCGGTATCGAAGATCGCATTGAACGGCAGCGCGTACGTGAACAGCAGTTGCAGCACCACGACGCCGGCGATGCCGTACCACAGATAACGATTGCCCATGTGCGCGCGCACCGACAACGACGAGTCGAGCAGATAGCGGATGTTGAGCAGATAGAACACCTGGCCGAGCGTGATCGCGTTGACGGCAGCGGTGCGCGCCATCGGGTCCGATGCGCCCTGCGCCTTCATCCAGAAGAACGTCGACAGCGTATAGAGCACGAGCGCCGCGCCGACGAACAGAATGCGCCAGATGCCGAAGCGCGTGACGATCGGCCGGTCGATCGCACGTGGCGGCCGGCGCATCACGTCGGCCTCGTGCGGCTCGAACGAAATGGTCAGGCCGAGCGCAACCGATGTGATCATGTTGACCCACAGAATCTGCGGCGCGGTGATCGGCAGCGTGAACGCGAACAGGATCGCCACCGCGATCACCGCGCCCTGGGCGATGTTGGTCGGCAGCATGAACAGCATCGCTTTCTCGATGTTGTTGTAGACCGTGCGCCCTTCCTTCACGGCCGCCGAGATCGACGCGAAATTGTCGTCGGCGAGGATCATCCCCGCTGCCTCCTTCGTCACCTCGGTGCCCTTGATACCCATCGCGACGCCGATGTCCGCCTTCTTCAGCGCGGGCGCGTCGTTGACGCCGTCGCCCGTCATCGCGACGATCTGGCGATTGGCCTGGATCGCCTTCACGAGCCGCAGTTTGTGCTCGGGGCTCGCGCGCGCGAACACGTCGACGTCGCGCACGCATTCCTGCAACGCCGCGTCGTTCATCGCCTCGATCTCGGTGCCGGCGACTGCCGTCCTGCCATCGCCGATACCCAGCATTCTCGCGATGGCCGCCGCGGTGATCTTGTGGTCGCCGGTGATCATCGTCACGCGGATGCCGCCGCCATGGCATTCGCGCACGGCGTCGATGGCTTCCTTGCGCGGCGGGTCCATCAGGCCCACGAGGCCGAGCAGCACGAGGTTGCGCGGCAGGTCGCTGGGCCCGAGGCCGTCCGTCGCGACTGCGGGCTGCGCCTGCCACGCGAGCCCCAGCACGCGCTCGCCTTGCGCGGCGAGCCGGTCGCCCGCTCGTGCGAAATGGTCGCGGTCGAGCGGCACCGCGCCGTGCGCGGTCTGCTGCCGGTCGCAATGGTCGAGGATCACTTCCGGCGCGCCCTTGACCAGCAGCATGTCGCCGTCCGCCGTACGGTTCAGCGTCGCCATGAACTTGTGCTCGGACTCGAACGGGATCGCGTCGACTCTCGGCGCGGCTGTGGTCTCCGCTGCACGGTCCATGCCCAGCTTCGTGGCGAACGGATAGAGCGCGCCTTCGGTCGGGTCGCCCTCCACTTTCCATTTGCCGTCCGCTTCGAACAGTTCGGCGTCGTTGCACAACAACGACACGTGGCCCATCCGCAGAAGCACCTCCGGCGCCGCGGCGAGCGGCTTGCCGTCGACGCTGACTTCGCCCTCCGGCGCGTAGCCGTTGCCGGTCACCGCATAGCCCGCTTCCGCCGTCACGACGGAGGTCACCATCATCTCCATCAGGGTCAGCGTGCCGGTCTTGTCCGAGCAGATGCGCGACACGGCGCCGAGCGTTTCGACCGCCGGCAGGCGGCGAATAATCGCGTTGCGCTGCGCCATGCGCTGCACGCCGATGGCCAGCGTAATCGTGATCAGCGCCGGCAGACCCTCGGGAATGACCGACACCGCGATCCCGACGATCGCCTGGAACAGCTCGACGAAGCTCATGTGCCCGAGCCAGTGTCCCCACGAGAACAACAGCACGCTGACGACGCCGATGACCGCCGTGATCACATAGCCGAACTTCTTGATCTGCCTCAGCAGCGGCGTTTCGAGCACGCTGACTTCGGCGAGCATCTGGTTGATCCGGCCCAGCTCCGTCTGACTGCCGGTCGCGACGACGATACCGGTTGCGCGGCCGGACAGCACCATCGTGCCGCAGAACGCGATGTTCTCGCGGTCGCCGACCGTCGCCTTCGCGGCGACCGGCGCGGTGCCCTTCTCGGCCGGCACGGATTCGCCGGTGAGCGCCGCTTCCTCGGTGCGCAGGTTTCTCGTTTCGACCAGCCGCATGTCCGCCGGAATCCGGTCGCCCGATTCAAGCAGCACGATGTCGCCCGGAACCAGATCTTCGGCGGGAATCAGACGCACTGCGCCGCCACGCAGCACGCGCGCGTCTGCCGACAGCATGTTGCGAATCGAATCGAGCGCTTTCTCCGCGCGGCCTTCCTGCAGAAAGCCCAATAGCGAATTGAGGATCACGACGGCGAGGATCACCGAGCCGTCGAGCCACAGGCCCAGCATGAATTTAACGAAGCCGGCCGCGAGCAGCACATAAATGAGGATGTTGTTGAGCTGCGCGAAAAAGCGTGCGACCGGCCCCTTCTTTTTACCTTGCGGCAGACGGTTCGGCCCGTAAGTGCCGAGCCGCGTGGAGGCATCCGCGGCATCGAGACCCTGCGACGGATCCACGTTGAAATGCCGCTCGATTTCGGCGGCCGGTAACGCATGCCACGGACTATCGCTCGCGCCAGAAGCGGCGGCATCGACTGCGACTGAACTCATCCTCGTCTCTCCCGGTTCGGCGTGACGCGCCGTACTGGTCGCAATTTTTTGATAATAGGTCAGACGAGATCAGGTACCGCGAATATTTCACGGCGTGGGTTCGTCGCTCATAGCGGGCGTTTGCGGGAAAAAAGTGGCTGTGTGCAATCGCTGACGCACTGCGTCATGGCTTTTCTGGCATTGCCGACGAGTGATGGCTCGTAATCAGCCATTGCGCGCCATCCCAATGATACGTGTACGTGTAACGAGCCTTCACCACCGTACCGGTTCTGGCGAACGTGAACGTGTAGAGCCCAGCGTCCACGGCTGAATTGCACCCCAGTTCGATGTAGCGGAAATCGATCTTCCCGGACGGGCGGTCCTGCAGGAAATGGCGGAAATAGTCTTCCTTCTCGGCGACGGTCACGCGCGGCTGGTTCGACACCGTCGCCAGAAGAATCGACTGCTGCGCATAGTTGGCGACCACCTTGTGCGGATCGCCGGTTTGCAGCGACGCATTCCAGCGATCGAACAACGCCGCGATCTCCTGCTCCGAGGTGGCCTTGCAGGTTTCCGTACGCGCTGCCGACGCACCGTTCGACGTGCCCTGATTCGCGGCACATCCGCACAGCGCGATCACGAGGACTGCAACGACAGCGATAGATGCCTTCATGGCGGCTTCTCCAGCAGGGGAGAAAAGCAGAACGCATGAAGTATGGTTTGCACCGCATGGGTTCGCTATGTCGAATTGCCGGCTTCTGGTCGGAAGCGAACACGAGGCCGCGCTGCAAGCGACAACACGGCTGACGTAAACGCCGACAAAATTGGCGTTTATGACCGTACCGGCCGTCGCGACCCCTCGCTACACTGAGCCTCATCGTATGTTCGCAAGGCGCTGGATAGATGAACCACCTCCCGTGGCGAAGCGACACAACACGCCTTGAATCAGGCACGAATGAGGACGCATAGATGCAAGAACTCGTGAAGTTGGCCATCGAAGCTCATGGCGGGCTCGAACGATGGGCTCAGATACGGCAGATATCCGCGGCTTTCACCGCTTCGGGACTCGGCTTCAAACAAAGGGGACCGAATGGGGAAGCCGTCGCGGCGCTGCCCATGCGGGTTATCGTCGATGCTCGCGAGCAGAAGACGATCTTCGAGCCGTTCGCGGCGGTTGATCAACGAGGCGTTTATCGTCCGCGTCGCACCGCGATCGAGTCATTCGACGGCAAGCTCGTCGAAGCACTCGACGATCCTCGCGAATCGTTGAAACAGTTGGCGTCGGGAAGCGCGTGGAGTACGCCTCAGGTGCTGTACTTTCTCGGTTACTCGCTGTGGATGTACTTGACCTTGCCGTACTCGTTCCTGCACGACGGCATGCAATGCGAGGAAATCGAACCGCTCGCGCAGGGCGACGAAACGTGGCGCGCATTGCAGGTGACCTACCCCGCTTCGTATCCATCGCATTCGACGCAACAGATCCACTATTTCGACGACAACGGGCTGATGCGCCGGCAAGACTACACGGTCGATGTTCGCCAGAACCTGGGGGCCGCGCATTACATCGACGGTCATCGGAACATCGACGGACTCGTGTTTCCCACGCGGCGCCGCATTTATGCGCGTGGTCCCGATGGTGGCCCGCGGAAGGACAAGCTCCTTATTTCCGCCGACTTCGACGACTTCGAGCTGATTCGCGCGGCTTCCTGAACGCGTCGATTTTCCATTTCCATGCGTAAAAGAGACCGCATGCTGATGTCCCTCGTCCATTGCACTGGATGCGAAGCCAGCAAGGAACGCTCATGGATCTGCTCATGGACCTGGTGAGCCGGCTGCTTACGTTGATGCCCGTCACCGGCACGCTCGATACACATTGTCAGTTCGGCGCGGCGTGGCGTATCGATGGCCGCGCCACCGTCGGGCGCGAGATCGCATGGCATGTGCTGCTTTCAGGCACCGCAATACTCGAAGACGATGACGGACCGCTGGTGCGAATGGAAGCGGGCGATGTCGTGTTGTTTCCGGCGGGCCGAGCGCATGTGCTGCACGACGGCAGCGGAAAGGCCGCGAGCGCGCCGATATTTATTCAGGAAGCCGGCTTTGGCGTCGCCCGTAACGGCAGCGATAGCGCCAGCGGCGCGGCGGCGGAGCTATTGTGCGGACGCTTTCTGCTGCCATCCGCGCCGCGGCAGTTGCTGAGGGAATACTTGCCGGAGCGAGTGCTCGTCCGTGGCAGGTCACTCACTTCGGTACTGCCGGTGGACGATCAGCTCGCCCGCGTGATTCAACTGATGCACGAAGAAGTCGCGCGACGCAGGCCGGGCTGCAAAGCCGTCATCAATCACCTGTGCGGCGCATTGTTCGTATTGGCACTTCGTTTCGCGAGCAACGATCTCGACGCCCCACGGAGTCTGCTCGCGCTGACGAACCAGCCGCATCTGCGGCCGGCCATCGACGCGATGTTCGATGAGCCCAGCAAACCGTGGACCCTGCCCGATCTGGCCGCGCTATGCCGCCAGTCGCGCGCGACGTTCATGCGGAATTTCAACGAGGCGAGCGGCAGATCCGCGAGCGACCTGCTGATGGAAATCCGCATGGCGATCGCCGCGCGTTGCCTCGCTCAGACCGAACTCACGATTGGAACGATCGGCATGGAAGTGGGTTACTGGTCGAAGGCGGCATTTCATCGGGCGTTCAAGCGCTATGCCGGTGTCACGCCCGCGCAGTGGCGACAGACTTACGCCGACGAACATCCCGCTTCACGTCGGACGATGATCCGGCAGGAAGTCGCATCCGCGTGAGCGCCGGCAAAATCTCCGGCGCTCATCGTGCTACGCGTTTATTTGTTCGCGATCAGCATGCCAAGCGGCGCAAGCGGGCCAACCGGCAAAAATTCGTAGGTCATCAGGCCGTCGGCGACCAGCGGCAGCGCATTCAGCGTTGCCTTGGCCTGCTCGACCGATTCGACGTTCATCAAAAAGATCGGGCCGGCTTTCTCGCGAAACCAGAACTGCTCGACCTTACCGTCGAGGTACAGCTTGAGCGTGGCCGGAACTTCATGCGGCATATGCTGCTGAATCTTTTCCGGGGTAAGGGCCGGCGTGGCCGATGCGATGGCAAAAACTTTCATCAATGATCTCCGTGATTGAGCAACGTTCGTTGCGATGGACAACGAGATCACTTTAGTCTTCGGGCCGTAAAAGCTGTACCGTCATAAACGACAACTTTGTCATTGTTTACGCCAGGCGTATTTCTTCCGTTCGGACACCGCAATCGGCTCGGCGCAAATGCCCTCAAAATTGTCGTTATCGCCTGTTTCGCTTGCGAATCGCGCGCCGTAGACTCGATCACGGATATCGCCCTGTCAGCGCGCACGAGCGCGAACATAGGGTCGTCGTTGTTGAACCGGAAAGCGGAGAAAAGCATGAGTAAAGAAGCAAACGTGAACCCACACTACGAGCGCGGCAGTCTGGTCGAGCGCCTCGAAGCCGCCCTCGCGGCAGACGGGTTCGACACCAGGCCGCCACGCCCCGAAGACCTTGCAGCACTGGATCAGTTTCACTCGCGCGGCCTCGACGCGACCGTGGAACTCGCGCAAGCGCTCGATCTCGACAGCACGACTCGCGTGCTCGATATCGGCTCGGGTCTCGGTGGACCGTCGCGCTATCTCGCGGCCACTTACGGCTGCAACGTGCACGGTATCGACCTCAGCCAGTCCTTCGTCGATGCCGCGACTTTTCTCGCCGCCAAAACCGGCCTCGGCGATCGGGTCAGCTATCAATGCGCGAATGCGCTGTCGCTTCCGTTCGAAGCGGAAGCCTTCGATGTCGCATGGACGCAGCACGTCGCGATGAATATCGCCGATCGCGCGACGCTCTACAGCGAAGCATTCCGCGTGCTGCGCCCCGGCGGCCGATTTGCGATCTTCGACGTGGTCGCCGCATCGGATGAGCCGTTGCACTATCCGGTGCCGTGGGCGCCCGGGCCCGAAACGAGTTTCGTCGTGACGGTGGAGCGGATGCGTGACGTACTGCTTGAAGCCGGCTTCAGCATCGCGTCCTGGACCGACTCCACTGCCGCCGGCCTCGCGTGGTTCGCGCAGCGACGCGAACGCGAACAACAGCAGGCCATGCCCGCACTCGGCCTTCACGTCGTGATGGGCCCGGGATTTCGCGAGATGACCGGCAACCTTGCCCGCAATCTGCGCGAAGGACGAGCGGCGCTGATTCAGGCTATTCTGCTCAAGCCTTGAAGCGTTGAGGCCTTGCCGAATGCATTCGGTACATCAGACACGCAAGTGAATTTCCCATCCAGAGAGCGGAGCATGCAGACAGTCGAACGATTCGAATATCTATTGAAGGAGCGGGTATGAGCGTCCATCAACAAGGCTCGACCTCCGTCCTTGAACTTCACGGCGCAAGGACCGGCAACTGTCTGCGCGCAGCTATCGCGCTGAACGAAGCGGGTCTGTCGTACCGCATCCATCACGTCGACCTTCGCGGTGGAGAACAACGCAGCGAGCCGCATCTTGCGCTCAATCCGCGCGGCAAGGTGCCGGTGCTGGTCATCCCCGCCACGCTCGCGACTCCGATGCGGGTGATCACTCAATCGAATGCGATCCTTTTTTACGCCGCTGAACATTCGGGCGGCCGGCTGCTGCCGGCCGAAGGCAACTGGCAGCGCACCACGGCGTTGGAAGCGTTTTTCCACTTCACGACCGACGTCATCGCGCTGAACGGCGCCGCCTTCGGCCTGCAGAAGCAAGGTCACGCCGATGCGGCGGCCGAGCTGACCGATCGATACCTCGCGGCGATCGACGCGTCGGAATGCCTGCTGAGCGACGCTGGGTTCATGGGCAGCGATGATTTCTCGATTGCGGACATCGCCGCCTTCACGATCATTCAGGCCGTCAACACGCATGTAGCGTGGACACGGCTGCCACGTCTGTCGGCCTGGCGCGACCGGATCGCCGAGCGGCCCGCTGTTCGCGATGGAACGCGGGCATTCGATAAAACCTGAGGAGCTATTTCGATGAAAGTTGCTTTTGCTCGCGGCATCGCCGCACTGGGTCTGTTTTTTCTGGCCTCCACTTCCGGGTTCGCGCAGTCCCTTGCGACCTCACCCACTACGCGGATTCTCGCCATCGGTACGATCAACCCGGGCGTCGATCCGGCCCAGGTGCGCGCGATCCTGCCCACTGAAGTTCGCAAGACGGTCGATCTCTATCTGGAAGGGAAAATCGATCAGTGGTACGCGCTTCAGGGACGCATGGGTGTGGTGTTCATCCTGAACGTGACCGACGAAGCCGCCGCTCGCGACATGCTCGAACGGCTGCCGTTGGGCCAAGCTCACCTGATGAGCTTCACACTGTCGCCGCTCGCTCCGCTGACGCCGTTGCGGGCATTGCCAGGGATGGCTGAGAGTCCATCGCAGTGAAGCGGGGATGGGCGTATCTAAGCACGTAGCCGGTACGCCCGATTCTTCCGATTGCATGTAGACACGCTTCACAGTCCACTGGCGCGCATTCCGGATTTGCATCGGTGGACTTTTGCCTCATCAAAGCTTCGTGACGGCTAACCAGTCATGAACCACATCTATTTCGCGGATGCCGTCAGCCCACAAACGAGCGCCTGCCTATGCAGGCTCCGATGGCGTAGCGACAGCAGCTATCGAACGCTGGGCAGCGGTATCCGCGCGATGAACCGCCGCGATCTTCCGTGCCGCGAGTTCCGACGTAACCAATGCCGCGGCGACGAAAATCGCGCCCACGTACCCCAGCTTATGCGCGCCGACCAGTTGAATGCCGGCCGCGCCGATGACACCCGCGGCCGTCGCGCCGAGGAACGTCGCGGAATTGTTCAGGCCCAGCAGAATCGGCGCCACCGTCGGCGCGATATGGATGATGCGATGTTGTTGAGGCACGAGGATAGCCCAGCCGCAACCGCCCCACAGGATGATGATGGGCAGCGCCGTCCACGGACTGGCACCGGCCCAGCGCACCATCAGGAAGTCCACGAACACGATGGCCAGCAACGCGATCAATACGCGGCGCGTGCCGACCCGATCGATCAGCCGGCCGACGATGATGTTGGACACGACACCCGAGAGCCCCCACGCGACCAGTGCGGCGCTCAGTATCGCCGGATTGCCGCCGATGGCCCGATCGAATACCACTGCAAAATAGGTGTAAACCGTGAAGACACCGGTGAAGAACAGCAACGTCGAGATGAGCGTCAGGCCGACGCGCGCATCCGCGAGAGGCGCGAGCCGCTTTGCCATCGAGATCGGCGGCAGCTTGGGTATCTCGGACAGCAGAGTCGCGACACCAAGGCCCGACATCGCGGCGAGCGCCGCGACGTAAATCATCGTCCAGTGCCAGTTGCCCAGACCGCCGATGATCGTGCCGATAGGCGCGCCCGTTGCAGTTGCAACGGTCAATCCGGTCAACACGACTGCGAGCGCGATTCCTCTGCGCTCCGGCGGCACGATCATCGGTGCCGCGCCCATTGCGGTCGGCGAGAACATCGCTGCGCCGAGGCCAGCGAGAGCCCGTGTCGCCAGCGCAAAGCCAAAGCTCGGCGCGAACGCGGTGCCGAGATTGGCGATGACGAACAGCGTCAGCGCAATCAGCAACAGACGCTTGCGCGGAACGCTCGCGGCCAGCGTGGCAAGCACCGGCGAAAGTATCGCGTACGCGACGGAATAGACGGTCGTCATTTGTCCCGCGGCGCCGATGCTCACATCGAAACTGCGTGCAATCTCAGGCAATACGCCGGCCATCACAAAACTGTCCGTGCCGAGTGCGAACATACCGAGAGCTAAAACCAGTAATCGTCGATCCATTTGAAATCCTGTTGGCGTCAAGCTTCATCACAGACGCTGCGATGAACGTCTGTTGCGATGTGTAACGGGCTTGAGTGTAGTCACCGGTCCCTGTAGCTGCTACAGTCACAAACGCCAACTTTGTAGGTATTCACGCCATGCACATTGTCGTCCTCGCCCTCAACGGACTCTTCGATACAGGGCTCTCCGTCACGCTCGACGCCTTCGGCGCGGCCAACAAACTGTCGGCCAAATTGATGGGCGGAACGCCTCACTTCGACGTCACGATCGTCGGCGTACGGAAGCGTGTGCTGTCGCACCAGGGCATGGTGATACCCGTGCAGCCGATCGTCCCCGATCTGAAGCCCGAGTGGGTCATCGTTCCTGCGTTGCCGCCCAAAGCGCCGGACGAGTTGATCGCCGCGCTCGAACGGCCGGACACGGTTCGCGCGATGACGCAGCTGGTGCAATGGCAATCGGAAGGCACGCGTGTCGCCGCTTCGTGTGTCGGGACTTTCATTCTTGCGGAAGCGGGGCTGCTCGATTTCCGCGAATCGACAACCAACTGGTCGCTCGCGCCGTTCTTTCGGCAGCGCTATCCGAACGTTCAGCTCGACGAATCGCGCATGCTGGTCCCCACTGACATCGGTGTGACAGCCGGCGCGGCAATGGGACATCTCGATCTCGCGCTGTGGTTGATCCGCTCGGTCAGCCCCGAACTGGCGTCGCTCGTTTCGCGCTACCTGCTCGCCGATATACGTTCATCGCAGGCGCCTTACATCATTCCGAATCACCTCGCTCAGGCCGACCCGCTGATTCAACGCTTCGAGCAGTGGTCGAGGAAAAACCTCAAGTCGGGCTTCTCGCTGCAGGACGCCGCGAGCGCGCTCGCAACCAGCTCGCGTTCGTTGCAGCGGCGCTGTCAGGAGGTGCTGGGCAAATCGCCGCTCGCGTACTTTCAGGACCTGCGCGTCGAGCACGCACAATCGCTGCTTCGCAGCGGCCGTCTCGATCTGGAATCGATCGCGACCGAGGTCGGTTATGGCGATGGCGCAACGTTGCGTGCGCTATTGCGGCAACGGCTGGGACGTGGGGTGCGTGAACTTCGGGCAGACCTGCTCTGACAATGTGACGCGTGCAATGCATGTTGATGGACTGCGATCTTCTGTTTGCATCTTCCATTTCGAGGCTCGTAACGGCTCCTGATTCGATGGCGTAAACGACCCCAAAGTTGGCGCGGTAGAGGATGGTGGTTTGCAGGTGCGTTGGCTAAAGTCAACTGCCCTAACCCACGCTTCCAAAGGAACGCCCCAATGAAAGTCCTCGCTATTGGTTCGATCGTCAAGCCGGTTTCCGATGAACAACGAAAGAACATCATGCCGAAAGAAGTGCCGGCTACGCTCAGGCACTATCTCGACGGCAAGATCGAGCAGTTCTGGTATCGGCAGGACAAGCCCGGCGTCATCTTTCTGATGAACGTCGACTCGGTCGAGCAAGCCAAGGCCGAACTGGACACACTGCCCCTCGTCACCGAAGGCTTCGCTCAATACGAGATCATTCCCGTTGGTCCGCTCGCGCCGCTGGGTCTGCTGATCCAGGCCATGTAAACGCCATCGACCTGGCGAGCACGCGCTGATCATCCGCTAATGCGGCCCGTCGCCTTCTTGCGGTGACGGGCCGCTTTTCTCTCTGCTTCTTTTTTCAATCGCGGCAACCGTTTTGGCTTAACGTTCGCAATGCTCTGTCAGAGTCGAGACCGGCCGCCGCCGGCCAATTTTATTCTGTGAATTCCTCACTGATGGCGAAAATAAAAACTGTCAGAAACGCACCCGGTGAGAACGCAGCTTTGAAATCAGCATGAAAGTGTCAGAACGATTGTTCTTCAGCGACTCACAGCAAGAATAGAAAAAGTGTCGGAAAAATTTGCGTGAGTCGAAGCATTGTGAATATCTCGACCTGACCCCACTGCGCGACAGGTCGGGTCGCATCGTCGTAGTCCAACAGCAGGTGCTCGTCTCTATGTAGACGGACAACAACGCCTTCGGGCGTTCATCTCTCCAGAGCGGTCGAGCGCGGAAAAAAGTAACCTGCGGCCACGATTTAATCGGAAGAATGAGCCTATTTTCATCGGAGCTCTAAGCTCAAACCCTCTCCCTGCCGACATCCAAGTAGTATCTCTTACCTACCTCAGACGATTAAAGGTAAGCGTTACCGAACCCTTATTTTGTGAATTTATTCGCTTATTGCGGAATGGCATGTCAAGCGAGTGTCGCCCTCGTAATCAGACTCCTCCGACAGGCAGTTCGATAGAAACGCGGCGCGTTGATAAACGTATGGGAGCCGCTATGCAATCGAGTTTCTAATTTGTTGATAAATACCCCTAACTAAATATGCGCTTTTAATGCACAAGAGCCTTATTCAGCTCTAGTGCTTTCCAATTGAATTTAGCCGGGTCTTCCGGCGCGGATTATTTCTGTGATCAATCGACGAAGATTTCTCGGCTGCCTGACGGCAGCGGCAAGCAGTTATGTACTAGTGGCATGCGGTGGCGGTAGTAACAGCGACGCAACAGTCCCTGGCAGCAATAGCGCCGCAGCCACGGCAAAGACCAGCCTGTCCCCCTCACCTAACGGCACGACAACTCCACCGGCGGCATCTATTGTCGATGCCGGTGGCACGGTGTGGACGACCGCCAACGGATTTATCTACCGGAACGGGACAAAGGATTCCGGCTCGTATAACGTCACGATGCTGCTCTGGTACAACGGCAGCGTCTACCAGAAGAACACGAGCGGGCAGTTCTTTCAGTGGTTCGGGTCGGGGTGGAACCAGTCTGTCGATCCGCGCCTCGCTTCGGCCAGCGGCTCGGTTTCGGCCAACGGCACGACAACCCCGCCGGCGTCCGCGATAGTCGATAACTCCGGAGGTGTGTGGACGACCGCCAACGGGTATATCTACAAGAACGGCACAAAAGATCCCGGCTCGTACAACGTCGCGATGCTGCTCTGGTACAACGGCAGCGTCTATCAGCGGAACACTAGCGGGGATTTCTATCAGTGGATCGGCTCGGGGTGGACAGGGGCTTCCAATCCCTGCCTCGGGGCCACGTCGGCCAACGGCACGACAACTCCGCCTGCGGCCTCCATTGTCGACGCCAGCGGCAATGTGTGGATGACCACCAGCGGGTATATCTACAGGAACGGCGTCAAAGACGCCGGCTCGTACAACGTTGCGCTGCTGCTCTGGTACAACAACAGCGTCTATCAGCAGAACACGAGCGGGGATTTCTATAAGTGGCTCGGGACGGGATGGACAGCCGCTGTCGATCCTCGCCTCGCTTCGCCCAACAGCACCGTTTCGGCCAACGGCACGACAACCCCGCCGGCGACGTCCATCGTCGACGCCGCGGGCACTGTGTGGACGACGTCCAACGGATATATCTACAGGAACGGCGTCAAAGACGCCGGCTCGTATAACGTCGCGATGCTGCTCTGGTACAACGGCAGCGTGTACCAGGAAAACACCGGCGGCGATTTCTATCAGTGGCTTGGGTCGGGGTGGACGTCGTGTATCGATCCGCGCCTCGGCGGCACTTCGGCAGATGGCACGATGATTCCGCCTGCCGCGTACATCATCGACAAATCCAGCAACATCTGGACGCTGTCGAACGGCTCTATCTACAAGAACAAGGTCAAGGATCCGTCCTCCTCCAACGTGAGCCTGCTGTTGTGGTATGGCGGCATGATCTTTCAGTCGAGCACGAGTGGACAGTTCTCTGTGCTGAGTTGCAACGGCAACTGGTTACCGTGTACGGACCCGCGTATCGCCTCGGCGGCGACGCCGGGTGGGTTCTACGGCATCAACGGACACTACAACTATCCGTTTACGCCCGCTCAGGTTGTCGGCGCGTTGCGCGCGCTCGGGTGCACAACGTATCGCGTCGGCTGCGTCAACACGCCGGTTCAGTTGAACTCGTTGGTGGCGCTCGCAAGCGCTTTCAAATCCGCTGGAATGACGCTTTTCCCGCTCGTCGAGTATGGGCTGCGTGACGCAAACAACAACCTGTACACGAGTGAATCGGCGGCCTATCAGGCTTCATTCGCGGGAGCCGCGGCGATTGCCACGGCACTGGCACCGTATGGCGTCACGATGTACGAGTGCGGCAATGAACTGACCCGCGACAGCGCGATCATCCTGAATTCGGCAACGGCCGGCACGGGCCGCGGCGACTTCAATAACGCGAACTGGCCGATCATGCGCGGCGCGATGCGCGGCATGATCGATGGTGTGAAGTCCGTGCAGCCGAATGCCAAATGCGGCATCAACTTCTGCGTGAACGATGTCGGCGCTTCCGACATGCTCTGGGATGGCCTGCAACCGGATGGAACGAGCGGTTATCCAAAGGTGCGCTGGGACATCACGACGTGGCACAACTATCAGCCGTATGGCGATATCTTCGATCTGGGTACGGACGGCGCGAGTCCAGGCTTCAACCTGCCGATCTACTGCAAGGCGCGTTATGGCGTGCCGTTCATCATCTCCGAGTGGAACGCGAGCCCTGAGAATACCGAAGCGTTCCGCGCGAGCTACGTCACGCAGCAACTCGGCGAATTCTATGCGGCACGTAAGACCAATGCGATTCAGTCGGTGATGTACTACGAGTTGGATAGCGGTGACACCACGTACGGTATCGTCACGGACAGTCTGGTACCAATCCAGCCGACTTACGGTGCGTTCCAGAGTTTCGTCGCGGCGAATCCTGATACTTGAGCTGGTGCCGGCATCGGAGTCGGTTGAAGGGTGCCTTACTGCTGCACGATTGCATGGCCCCAAAGCGCGTATCCGGGAAATTCATCAGATCGCATCGGTTGGCCTGTATGTGACTTGACGATTGCCGCCCGCTTTAACGCTGCGCCGTCACGGTGGCATTCCCCGGATTGCAGCGCTTGTCGCCGAAAACGCAACTGCGCTAGCCCGCTTTCACGTCGAAGGCGGGCGCACGCGGTGCGGCACCGGCCGGCGTGAAACGCGCGAACAGGCGCTGCAGATCATCGGGGAACCACAGCCGCACGCTGGTGATTGGCGCTTCCATGCGCCACGTTTTCCGGTCGACGACGAGGCACGCCCTGCTCGTCTCGATCTGGAGCAATGCCGTCGGGTGCGTTGAGCGCTGCGATCTGATGCTCGGCAACGTGCCACGGAATATGCCGCGGCAACCAGCCCCTTTCGGAGGACTCGAGACGTCAGCACGAATGCCAGGCATAACCGACTACGTATTGCGGTCGCCCGGCATGATGGTTCGAGTGAAGATTTCGAGTCGACGAGGGTGCGGAGCAAACCAACTAAACATCCTCTACAGGAAGCAAAAGCTCACTACGATAGTTTTCTGAAGAAATTGCGACGGGAATTGCCACGCTATTCCTGCTTCCACCGCCTCACGATGTCGGTATCGATATCGAACAGATCAAGCAGGCGTCCCACTGTATGGTCTACCAGCGCCTCCAGTGAGCGCGGGCGCGAATAGAACGCCGGCACGAGCGGTGCGATCACCGCCCCCATGTCGGACAGTTGTAGCAAGGTACGCAGATGGCCGCTATGCAGCGGTGTTTCTCGCACGCCGAGCACGAGCCGGCGGCGCTCTTTCAATACAACGTCGGCCGCGCGGCTCATCAGCGCCCCCGTCACGCCGGTTGCTATTTCGCTCATGGTTCTGACCGAACAGGGGACGATCAGCATGCCCATCGTCCGGAAAGAACCCGACGAAATCGCCGCGCCGATGTCGCCGGACGAGTAGCACACGGACGCCATCCCCCGTACGTCGGCGGACTTGAAATCCGTCTCGTACGTCATCGTCAGTTCGGCTGCCTTACTTAGGATCAGATGCGTCTCGATCCCGGCCTGTCTGAGCACCTCGAGCGCTCGAATCCCGTATGCGACACCTGACGCACCGGTAATGCCGACGACGATGCGTCGCGTTGCCGTGCCGTTCATTGGCTTTCCATGTCAGAAACGCGTGTGCAGGCCAATACGAAATACCGCCTGATTCGGTCCGCTCGATGCCGCGGTGGCACCGAGCAGTCCGTTGATGTTGGCATGGGCTCCGTCGTTTGCACGCTGATACGCGCCGATCGCATAGACCGACGTGCGTTTGGATAGCGCGTAATCGGCGATGCTGGCTATCTCGTTCGAATGCTGGTTCTTGAGCTCACCGTTGCCCTTCTGATACATGTAGCTGAAGCCGAACGACCACATCGGGGTGTAGTGATACATCGCGCCGGCCGAGTATGATGCCGCGGCCGCACCGTTGGCGACATTGCGCACCGTCGTGACCAGCGCCGTCATGAAGACCGGGCCCCACGTGTAGCGCGAACCGACAGCCGCATTGCGGATCGTGACGTCCGGGCCGCCCATCGTACCGATATGCTTGGTGGTCGTGTAGGCGGCGTCGGCCGAGAACGTGCCGTGCTGATAGCTGGTAAAGAAACTCGAACCGTTGCCCGCGCCGATCGAGCCCGCGACGTTACCGAATCCATACATTGCGCCGAAATGAAGGCCGCCGAACTTCGGCGATTCATATCTGACCGAATTGGCGATCGGCGTGCCGGTCAGTCGGCTCCAGTCGAAGCTGCCCGATGGGTTACCGGGGATGGCGAGCCCCGTGAACATGCCGCCAGGATACATATAAAGGTGTCCGGATATTTCGGCTGGCGAATCCTTCACCATGTCGCGCATGAAGTCGTACTGCTCACCGAGCGTCACAGTACCGTAGCGATCGTTTTTCATGCCGACATAGGCGGTCTTCGACCAAAGGTCCTGGCCCGACAGGATGGAGCCTGTGCCGATGACGATCTGGTCGCGCAACATGAAGATGGTTTTCCACCCGCCGCCGATATCCTCGGTACCCGTTAAACCCCAGATGTTCGGGGAATTCTGCCCATCCTTGAACTGCAACGCCGAATGACCGCCCATATTGCTGGTGTAGGTCACGCCGACATCCAGCAAACCGAAAATCGTGACACTGCTTTGGGCATTGGCATGGATCGACGCAATGGCGAGGGCCGCCGCGCAGGCGGCTCTAGTCAACTTCTTTTCCAAGTTAGTCTCCATTTTTCTAATTCTTCGCACCCTGACAGGTGCCGTGCGTTGCGATAGCGCACGTCTTCTTCCTCACATCCGCTATTGATCCGTATGTCGAAATTGTTATGGCGCAATAGCGATGCACGACATCGAACCCGATGCGATTACCGGGCAGATCCGTCCACTCGATACCAGTCGAGCATGCTCATCAGCGGTTCGTCCGACACGCGCAGCAGCATCGCATCGGTGTTGGCATCGATGCTGTATTCGTACCAGGACGGCAACGCAATCATGTCGCCGGTACGCCAATGAAATTCGCGGCCTTCGACGCGCGTCACGCCCTCGCCTTCGATCACCGTGAAGATCCGGTTTGCCGTGGTTCGCGCGCAGCGCCAATGCGCACCGGCGCCTAGATGCAACACGACGCGGTCGAACGTGACGAGTGTCGGCGGTCCGAGCTTCAGACTGCGTACGCCCGGCGCGATCTCGGCTGATTCGATGAGCCGCGGCCGATAGTCCGAGTACGCGAAGCGCATTGGCGAATGCGCGTCGACACGCTCGCTTTTTTCCAGCGCGTCGGGATGAACCTCGAAAAACATCGGGCCGAGATGCTGGACCAGCGGTGCGTCCAGAAAGTCGATCCAGTAGCCCTCCTGGTCCGATTCGCTGAAGTGCCCGTGGTAACTGCCGTTCGGTGTCAGCAGAATGTCGCCGGCCTGCATCGGAATCTTTACGCCGTCGACGATTGTGTACATGTTCGGCGCACCTTCCAGCACGATACGCATCGCGTTCGGCGTGTGCCGGTGGCTGCGTGCCGATTCATGTCCCTTGATCATCTGATACGCGCCTACCAGCGTGCGCACCGTCGCATAGTCGTTGCCCGGAATCGGGTTGGCCATGATCAGGTTGCGGCGCTCGGCCCACTCAGTACCGACCAGGCGCCCCGCCGCGTGCAGCGCGGCCCGCGCATCGCGATAACGCCAATGCGCGGGTACGAATATCTGCTTCGGCTGCGGGTACAACGAAGGCGTGGGCTTGGCCCATCCGTTCTTCATCTGCACGTGATCGAGCAGCGCATGCAATGCGGGCAGATCCTGCGCTGAATCGAAATCGACTTCGGCATGCTCGGGTTGCGGCATCGACATCATCCTTTCGGTGGAAAGCGAAAAACGGACGTTGCGCGGGGCCATCGTGCCGCGCGAGATTCCCGGCGGCATCACTTCATATCGCTCTGCCCCGTCAATTCGCTATGCAAATTGAAATCTGTACAGCAAATTATATAGTTTTCAATTAACGTGTCAATTTGTTTTGGCGGATTCGCCATGCATCAACTGACGCGTCGATCACGGACACGCGAAGCAAGCAGGCCTTCGCTATCGGCACTAAAAGATCGAATGCCCTTCAATTCACTCTGCGAATACGCTATCCTCGCCGTGAAAACACGCCCCGACTCCGCCGGCGACACAGACTGACCGCAGGAGGACGCCGTCATTGCGCATGGCTTCGCACCCGCGGTTCATAGTTCGGTATGGCTAATAAAAAGGCCTACCAGTAACTGCAATGAAGCCGTGCTCCGCGCTCTGACGGCGCCCGCCGGTCGACACGTTTTCGCACACCAGAGGATCGCTAAATTGACCGAACGAAAAACACCGAAAAAAAAGACCACTAGCACGCCTGGCGATGACGCCCCGGACAGAGACCGTCAGTTCGTGACCGCACTGGCCAGAGGCCTCGACGTGCTGCGATGCTTCACTCGCGCGACGCCGGCGCTCGGCACCGCCGATATCGCGCGGATGACCGGCCTTGCGCAGCCAACCGTCTGGCGGCTTTGCTACACGCTGATCCAGGAGGGTTATCTGGTGCAGACCGACCGCGGCGGCAGGTTGCGCCCGGGGATTTCGGTGCTGGGTCTCGGGCAGGGCGCGATCGCGAGCCTGCCGATCGCCGAGTTGGCACGAGACGACATGCAGGCGCTCGCGAGCCGCTACCAGTGCGCGGTGTCTCTCGGCATGCGTGACGGGTACTACATGGTCTACATGCAGCGCATGCAGGGTTCGCAGATCATCCTGCGCGATCTGGAAGTGGGCTCGCGCGTGCCGCTGTCGTCGTCGGCAACCGGCTGGGCGTACCTTGCCGGACTGCCCGAAGACGAACGCGAAAAAGTCTTCAAGGAGCTTCAGGAAATCGAGAAGAAGCAGTGGACCACGCTGCTGCCGAAGATCAAGCAATCGATCACCCAGTACAAGCGCACCGGCTACATCGTCAACAAGGGATCGCTTCACGCGCAGATCAACGCCGTCGCGGTACCGGTGATGTCGTCGAACGGCGACGTGCTGCTGTCGCTCAGCGCGGGCGGTATCAGCCTCGTGTTCGATGACGAAACCCTCGTCAAGGTGGGCAACGAGTTGAAGCGGCTCGCGGCGCGATTCGCATCCGCGCTGGATGCGATGAAGTAAGCGCCGGGTGCCACGCTCGATAGCCATATGATCGAGCGTGGCCTCCATACGGCTGTGCCGCGCCGCGGCGTCACGCTGCGTTACCGTGGTGCGGCAAGCGCGCTGACGTTATCGTTGAAGCGCTGAAAAAAGCTGGCGGCCAGTTTGTTCGCGACGGAAGAGACAAGCCGCGTGCCGATCTGCGCCAGCTTGCCGCCCACCTCCGCGTACGCAACATACGACAGCACCGTGTCTTCGCCGGCGTCCGCCAACGCGACCTCCGCGTTCATCTTGCCGAAGCCGGCGATTCCTCCCTCGCCCTTGCCGACGATCCGGTATCCCTCCGGCTCGACCCGATCGGACAATGTCAGTGTGCCCTTGAAGTTGGCCTTGACGGGCCCGACCGAGACCGTAACCGTCGCGAGAAACGCATCGTCGCCATCCGCGGTGAACGATTGACAGCCGGGCACGCAATTCTTCAGCACCTCCGGGTCGTTCAAACACTTCCACACGAGGCTGCGCGGCGCCTTGATCGTCTCCGATCCTTTGAAATCCATGTCGAGCTCCTGCTCTGCGACGGTTGTTTAGCGCACGTCCAGCGTCATTTCACCGACGTGATCGATCGCAATGCGCATGCGATCGCCGCGCTTGACAGGACCGACACCCGCCGGCGTGCCGGCCGCGATGATGTCGCCCGGATGCAGCGTAGCGACGCGCGAGATCAGCTCGATCATGCCGGGGATATCGACGATCAGATCCTTCGTGTTCG
The DNA here is from genome assembly GCF_021390495.1 of Paraburkholderia sp. ZP32-5. Classification (NCBI taxonomy): domain Bacteria; kingdom Pseudomonadati; phylum Pseudomonadota; class Betaproteobacteria; order Burkholderiales; family Burkholderiaceae; genus Paraburkholderia; species Paraburkholderia sp. ZP32-5. Next base: position 209,791 of record NZ_JAJEJP010000002.1, on the reverse strand, counting down.
AGTCCTGCCGCAGTTCGTCGTTGATCCACAGCCGGGTTTGCAGGTTGGCCGGATCGGGCACTTCGTCCGCGCTGACGATCCACGGTCCGAATGGGCAGAACGTGTCGTACGACTTACGCATCACACGCTCTTCCTTGCCGCGCACCACCATGTCGATCAGACACGCGTAGCCGAAAACATGCTTGTACGCATCGTCACGGCTGATGTTGCGGCCGCCCTTGCCGATCACGATGCCGAGCTCGCACTCGTGATGGATTTCGCGACCCGGCAGATCGGGCAGCACGACGGGATCGTTCGGCCCCGACAGCGACGAGTTCGCCTTCAGGAAAAAGCCATTCAGATCGGCGCGGTTGGGCGAGTTCATTTCGGCGCCATGCGCCATGTAGTTGACCGGCATCGCGAGCAGCTTGTTCGGCCATTCGATCGGCACCAGCAAACGCACCGCGGCCAGATCGATGCGGCGCGTCTTCGGATGGTCGAGCACGGCCGGCGCCGCTTCGCTCAATTGGCGTATGACCTGCACCATCTGCACCGGCGGCCACATCGTTGTATCGATACCCAGCGCATCGGTGATATCGAAGCTCTCGTCGCCGGCTTGCATGCCAATCCGGCCATCGTCGAAACGGAACAGTTTCATTGTTATTCCTTTTTTCCAGAAATCGTTGCCAGAAGCCCCATCGGCTCGACGGGAATTTCATCGCCGCGCCATGCGACGTGTCCGTCCGGACGCACGAGCACGTGACGCTTTTCATAGAGAGCGGCCACTGCCGGTTCGTCGATCGCATGAAGCACCAGCGGCACGCCCACATCGCGCGCCGCGGCGGCAAAGCGGGACACGTCGTCGTCGGGACCAAAGCTCAGCAGCACATAGCTCCGGCCGAACAGATCGAGCGTCGAGCGGCCGTCGGCCAGCCACGCATGAGGCGCGCGACAGCCGGGACGCGCGGTCGGCCGGTAATTGACGCCGTCTTCATATTCGGCGGCGATCTGCTCGCGGTCTTCACGCTCGGAATAAACGCACACCGGCGAATCGACATAGCGGTTGCCGAGGTGCATGTTCAGCGAGTGCCACTCGCGTTTGAGGCCTTCGCTGAGCGCATGTCCGACCTCGCTGCGCTCGGCCGCGCCGCTCTCGCTGTCTTCTTCGAGCCGGTGGCTGTTGCTGACCCGCTTCATCGTTTCCAGGTTGCCCGTCGAGAAGCGCGTGATGCGTTCGGCGATCGGCTTGCGCTCGATTCCATATGCGTCGAATAGCGCCGGACCGCCCCACCCCTGCAACGCAGCATCGAGTTTCCACGACAGATCGACCGCATCGCCAATACCGGTATTCATGCCGAGGCCGCCGGTCGGCGACGTCAGATGACACGCATCGCCGCAGATGAAGACGCAGCCACTTCCGTACTGCTCCGCGACCAGTTCCTCGCGCGTCCAGTTCAGCACGCTCAGTATCTCCGGCTCGAACTCGCGGCCGAGCGCGCGGCACGCGAAGCCCGCGAGTTCGTCGTTGGTGTAGCGCTTGCGCTCGTCCGCATTGCCGACGATCGACATGCGCCAGCAATCCTTGCCGTTGATCGCCACGATGGTCGCCCACACGCCGGTGGCGTCGACGAACATGTAGCGGTAGCCTGGCGCCTTGTCGTGCAGGCTGTTGAATTCGGGGCAGCGGAAGATGACATTGGTCGTGTAAGTCAGCACGCCTCGCCCCTTCATGCCAATGCCTAGTTGCGCGCGCACCGCGCTTCGGCCTCCGTCGCAGCCGACCAGATAGCGCGCGCGGATTTCGAACTCATGGTTATCCGACTGCCGTACGACTTTCGCCGTCACGCCGTCGCCGCTCTCGTTGAAGGACAGATACTCGTGCCCGTACAACAGTTCGACGCCCGACTGCGATTCCGCGAACTTGCGCAGAACCGGATCGAACATGTTCTGCGGACAACGTTCGCGCTTCTGCGGACTTTCGGGCGGCGGCAGCTCATCGCGCATCGACGGCATCGGCTGACGACCCAGCTCGTAGCCGTTCAGCGTCGTCAGGTACACGTTGTCTTGCGGATAGTCGCGATCGTAGGGGCTGTTCTCCACGTCGCCGACGATTCCCCAGCGGCGGCAAAACTCCATCGTGCGAATGCCGACGAGATCCATCTTCGGTTGAAACACCGAACCATCGCCACGATCGACGACGATGCATTTCCGACCGCGCCAGCCGAGGTCTCCTGCCAGTGCGAGCCCGACTGGTCCGGCGCCGATGACCAGAACTTCGCATTCCAATAAGTCCGATTTGACTGTCATGTGTGTTCGATTCGTAGTTGCATTGCATCGGCTTCCCGCTTTGCACGACAAGCCCGGTCGAAGCGGTATGCGCTTCGAAATCCTTACCCACCACGCGGAAAATCGAGCAGGAACCAATGGACGATCACGCTGCGCGATATCGCGTTTATTCACTATGCGAATAGTGATTCGCAACAAGTTTATGGACGACAAACGGTGTTGTCAACTTGTCGTGCGCAGTTCGAGCTCGCGCGTCGACGGTCGGGTTCTCGTCATTGACAGCGATGCATTCCTCAATCGATACTATTTGCTATGCGTTTTGTTATCCGCTTTGCAAATTAATTCGCAAATCAAGCGACCCGGGGCAATTCGATCTCCGTCCCGCCATGTCGCACATAGGAGGAGCACATGCGTCAAATTTCCATCACGGTGAATGGACGCCCGTCATCGGTTGAGGTGGAGGGCCGGACACTGCTGGTCGAACTGCTGCGCGACCAGTTGGGGCTGACCGGCACGCACGTCGGTTGCGACACCAGCCAATGCGGCTGCTGCACCGTCGAGGTCGACGGCAAGTCGGTGAAGTCCTGCACGTTCCTGGCCGTTCAGGCCGACGGCGCCACGATCAGGACCGTCGAGGGGCTGACCTCGCGCGACGGCACGCTGCACCCGATGCAGGAAATGTTTCGCCAACATCACGCGTTGCAGTGCGGGTTCTGCACCCCCGGCATGATGATGAGCGCGATCAATCTGGTCGAAACTCATCCGGATGGCCTGACGACGGAGCAGATCCGCCATGCGATGGAGGGCAACCTGTGCCGCTGTACCGGCTATCACAACATCGTCAAGGCGATCGAGGCGGCCTGGCCGCTCGTGCATGCCGACATGGCACACCCTGCCGAATAGCTCGAGGCGGATATGTACGATTTCGAATATGTGAAGCCATCCGCACTCGATGAGGCGGTCAAGATGCTTTCGGACGATGACACAGCCAAAGCGCTGGCTGGCGGCATGACCTATATCCCGGTGCTGAAGCAACGGTTCAGCCAGCCATCCGTCGTCGTGGACCTGAGCGGTCTGGGTCTGTCCTATATTCGCCGCGACGGCGACACGCTGGTGATCGGCGGCATGACGCCGCATGGCGTGGTGGCGGCCTCGCCGATCGTCCGCGAGGCCATTCCGGCACTCGCCTGGCTCGCCGGCCACATCGGCGACCGGCAGGTCCGCTATCGCGGCACCATCGGCGGTTCGCTTGCGAATGACGACCCGTCCGCCTGTTATCCGTCGGCCGTGCTGGCGCTCGGCGCAACCGTCAGAACGGATCGGCGCGAGATCGCCGCGGACGACTATTTTCAGGGGATGTTCACCACCGCGCTCGAGCAAGGCGAGCTGATCACCGAGATCCGGCTTCCCATCGTCGAACGCGCTGCGTATGTGAAGTTTCCAAACCCGGCGTCACGCTATGCAATGGTCGGAGTCTTCGTCGCAAAGAGCGCGACGGGCGTACGCGTTGCCGTGACGGGCGCGGGCCAGGACGGCGTATTCCGCCATCTCGCGTTCGAAGAAGCACTCGCCGGTTCGTTCAGCGCGTCGGCGCTCGACGGTGTCGACACACCGGCCGATCTCATGAACGATGACATGCATGCAGGCGCCGCCTACCGCGCACACCTCGTCGGCGTGATGGCGAAACGCGCGGTCGATATCGCTAACGCTTGAGCTTGTTCTGCGTTCGATAACGCGCGTTAGACGTTAAAGGGCGGCTTCATTTAGTAAGCCGCCCTTTTTACGTCATCACAACAACGTCGGACGATCACGATGCCGCAGGCAGATCCAGCACTTCGCGCAGCAGCTTTAGTGTGCTGCTGCCCGCCTGCGACGCCGCTTGCGCGTGATGGCGCTCGGCGCGAGTCGGGTTGAAGAAACCGTGTTTGGCGTCCGGATACACACGAACGTCGACCCGCCGATTCGGCTCTGACGCCGCTTCGATCCGATTGACGAGTTCAAGCGGAATCTGCGCATCCTCGCCGCCGAAATGAAGCAGCACAGGCGACTTCGCGTTGGCGATTTCGTCGACGTAATCGTTCAGCTGGATGCCGTAAAACGACACACCCGCATCGATCACTCCGCGCGCTCCCAGCAGGGTCGCGAGTTTCCCGCCGATGCAAAAGCCGATCGCTGCAACAGGATGCGCGGCACCGTGCCGTTGCTTCAGCCATTCGACAAGCTGGCCGATATCGGCCAGCCCGAGATCGGTGTCGAAATTGCGCAGCAGCTCGCCGGCCCTGGTCCGGTCCGGCTCGACGTAACCGAGCGAAATACGCGGCGCGTCACGCCAGAACAAATCGGGAACCAGTACTTCGAAACCTTCGTCTGCGAGCATCTGCGCAACGTCGCGCATCGACTCATTCACGCCGAAAATTTCGTGCAGAACGATGACCGTCGGCCGCGCCGCATCACCGGCCGGCGCGACGCGGTAAGCATCCATGCCGAAGTCGCCGGACTTCGGCAGTTCGATCCAGTCTTTGTGCATCGCTTAGCTTCCCTGCTTGCCGTGTGCATCCCGATTGTCACCGCAGCAGTCGCAGCCTCCCGCTCGGGCGTATTTGACGCGATTGGTCCAGTATTCCCACGCGCGGGTGTAAGCCGGCGAGTCGATCGGCGTCTGGTGTCGAATCGCAATTTCTCCCGCCGACAACGGCTTGATGTCGCCGCCGAGCGCGAGGGCTGCCTGCATCACTCGGGCGTTGAGCGGCAGATAGATGGCGAGCTTCACCACTTCGACCAGCGTGCGCCCGACCGCCGTGAATCCGTGCCCGCGCATCAGCGTGACGCTATTGCCGGCCAGCGTTTGCGCAAGGTCGCCGGCCTGCTCGATGCTTTCGACGAGGATGTTGGTATCGCCGAAGTTATCGCGAATGTCCCACACCGGCACGTTTTCGCCGATTCCGGACGCGGTGTTGAGCACCGGCTGCAGCGGCCGGGAACTGATCGTGAAAGGCAGTACTTCCGCGGCATGACTGTGAATGACCGCATTCACGTCGGGCCGCGCGGCATAGACGCCTGCGTGAATGAACCGTTCGAGATACGGCTTCTTGCCGCCGGCGACGATCGGCTCTCCGTCGAGTCCGAATTCGAGAATGTCGTCGGCTTCCACGAATTCGGGACTGCGCGAGCACGAGAGCAGGAAGCGCTGCGGATCATCCGGATGACGAACGCTGACGTGACCATATGCATCGACGATGTTCTCGTTGGCCAGGATGTGATTGGCCATCACGAGGTCCCGTATCACTGCATCCGCTACTTTCATTGACTGCCTCCAGTAATTTGCATTGCAAATATAATAACGCACTGCAAATAGTAAAGTGTCGCCAAATTCGTTGTCAACGACATGCGCAACGACGCGTCGACGGCCTCCGCAGCCAATGCAGACGACCGGCCAGTTTTGCGTTGACAGCCTCCTCAGTAGCGCCTTAAAATTTGCAGTGCGCATCGTAATTCGCTAAGCGAATTACATCGACGCAAGGTAAGCTGTGGAAACCTGTCGCCAGCAGTGAGCCGCAGTGAACGTACGGATAAAGCCGATAAAGCGCGAGCATGGCAATGCGCCGCAAGGAGACACGGCATGACTGAACCCATCAACGTCGTCGAGATCATCGACAATCACAAAATCAGCTGGTTGCAGATCCGCGTTGCGCTGCTAGGTGCGATTACGCTGATGCTCGACGGCTTCGACAACCAGATGATCGGATACGTGGCACCCGCGCTCAAATCCGCCTGGCATCTGGGTGCGGGCGCACTCGGTCCGGTGTTCAGCGCGGGGGTTTTCGGCGTCGGCCTCGGCAGTATCGTCATCGGCCCATTCGGCGACCGCTTCGGTCGCGTCAAGACGCTGCTTTTCACCGTGCTGTGCTTTGCGGCCTTCTCCCTTCTGCTCGCGCAGGCCACGACCATTTCCGAACTCGCGGTGCTGCGTTTCGGCATTGGCCTGATGCTCGGCTCCGTCATTCCACTGGTCGTCGTACTCTGCAACGAATACGCGCCGCTCAGGCATCGCGCCAAGATGGTCACGATCATGACCTGCGGCTATGCGGTGGGCGCGGCATCCGGCGGGTTCCTGTCGATTCATATCGTGCCGCGTTTCGGCTGGGCGTCCGTGTTCTATGTCGGTGCGGTATTGCCGCTGCTGCTAGGGTTCGCGCTGCTGGTCTGGATGCCCGAATCGATCCGCTTCCTCACGCTGCGAAACGAGCACGCACGCATCGCCGCGATCATCCGCAAGATAGCGCCAGCAGTGCCGTTGCCCGCGGAACCGCGCTTCATGATGCTGACAACCGGCCGTGACACCGGCAAGAACGGCACGTTCTCGCATGTGCGTGAACTATTCACGGAGAACCGCGCGCGCATCACGCTGCTGCTGTGGACGTGCCTGTTCATGAATCTCGTCGTGCTGAACTTTATGAACAACTGGCTGCCGTCGCTCGTGATCCAGACCGGCCTGCCGGTTCCACAGGCACTGCGCACCGCGACGATGCTGCAATTCGGCGGCTTCATCGGCATCGCGCTAATGGGGGTCTTCGCGGACCGCTTCGGCTACTACAAGGTGCTCGCCGCGGTCTTCGCGCTCGGCTGCGCCGGCATCGCGATGATCAGCCAGGCCGGTGCCTCTCAAGCAGGCCTGATGGTCACGATCTTCATCGGCGGTTTCGCGGTGATCGGCTCGCAAATGACACTCGGCGCATTGTCCGCGACGCTCTATCCGACCCGTATCCGTGCAACCGGGTCGAGCTGGGCATTCGGCGTCGCGCGTCTGTTGTCGGTCGTCGGGCCGTTCCTCGGCGGCCGCATGATCGGCAGTCACTGGCCGCTCAGCACCATCTTCTATTGCGCCGCCGCGCCGATGTTGCTCGCTATGTTCGCCGTGCTGCTGATGATGTGCAGCCGGCAGCCACCGAGCACGCGGCAAGAGGCGCGCATCCAGACAAGCAGAGGTCTCTCTTGAGCAAGTCCCGATCCATCCGCGACGGTATCGGCCAGCCGGTACAGCGCCGCGAAGACCTGCGCCTGATTCAGGGCCAGGGTTGCTTCAGCAACGACATCAGCCTGCCTGACCAGGTCCACGCGTATTTCGTCCGCTCGCCGCATGCGCACGCGAAGATCGTGTCGATCGATCCGTCGGCCGCGCTCGCGCTCGAAGGCGTGCTCGCCGTGCTCACCGGCAAGGACGTCGAGGCAGACGGGCTTAAGTCGTTGCCGCACCGGCCCGTGCTCGGCCATCACGCCGACGTCAAACTCACCAACAGCGACGGTACGGACAAGTTCATCTCGCCACACCTGCCGCTGCCCGCGGACCGCGCGCGCTTCGTCGGCGAGGCGGTGGCGGTCGTGATCGCGGACACGGTGGCGATCGCGAAAGATGCCGCCGAGCTGGTCGCCATCGACTACGAAGCGCTGCCGGCGGTGACCGGCACGGTGGCAGCCGCCGCGCCCGACGCGCCGCGTGTGTGGGACGAGCATGCCAATGTCTCGCTCGACGCCCGCATCGGCGACGCACAGGCAACGGATGCCGCGTTCGCCCGGGCCGTCCATGTCACGTCGATCAGCACGTGGATTCAACGGCTGACCGGCGTGCCGATGGAACCACGCGCGGCGCTCGGTAGCTACGACGCGCAAACCGGCCGCTATACGCTATTCGCCGGCAGCGGCAACGTGGTCCGCCAGAAGCGCGAGCTGGCTCATATCCTTGGTATCGACGAGCCGATGGTGCGAGTCGTCGCACGCGACATCGGCGGCAATTTCGGCACTCGCAATGCCTTTTATCCCGAGTTTGCGGTGATTGCGTGGGCATCGCGCCGGGTCGGGCGGCCGGTGCACTGGAACTGCGAGCGCCAGGAAGCGTTCCTGAGCGACTATCAGGGGCGCGATCTGTATGTCGAGGCCGAGATCGCACTCGACGAAGACGGACGCTTCCTCGCTCTGCGCGGCTCGAATCTGAGCAACGTCGGCGCGCACACGGTGTCGTTCGTTCCGCTGACGAAGGGCATCGGCCTGATGAGCAGCGTGTACGACATCCCGTGCGCGAGCTTTCGCGGGCGCGCGGTCAATAGCAACACGCCGTCGACGAACTCGTACCGCAGCGCCGGCCGTCCCGAAGCGATGTTCGTGATCGAACGGCTGATCGACATGGCTGCGCGCGAACATGGTTTCGACCGCGTTGCGCTGCGCCGTCGCAATCTGATCCAGCCGGATCGCTTCCCATATGCAAATCCGCTTGGCTTGACCTACGACAGCGGCGAGTACCCTCGGGTCATGGAGCGCGCGCTCGAGCTCGGCAACTGGAACAGCTTCCCGGCGCGCCGGGCCGAAGCACGCAGCCGCGGCAAATGCCGTGGCATCGGCGTGGCCAACTATGTCGAAATCACTTCCGGCATGCCGCGCGAGCGCGCCGAAGTCACGGTGCAGCCAGACGGCCACGTCGATGTCGTAATCGGCACGCTGTCGAGCGGTCAGGGCCACGAGACGAGCTTCGCGCAACTGATCACCGAATGGTTCAAGGTGCCCATCGAACAGGTGCGCATCATCACCGGCGACACGGACATCGTGCAGGCCGGCGGCGGGTCGCAGTCCGGCCGTTCGATGCGTCTGGCCGGTATCGTGATCGGCAAGGCAAGCGAGTCGCTGCTTGCGAGGGCCACCCGCATCGCCACCCATCTGCTCGGGTTATCCGACCCGGCGGCCGTGAGCTTCGAGAATGGCCGCTTCGGCGGTCCTGAAGGATCGCGGCGTTTCGACATCTTCGAGATTGCCGCGGCGGCGAACGCACCCGACAGCTCACTGCCCGACGATCTGCGTGGACCGCTCGCCGCGGTGTCCGACGAGACGGTTCAGGTGGCCGGCTATCCGTTCGGCAGCCACGTTTGCGAGGTCGAAGTCGACCCCGATACGGGAACGGTCGAACTCGTCGACTACGTCGCCGTCGACGACGTGGGCCAGGCGATCAATCCGCTGATCCTGCACGGCCAGGCGCATGGCGGCATCGCTCAGGGCGTGGGTCAGGCATTGCTCGAACAATGCTTTTACGAAGCCGGCAGCGGACAGTTGCTGTCGGGCTCGTTCATGGACTACGCAATCCCGCGCGCATCCGATCTGCCGGACTTCACCACCGAGATCAGCGAAACGCTGTCACCCACCAATCCGCTCGGTGTACGGGCCGGCGGAGAAGGCGGCACGACGCCGGCGCTCGGCGTGGTCATCAACGCGATCGTCGACGCGCTCGCCGAGTTTGGCGTTACGCACGTCGAGATGCCGGCGACCCCCGAGCGGGTCTGGAAAGCAATCCGCGATGCGCGCGAGCACCGCAAGAACATTGAACCGGCAGGAGCACATTGATGAGCGGCAGAATTACTCGGAACCTACAGGGGCGTTGCCTCACATTGATCATCGACAACGAGGAGCACGGCAACGCTGTCTCCGACGACATGGCCCGCGAACTGGCGGACCTGCTCGATGCGGCCGCGGACGAAGCCGACCTCGTCGTGCTGACCGGGGCGGGCGGCGATTTCTGCAGCGGCCGGATGTCGATGGGCAAACGTAGCGGCGTCCAGCCGCAGGCGCTCGATCGGCGGCGCAAGACCGAGGTCATTTTCCGCTGCTACGACGCTTTCCGCGCGAGCCCGGTACCGGTGATCGGCGTGGTGCGCGGCCGCGCGCATGGTTTCGGCTATGCGATCGCGGGGCTGTGCGACATCACGCTGGCGGCAAGCAGCGCGACGTTCCAGATCCCCGAGATGGCCCACAACATCCTGCCGACGATGGTGATGTCGGCGTTGATCGATCGCATGTCGGCCAAGGAACTCGCTTATCTCGTCTATTCGAACCGCGAGATCGATGCGGCGACGGCCCGGACCTATGGCGTCGTCAGCGAAGTCGTGCCCGACGCCGGGCTCGAAGCGGCCTGCGAAACGCTGACGACGGCCATGCTGAAGACGCCGCGCGCTGCCCTCATGGGAGTCAAGGAATATCTGCGCTCCGCGCCGGACATGCCGATGCGTGGCGCAGTGGACTTCGCGCAGAACCTGCACGCGACCATCAACTCCTCGAACGAAATGCTCAAGCAGCAAGATCACGCAACCAAGGACCAGCAATGAGCAACCACACACCTCAATTCGACTTCGATAAATTCCGTCTGCGCCGCTTCGTCGAAAAGCTGATCGAGGCTGGCGAAGTCGCCATTCATGACGCGCCGGTTTCGCTCGCCGATCTTAGTGCACGAGTCGATGAAACGTCGAAGGCCTCGCTGTTCAGGCAGGTCGGCGACGAGAAGTTCGAAATGATCGCGGCCGTTTCCGGCAGCCGCAAGCGGCTCGCAATGGCCTTCGGCGTCGACGAGAGCGAGCTCATCGACGAATACACACGGCGTATGGCGAATCCTCAGAAGGTCGTCGAGGTCGACTCGGCGAGCGCACCCGTGCACCAGGTCGTCAAGACCGGCGACGAGATCGACCTGCTGAAGCTGCCTTTCCATCTTCAGCACGAGTATGACGGCGCGCCCTACATTTCGTCGGGCATCGATTACAGCGTGGACCCGGCGACCGGGCGCACCAACGTCGGGTGCCGGCGGCTGATGTTCCGCAGCAAGACTACGATGCGCGCGAACCTGTCCCAACCATCCGATCTGAAGCGCACTTACCTCGCCTGCGTGGAGCGCGGCGAAAAGCTGCCGGCAAGCTTCGTGATCGGCTCCCATCCGCTCGACTATCTGGCTGCGGGTTTGAGAATTCCAGTCGATGAGTTCGGTCTTGTCGGCACGTTGCGCGGCGAGTCCGTACCGATGGTCCGCGGCCTGACGAACGGCGTGCTCGCGCCGGCCGACGCCGAAATGATCGTCGAAGGCTATTTCGACGAACTCGGGTATCGCGAGAAAGAAGGCCCCTACGGCGAGTTCTACGGCTACTACGGCCCGGTGCACATGGATCCGGTATTCCACGTCACCGCGATCACGATGCGCAAGGACATGCTGCACCAGACCGTGCGCCACAGCGGCCGCCACCTGAGCTGGACCGAGTCGGCGAATCTTGGCGGCCTCAATTCGGAATTGCAGATTTGGCGTCTGTTGCGCGCTGCGAATATCGAACCCGCCGCGGTTTGCGCGGTGCCGGGTACCAATGGCCGCCAAAGCGCGCGCGTGGCGCTCAGGCGCGGCACCCCCGGTCAGGCGCGGCTCGTGATATCCGCGCTGGCGTCGATCCCTCGGCTCAAATACATCTACGTCGTTGACGACGATGTCGATGTCTTCTCGAACGAACAGATCGAATGGGCGATGTCGACGCGTTTTCGCAGCGACCAGGACATCGTCGTGCTTGAAGGATTTGCACCGTTCTACATGGATCCGACCGCCGGCGATCACGGCAATATCGCGAAGGTCGGTTTCGATCTGACCGCCCCGTACGGTCGCCCCGCGACGATCGAAACCCGGCGTGCACTCGCGCCGCGCTTCGCCACGCAGCCAGGCGAGAAGCGCTTTGGAAGCGTTCGTGAAGCGCTGGCGGCCGGCCCGCTGTTCTTCATGGAGCTCATGGTCGCGCTCGGCAGTCAGGACGGCCGCGAAATCGCGTTTGAACTGAACGCGCTGAGCGAGGAAGGCGTCGTATGCCGTCTGCGTGACGGAGAATGGGCGCTCGCCGGCACGCCCGAAGAGAAGTAAGCGCAAGGGCACGCGTTGATCGCGCGCGGCAACCGGCCGCCGCGCGTGTCGCAACAATATTCTTGTTTGAACAATTCGGGCAGTCAAATCCGAAAAATGGACTCTTACGGTCCCGGACTGAGATTTATTCGTCCGCTAGCCTTTGCCCAATCGACGAATCCAAGATCGCTTACAAACAGTTCCCAATCCCGTCGTGCCAGTTGAACCGGCTTCGCTTGCCAACAGAAGGACTGAAATCGGGACCAGGCCCAACGGCCATTACGGCCGTCACGGTGCGATCTCCTCGAGGCTTCGCTCGTGCGTCTGCGTCATCTTCATCGAGCACAGTGCGCCGAACACGGCCACCACGGCGAACATCACGAACACGGAACTGATGCCGTGCCTGTGCAGCAGCAATCCCGCGAGCGATGGCCCCACCGCGGACGCCAAACGCAGCCATGACGTCGCGAGCCCGGTACTGGTCGCGCGCATTCGCGTCGGATAAACCTCGGGCGTGTACAGATACAGCACCGCCGCAATCGAGCCGACCACACCGTAGCTCAGCGTGCCGAGCACGATGGCACTCCATACGTCGTGCGCGGCGAACAGGCCGAGGCACGCGAACAGCACCGCGGCGACACAGAACGCGCACAACGTCCAGCTCCGGCGCCCGACCCGATCGATCACATACGCACAGATCAGCAGCAACGCGACCTGCGCGACATTGGTCATCGACGCGGCACGCAGCGCCGTCTGCAACGGCAGGTGATAGACCGAGCGATACAACGTCGGCAGCCAGTTGTTGAGACTGTTCGCGATGAAAAACGCGCTCGCCCACAGCGCCCACACCACGAACGTGCGGCCACGGTAGAACGGCGACAGCAGCTCGCGCCAGCCCGCGCGTGCATTCGTGGCGACACGGGTTGGCGGCTTCGTTTGCGTGCCCGGCGCGATGCGGCGGTCGGTGCTCGCCTCGAGGTCCCGCACCACGGCTTCGGCTTCGGCGAGGCGGCCTTTCGAAATGAGCCAGCGCGGCGACTCCGGCAAACGGGCCACGAGCAGCGCGATCAGCAGGCCCGGTCCCATGCCGATCCAGAACATGATCTTCCACCCGACGACGGGCACGAGCCATGCGCCGAGTTGTCCCGTCGCCATCAGACCGACCGGGAAAATCAGCTCGTACAGCAGAAAGTATTTGCCGCGGCCGCGCGCGCTCGACAGCTCGCTGATATAGGTTGCGGCAACAGGCATCTCGCCGCCGACACCGATGCCCTGAATGAACCGGCACGCGAGCAGCATCGCGAAACTGCCGCTCAGTGCGCAACCCATGCTCATCACCGACATGATCGCGATCGCGATCGTGACACTGCGAATGCGGCCGCGCCGCTCGGCGTACCAGCCGAATATCAGCGCGCCGATAAACTGCCCGACATAGCTTGCGCCGATCAGCACGCCGATCTCGAGCGGCTGGATATGCCACAGTCCGATCAGTACCGGCAGCACGAAAGCGATCGATAGCGCGTCGAACGCATCGAAGAACGTCGCGCTGCCGACAATGAGGCGCGCCTTCGTATGCCATCGCGAGAACGGAACGCTCTCGATACGCCGGATCAATGCCGTGCTCGCCTCATCGACCGCACTCATGCCGGCCTGCACTGCCGCGGCTTGCGCGGACTCCTGGGTTACCGCTCCATGCAATGCATTGCCTTCCTGCATTGTCGTCTCCTCTGCCCATCGTTGTTGTTAGTGCGATGCGTGCAATGCGTATGCGGCGATCAATGCAACGAGGACGACCGCGCCCATGGCCCATCCCCGGATTGCACCAAGGCCCGCGTTCGTTGCCGCAGCCGCCGTTTGAGCGGAAGCAGCGTGCCCGAGGCTGGCGGCCGGTTGCGCGGCGGTCGCACCGGTGGCGGCATGCGAGGTATTCGCCGGCCGGGCGGCATAGGTGGCATGGGGGGCGCCCGAAGTGTCCGCAGCCGCCTGTTCAGCACCGCCCGCGGCAGCCTCCTGCGGTCCGACCACGGCCGCCGTGAAGCGGCCGAAAAAGTCCTCGGCCATTTTCCGCGCGACACCGTCGATCAGGCGCGCGCCGACCTGCGCGAGACGGCCGCCCACCTGCGCGTGCGAGCGATAAACGAGCCGCGTGCCGCCGCCGATGTCGGTCAGCAGATCGACATGCGCACCGCCCTTGCCGAAGCCGGCCGCGCCGCCCGACCCCTCGAAGGTCATCGAATACGACTGCGGCGGCTGCAAATCAGTCAGCACCATCTTGCCCTTGAAGCGCGCCTTGATCGGGCCGACGCTCGCGGCCATCACCATCTGAAACTGATTGTCGTCGATGCGTTCGAACGACTCGCAGCCCGGCACCGAGGCCTTCAGGATGTCGGGGTCGTTCAACGCGGCCCATACGCGTTCGCGCGGCAACGGCAAAATCTGTTCGCCTGTGAGTTCCATCTGTCATTCTCCTTGTCGGCCGCGCGCACTCACGCGGCTTCGCGCGCTAACGTGTCAGCCGAGGATGTGTTCCCACTTCGCGCGGGTCTTCTGCTGCAATTCCTTGCTGGCTTCCGCGACTTGTGGAAACTCCTGAAGAAAATCGAACGGCCGGCATGCGTCGATAATCGCTTTCGAATTGAACGGCGCCTTGTACGGATTCGCGATCGACATCGGGTCGTTCTTCGACCCCATGCCGCGTTTGACGATATCGATGTCGATGTCGGGATCGGTGCGCGTCGCGACCGCCCACATCACTTCCTGCAGGTTCGCGGGGTCGATGTCTTCGTCGACGACGATCGAATAGCGCGACATGTACGCGCCCACGCCACACTGGCTCAGAATGTGCGCCGCCTGCCGCGCATGGCCCGCGTAGCGCTGGCGGATCGACACGACGTTGAACATGCGCGCGCCGCCGATTTCATGCGCCCACACGCCGGCAACGTCCGGCACGCCCGCGGCCTGCAGCGCATCGACGAGCAACGCCGAGCGCATCACCGCCTTCGAATACGAATAGTCGTTAGGCGGCTTCGCCGGCGGGCTGCCCATGATGATCGGGTTGTTGCGATAGTAGATGCGCTCGACCGTGACGACCGGCGCGGTCTCCGCCTTGCCCGGGTAGTAGCCGTGAAATTCGCCGAACGGTCCTTCGATTTTGACGTCGCCCGGATGCGCATAGCCTTCGATGACGATCTCGGCGGCGGCCGGAAACGGCAGATCCGTCAGTTGCCCCTTCACCACCGAGACGGGCTGGTTCAGAATCGCGCCGATGTAGTTGTACTCGCACATGCCGAACGGCACTTCGATACCCGAGATCAGATAGCCGAGCGGATCGCAGCCGATCACGATCGAAACCGGAAACGGCTTGCCCGCCTTCATATGCTTGTCGTACTGGATTGCGCCGTGCTTGCCGGGAATCATGTCGAGGCCGACATGATTGCGGTCGTGGATCATCACGCGATAAGTGCCGACGTTGATCCAGTCGGAGTCGAGGTCCTTCGTGACGACCATGCAGCCCGTGCCGATGTAGCGGCCGCCGTCCTTCTCGTGCCATAGCGGCGCGGGAAACGCGAACAGATCCACGTCGGCGCCGGACTGGATGTTGTCGAACACCGGGCCGCTCGCGACTGTCACCGGCGCGTATTCGGGCGCGCGTGCCTGCCATTGCTTCGGTTTCCCGCGCAGCGTTTCCACGAGCGCGCGATGGGTGGCCTGGTGACCGACGCGCAAAATCGAGGACAGTCGCGCGGGGCTCGCCGTGCTGCACGTCAACACGCGATGCCCGGCCGGATATCCGGGAATCTCGTCGAACAGTAGCGCGGCGGACCGCTCCTTCTTCACGTTCAGCTCACTGATCGCGCCCAATTCGAGGTTCCAGTCGGCCCCCGCTACATCGGTGAGTTCGCCGAGAGCGCGTGCTTCGTCGAGCCATGCGCGCAGATCCAGCGAATGAGTGGTCGAACTCTTTGTCACTTGGTATGTCTCCTGTAGCTTTTGCTATTCGCGAACGGTTCCGGACCCATAGGGGGCTTACAGGTTAACGCTCAACCGCTGCTTGATCGAAACATTGAGGCAACATACGAGTCCGCGCAAACGACCATCGTTCATATCAGGGATGAAGAGGATTCATGCGATGCTCCGTCGGCTTCGTTACGATGTCGGTCCTCATCAATCGAGTTCGCCGCCGGCCGCACCCGTCGGCTCGCGCCGGCCGTAGCCGCCCGCGTATTTGAACGTGCCCTGTGCGGTTGCGATCAGCGTCTTCGAATCGATCCATGCTTCGCCGCGCGCAAAAAAAATGGAGCGCCCTTTGCGTTCGAGAAAGCCTTTGCCGATCAGGGTCTCGCCGACCCCCTTGTCGAGAAAGCTCAACGTCAGTGACAAGGTCACGCCGTGAATCGGCCGTTGCGGATCGGCGCTATACAGACCGGCGTATCCACATGCGGCATCGAGCAGCGTGGCCACCACGCCGCCTTGCAGTACGCGCTGACGATTCAGTAATCCGGGTTGCAGATCCAGCCGGAATTCCGCATAGCCCTCGCGCCAACCTGTGCGCGTCATGCCGAGGCCCGCGAGAAACGGATTTTCCAGCACATCGATGTTCATCGTTTTTTTCTCCCCACGCGATCGCATTCAGGCGACGCGAACGCGCATCGCTTGCGCCGCCTGTGCGACGAATTCTTCCGCGCTCACATACGTTTGCCGAGGGCCGATCAGACGCGCGAGATCGCGCGTCATCGTGCCGGCTTCGACGAGTTCGATGCAGGTGCGCTCGAGCAGCGCCGCGAACCGCTCGACCTCGGGCGTGCCGTCGAAGCGGCCGCGTTGCGCAAGGGCACGGGTCCACGCGACGATCGTCGCAAGAGGATTGCTCGACGTGGGCTCGCCGTCGCGAAACTGCCGGTAGTGCCGCACCGCCGTGCCATGCGCCGTTTCCGTCAGAACATAACGGCCGTCGGGCGACATCAGCACCGAGGTCATGAGCCCGGGCGAGCCGTAGCCCTGGGCGAGATAGTCCGACTGCACGTCGCCGTCGTAATTTTTGCAGGCCCATAGATAGCCGCCCGTCGACTTCAGGCTGAAGGCCACCATGTCGTCGATGAGCCGTGCTTCGTAGACAAGCCCCGCCGCGCGATACGCATCTTCGAACGCTTCGAACTCCTCGGCGAAAATCTCCATGAAGCGCCCGTCGTACTGCTTCAGCACGGTCGCCTTGTGTGAAAAGTAGACCGGATAGCCACGCTGCAGGCCGAAGTTCAGGCAGGCGCGCGCGAAGCCGCGGATCGATTCGTCAGTGTTGAAAATGCCGAGCGCGACGCCATTGCCGGAGAACGCGTGAACGTTCTGCACGATCGGCTCGCCACCGTCCTCGGGCTCGAAAACGAGCTTGACCGTGCCCGGCCGGTCAACGACGATTTCCTTCGCGCGATACTGCTCGCCGAAAGCATGACGCGCGATCACGACCGGCCGGTCCCAATGCGCGACGCCGCGCGGCACGTTCGCGCAGATCAGCGGCTCGCGGAACAGCGTACCGTCGAGCGCATTGCGAATGGTGCCGTTCGGCGACGGATAAAGACGCGTCAGACCGAATTCCTGCTGGCGCGCGCGATCCGGCGTAATGGTCGAACATTTGAGCGCTACGCCATATGTTTTCGCGGCTTGCGCGGCCTCATGGGTGACCTTGTCGTCGGTGCGCTCGCGGTTCTCGATGCCGAGATCGAACTGCACGAGTTCGACATCGACGAACGGCAGGATCAGCCGATCGCGCACCCATTCCCACATGATCCGCGCCATCTCGTCGCCCTGCATTTCGACGAGTGGCATACCGACCTTTATCTTGTTGGACATTCGAAGTTCCGGGTTTGTAATAATTGATTCATCGGCGTCGATAAGGGACGCTTCGCTTCATTGGACCGAGCTTGACCGGACCAAGAGTGCATGAGCGCTTTCGCCCCACGCAAACTAACTTTTCTCATGCTGGACATGAGAAAGTTTCATTTCCGCGCAGCCCACAAGCAGCCGATCATCCGGGCATCCGTGCTGCTATCCGCGTCGGCCGCCGCGGACTTCGCATGAACGTGCGAGCATCGAAAATACCTCGATGAAACCCGCTACAATCCGTTACCCGGTGACCTTGCATCGCGCTGACATCTAGATGAGACCTTACATACCCTCTCTGCAGAGCTTGCTTGCGTTCGAGGCCGCTTCGCGGCACCTGAGCTTCACCCGCGCGGCACAGGAACTCGAACTGACTCAAACCGCCATCAGTCATCAGATCAAAACGCTCGAAGAACGGCTCGAAGTCAAACTGTTCGTGCGGCGTCGCAATGTGCTGACGCTGACACCGGCCGCGCGCGAGTATCTCGATTCCGTGCACGAGGCAATCAATCTGCTGTCCATCGCAACCGCGCATGCGCGCAAGAAGAAACCGAGCACGGTGCTTACGGTCACGTGCCTGCCCACATACGCGGTCAAGTGCCTGATCCCCGCGCTGCCGGAATTCCAGAACGCTCACCCTGAAATCACGGTGCACGTCGCAACCAGTTCGACGTTCAACGAGTTCGACCGCAACAGCTACGACGTAGCGATCCGCTACGGTTCGGGACGATGGGCATCGGCGCGCTCCGACCGGCTGCATGGCGAGGAGTTTTTTCCCGTGTGCGCGCCGGCCGTGCTCGAACAGGCAGGTAAGTTCGACTCGGTCGCGGAAGGCCTCGCGCGCATGCGCCAGATTCGCACCTATTTCTATTCGATGTACCAGGATGATTGGCCCGCATGGCTCGAAGCAGCAGTGCGCGAGCCCGTTGAATTCGCCAGTGAATCGGTATTTCATCTGCAATTGACGTCGCTCGCCGCGGCCGTCAATGGTGTGGGCATCGCGATCGGCCGCACACCGCTCGTCAACGGCGATCTCGCGAGCGGCGCGCTCGTTGCGCCGTTCGAGATGCGCGTGCCGTCCAGTTCCGCGTATTTCATTTCGTCGCCGCACGACAAGGCGCGTACGAAGAAAGTCGAGCTGTTCCGCGAATGGGCGCTTGCGCGTCTCCGCGAAAACGGCGCTCACGAGACCGGCGGCCTCGCGCGCCACGCGGCGGCGCCGGCGGTGCCGGCGCTTTGCTGAATTCATGTCGAGCGCCCATCACCCGGTAGCCGACCCGGCCTGGCGCACCGCCTCGGCTCTGCTCGAACAGCACCGGCGGGAGACACCCGACAAGCCCGCAATCGTCGACGTCGATCGCGAGATCGGCATGACGTTCGAAGAGCTCGCGCAAGCGGTCGATACGATCGCGCGTCAGCTGCTGCGACACGGTCTCGCGAAGGGCGAGCGCGTCGTGCTCGCCGACTGCGATACGCCTGACAAACTGCTGCTATGGCTCGGCGCGTGGCGTATCGGCGCCATCGTGTGTCCGCTCGACGTTCCCTTCGTAGGGCGCGAGACGACACGCAAACTGCTCGACACGATCCGGCCGAAGCTGATCGTGGTGCCCGCCGAAGCATCGGCCGCCGCCGCGCATGCGGACGTGCCCGTGGTGCGCTTCGTTTCGTGGACATCGCCGGCGCAGCACGCGAGTGCCGACGCGGCCGCCGACCTGATCAGCGTCGACGCGCACACCGGCGATGCTTTGCGCGACACGTGGCCGCTGCCGGACAGCGCGACGATCTCCGACATCGGCGATATCGCGTCGATGTGCTGCACGTCGGGCACGACCGGCATTCCAAAGATCATCGTCTACGATCACGCGTGCTACTGGCTCAACGGGCTCGACAGCATCGACCTGCTCGGTCTCACGCGCGAGGACCGCATGCTCGAATACCGCTCGTTCGACTGGTACTCGGCGCAGATACTGAGCTTCATCCCGTTCCTTCAGCTCGGCTCGACCCTGTGCGTCGCCAGGCGGTTCTCGCGCAGCCGCTTCGGCGACTGGATTCAGGGCCAGCGCATCAGCGTGTGCGCCGGCGTACCGACCGTGCTCAACATGCTGATCGAGGCGCCGCTCGATGTGCGCGCCGGCACGTTCGCGTCGTTGCGCGCAATGACCTGCAGCACGGCACCTCTATCTCCGGTTCAGTGGCAGCGCTTCGAAAAGCTGTACGGCATCCGCATCCTGAATCTGTATGGATCGTCGGAAGCCGGGTGGATGTGCGGCAACCGTCTGCAGCGGCGCAGGACCGGCACCGTGGGCTATCCAGCCGGGCACATCGTCTTCGATATCGTCGATTCCGAAGGCGTGCCTTGCGGCCCCGACGCCGAAGGCCAGGTAGTCGTCGACGGCGCGAAGCTCGCGCTGGGCGTGTTGCAACGCGACGGCACGCTGCTGCCGATCCGCGGCAAGCCGCTATTCACACGCGACATTGCCGCGCGCGACACGGACGGCTTCGTACGCATGGCGGCACGCATGGACGACCTCGTGATTCGCGGCGGTGTGAAGATCATGCCGCAGGAAATCGAAGACGTACTGCGCATGCATCCGCAGGTGCAGGACGTCGCGGCGCTCGGCGTACCGGACCCGTTGTACGGGCAGGAAACCGTGTGCTTCGTGGTCGCGCAACCGGGCACGATCCCCGATGGACAGGCATTGCGCGCGCATTGCAGCGAGCATCTGCCGCGCGAGAAAACTCCGAAGGAAGTCTATGTGGTCGCGGCGCTGCCGCGTAGTGCGCGCGGCAAGGTGCTGCGCGATGCGCTGCGTCAGCAGTGGTGGAAGATCGTCAACTCGCGGCCCGATCTGTCCGAGCCGGAGTGCGAGTAGTCGGGCGCAGCTTGCCGCGGTTCACCCCGGTTTCGCGGCAGTTGCGATTTCAGACCGTTTTTTTCAGTGTGTTTTTCGGCCTGCTGTTCAAGGGGGTGTTTCCACCCGCATTTCAACCCGACTCCCGTAACGCCAGTTTCTCTCAGGCTCTCGCATCCAGGCATTACCTATCCCGCTTTTACACGTCCCGATGGGCCACCATTTGCAACTCGACGAGAAAGCCGTGATGCAACTCCGGCACCGGTACGACCGCGCGCGCGGGTTGGTGAGCGCCGAAATGGTCCGCATAGAGCCGGTTGAATTCCGGCCAGTTCTTTACATCGACGATATAGGCCGTGCACTGCACGACGTCGGTCAATGCGCAGCCCGCTTCCTTCAGAACGTTTTCGCAGTGCGCCAGCGTCGCTCGCACCTGGCGCTCGAAGTTGTCGGGACCGTCAGTGGCGACGCCCGGCCCGGGCAGCATGCCCGACACGAACGTAAAGCCGCCGGCCTGCACGGCTTGCGAATAGTGACCGCCCGGGGCGGGCGCGTTGGCGGTGAAAATGAAGTTCATCGATCGTGACCTGTCAAAACGTTAGACGGCGTTAGGCAACAACGGCCGCGGCGGACTTGCGCATTTGCGCGGCGAGCTTCACCGCTTCGATGATCTCGGGATAGGCGCCGCAACGGCACAGATTGCCCGCGAGGAAATGTTTGATCTCCGCTTCGGTCGGGTCCGGATTGCGATCGAGCAACTGGCGGCTCATCAGAATGAAACCGGATGTGCAAAAACCGCACTGAAACGCGCCGCATTCGATAAACGCCTGCTGCACGACGTCGAGTTCGCCGTTCGCGTCGAGACCTTCGACGGTGCTGACCTCGCCGCCGTCGGCCATCGCCGCGAGAAACAGGCACCCCGACACGCTCTGGCCGTTGACGATCACCGTGCAGCATCCGCACAGTCCCTGTCCGCAGCTTTCGCGCGCGCCGTAAAGCGCAAAGTGCTGACGCAGCACTTCGAGAATCGTTTGATGCGGCTCGATCGGCGCGCTCACGCGTTCGCCATTGAGCGTGAAATGAATCGTGATGGAAGTGGCACTCATCGGTTACTCCTCGGATAGCGGTTCATTGCGCGCGGCGCACAGCGCGCGGTAGACGCTCTCGGGCGTCAACGGCAAAGACTTGAGCCGCACGCCGACGGCATCTTCGATCGCTTCGGCAATCGCGGACGCCACGCCGAACGTTGCGCTCTCTCCGACGCCCTTCGCACCGAACGGGCCGTTGCTCTGCACGGACTCGACGGTTTCGCGGCCGATCGTCGACGGAATGTCATGGATGCCGGGAATCTTGTACTCGGCGAACGATGCGTTGCGCAGCTGCCCGACTTCGTCGAACTCCATGCGCTCGAACAGCGAGATGCCGAGCTGCATGATGGCCGCGCCTGAAATCTGCGTATCGACGACCTTCGGATTGATCGGCGTGCCGCAATCGACGACGTTCTCGAAGCGCAGCACGCGGAACTGGCCCGTCTCCGTATCCACTTCGACTTCGACGCCGCAGCCGCCCACCATCCAGTTCGGCGTGATGTTCTCCGAATGGCCCGTCTCATATGCCGGCGACTGGTAGCTCGGAATAAAGCTGCCGATGCCGACGATATTGCCGGCCTGCATCCCGTACTTGCGGCGCAGCAGCTCGCCCGCGCGCATCGCGGGCACCGGCGGCACGCCCAATTCGTTCGCGAGTTCGGCGATCTTGCGGTTCGCATCCTCGGCGGCGAGGCGCACCGCGTGGCCCATATGGAACGTCGAGCGCGAGCCGAGCGTCGCCATGTCGTAGGGCGTGACGTCCGTATCGGGACGCATGACCTTGATACGTTCGGCGGGAATCCCCAGCACGTCGCCGGCCATCAGCGCGATCGCGGTCTCCGAGGCCTGCCCCATATCGACCGTGCTCGAATACACGGTGCAACTGCCGTCGCCCGCGAGACTGACCATCGCGACCGACGTGGTGGGCGCAACCACCGCCTTGAAGCCGATACCGATGCCACGCCCGCGCCGCAGCGTGCCCGCGCCGCGCTCGAACGGTGCGTCCCAGTTCATGCGCTGTGCGACGCGTTCGAGCACGAGGTCGACCGCGGCGTCGTGCATCGTCGTGCCGGTCGGGTGCGGACGGCCCTCGCGCAAAATGTTGCGGCGGCGGAATTCGAGCGGATCGATGCCGAGCGCGCGCGAGACCATGTCCGCATGGCTTTCGTACGCCCACACCATCTGCGGAATGCCGAAGCCGCGAAACGCGCCCGCGGGCGGCAGATTCGTGTACACCTGATACGAATCGATCGACACGTTGTCGATGTCGTACGGGCCCGATGCGGTGAAGCCTGACTTCTGCGTAACGCGCGGACCGATATCCGCATACGCGCCGCCGTTCCACCACACGTCGCACTTGCGCGCGGTGATGCGGCCGGCCGCGTCGACGGCGGTTTTCATGCGGAACGTCGTCGCGTGCTTGGTGATCGTGAAGAACTGCTCCTCCATCGTCAGCGACACCTTGACCGGACGCCGCGACAGCAGCGCAAGCGCAACGACCAGCGCTTCGAGCTTGATGTACAGCTTCGCGCCGAAGCCGCCGCCGAGCAGCGCCGATTTCACGCGCACGCGGTTTTCGTCCCAGCCGAGCAGGCGCGCGATTTCGATCCGCACGAACGACGGACTTTGCGACGCCGTGTGCACGGTCAGCATGCCCGTGCCGAGGTCGGGCTCCGCCAGCGACACCATCGGTTCGAGCGGTGTATGCATGACCTGCTGCGTCGTGAAGGTATCCTCGAAAACGTGCGCGGCACTCGCGAAGGCCGCGTCGACGTCGCCGCGGCGCAACTGGAAATCGAGCGCCACGTTGGTACCCTTGCGTCCGGCCAGATGCTTGAGATCGGGAAACGTGCCAGCGGGCCGCAGAACGTCGTGCACGAGCACGTCGGATTTCGCGGCCTCGACCTCGTTGAACACGGCCGGCATTTCATCGTACTCGGCCATGATCAGATGTGTCGCCTCTTCGGCGACGTGCGGATCGGAAGCGAGTACGACGGCGACCGGCTCGCCGATATAGCGGACCTTATCCAGCGCGAGAATCGGCTGGTCGTGAAACGCGGGGCCGTAGTACGGCTCGGGAATCACCTTCCTGATGTCTTCGCCGGTATAGACCGCGAATACGCCTTCGAGCTCGCGCGCGGCGCTGGTATCGATGCTGACGATCCTGCCGTGTGCGACGGTGCTGCGAAAAATCTTGCCGTACAGCATCCGCGGCAGCACGAGATTGTGGATGTACTCCGCGCGCCCCGTCACTTTCGAGCGCGCTTCGAGCCGGTTCAACGCACGGCCCACCTGCTTCGGTGCTGGCTGTTCTTCCAGCTTCGTTTCGATTTTCATTATGCGTGCCCCTCGAATGGCATCGTGCTGCCGTTCGCCGTGGCGAGCGCCGTGCGTACCGCGCGGCCCAGATAGACCCTCAGCAGTTGTTTTTTGTAGCTGGCCGAACCATGGGGATCGCCGACGATGTCGAGCTGCGCCGCACCCGCTTCGCCCGCGTCGCGCAACACCGCCGCATCGTCGGGCGACGCGCCGCGCAGCAGCGCTTCGGCTTGCGTGAGCCGCGTCGGACGATCGGTTGCCGCGCCGACGATCACGCTCGCATTGCCGATCCGCGGTCCGTCCATGTCGAGCATGACGGCGACGCCGAGCGCGGGCCAGTCGTGCGCCGCGCGCGTTGTCACCTTCATGTAGGCACCGGGTCGTCCCGCCTGCGGCGGCACGATCACTTCGGAAATCAGTTCGTCGCGCGCCAGCACGGTTTCGTAATAACCCGTGCACAACGCCTCGACCGGCACGCTGCGCTCGCCGGCCGGCCCCGAAATCGTCGCGCTCGCGCCGAGCGAACTCAGCACGGGCGGCATGTCCATGTGCGGATCGGCGTGAGCGAGATTGCCGCCGATCGTCGCGACGTTGCGCACGCGCACGTTCGACAGCGTGCGCAACGTGCGCGACAGCAGCGGCCAGCCTTCCTTCACGAGCGGCGAGTGTTCGAGCGTCGCGAGCCGGGTCAGTCCGCCGATACGCAACTCGCCGTTCTGGCCGATGCGCACCTGCGCGTAGCGCGGCTCGATATCGCCGAGGCTCACAAGGCGCGTCGGGCGCAGCACGCCCGCCTTCATCATCAACATCACTGCCGTACCGCCGCCCATCGGGCGGATGTCCGGATCTTCCGGATCCAGCAGCGCGATCGCTTCACTGAGCGAGCGGGGCCTCGCGAGCTCAAATGGAATCATCTAGGGCACTCCTTTTATTTTGCGCAGCCGGCGCGGTCGAGCAGCGTATGCAGTTCACGCGCGACGATGTCCGGCGTTTCGAGCGGCGTCAGATGCCGTGCCGCCGGAATTTCAGTGAAGGTCGAACCGGCGATGCCCGCATGCAGCGCGCGCGCCATCGCGGGCGTCGCCGCATAGTCCTCTTCGCCGACGATCACGCACGCCGGCACCGTGACGTCGCGCATCAGCGCGCGGCCATCGAACGCGCCGAGCATGCGGCCCGTCGCGGCGAACGCGGCGATATCGTTGCGCAGGAACGTATCGACGCACTGCTGCACGACGTCCGGGCGCGCGGCGCGAAACGCGTCGCTGAACCAGCGGGTCGTCTGAAATTCGACCAGCGGCGGCAGGCCGCCCGCTTCCGCCTTGGTGGCACGTAGGTCCCAATCCTGCGGCGCGGTTTCGCCGTACCAGGCAGTCGTATCGATCAGGCCCGCGGCGATCGCCTCGGCGTAGGTTGCCGCGAATTCGAGTGCGACGCAGCCGCCCATCGACGCACCGGCGATCAGCGCATGGCGGAAGTCCAGTGCGTGCATCACGTCGTACACATCGCGTGCAAATAGCGACACCGTGTACGGACCGGCGGGTTTGTCCGACGCGCCGTGACCGCGCGCATCGATCGCGAGCACCGACGCGCGCGGCATCAGCCGCTCGACGACGGGCGTCCAGAAGCGACGGTCCATCGCAAGCGAATGCACGAGGACGACGCGCACCGCGTTTTCTTTTCTGCCATAGAGGTTGTAGCCGATACGCGTGCCGTCCCGCACGGTGACGTGGGACGAAACGACATCAGCATTGACCGGTTGATTCATTGCGTGCTCCGCAGCTGTCGGATGGGTTCGAATTCGGGTTTTTTGAGCCCGCTGTCGGATATTGCTGGCAAGCCGAAAGGGCGGCAAACGACGATCTTTCATGCAGTGCATGAAAAGTATTCATTGGCAGCACGCGGCGCACGGCGGCGGATAAGTTGTTCTGATATGCGGGATGAACGATTGGCGTTTGCCCGTCGTCTCGTGCGTGGCGATGCAACGCGATGCGCGGCCCCATGCGAACGTCCGCATCAGTCAGAAACAGCAAAGCCGACTGGAATGCTCGATGCGCTCCAATCGGCCTTGTTTCCAGGACAGTGGCTAGAACCAGTGATTGATACCGAACGAAACGCCGGTCTGCTTCGAATGCCCTGACGGATTGAGCGTCGCATTCGTCACGTACACACCGGTAAAGTGCGTGTAGTCGACGTCCGCGTATAGCTCCGTGCGCTTGGACAACAGATAGACGACGCCGAGAATCGCCACGCCCTTTCTTCCATCGAGGCCGTTCGTCTTGTTCTTGTTGTCGTAGTACGCAGCCGTCGCGCTGAAGTACGGCGTGACCTGATAACGCGCGCCGCCCCACAGGTACTGGTTGCGCGTCTGGCTGTGAACGGTGGAGGGCACGTCCTGCAGAGAAAGCGAATAGCCTCCCATCACGTCGACAGGGCCCACGGTCACCGCGCCGCCCGCCGTATATTGATCGTTGCCGAAGTACTGGCTCGAGGTGGCCGTCAGCGGATTGGACCGATGCGTGTAGGCCGCGCCGAGCTTGAACGTGCTGGTGCGATAGTTCAAGCCGGCTGCCAGCGTCGAGCCATCCGAGACGCTTCCCGGCACGCCGCCGAGCGCGTACGTGCCGCGCACCACCCACGGCCCGAAAATGCCGCGATAGTTGATCGCATTGCTGTCGCGCCCCGTGTCGCCGCCCGAGATCGCCGTCGATTCGGTAATGCCCAGGTAGTGGAAGTCGAACGGCTCGAAATCCTTGATCACATAGTGCTGCACCGTGAACTGCCGCCCCATGTCGAGCTGACCGAACGGGCCGCCGATACCGACCACCGATGTGCGTTGGAAGAGCTGGTTGTTCGTATTGTTCAGCGCGCCTGTCGACAATACGTAGCCCGCTTCGAGATTGAAGCGCACGTAGTATCCGCCGCCGAGATCTTCCTTGCCTTCAAAGCCCCAGCGGTTCGAGTTGTAGACGCCGTTCGACGCCATCGTCAACGCTGCGCCGCCGGACTTGGTGCCGTTGACGAGATTGCGCAACCCGCCGTCGAGAGAACCGTACAACGTGACGTTGCTCTGCGCGTATGCGGGACTCGCGGCAAGACCCGCCAGCGTTAATGCCGCGAGCGAGCGCGCCAGCGTGTTCAGACGCGGAGCCGAAGCCGCGCCTCCTTTTTCGTCCATATCTCCTCCACCCATGCCTTTCTATTGATATGGCGGAACGTGCGGGACGCGATGCCTCCCGTGCCGTCCACCTTCGATGTCGAGAGGCGTCTCGCCTGAACCGCCGTGCGACTTCTGCCGGTTTCCAGGCGGCAATCCGTCTACACTCACGCGACACGCTCCCTTACTGCCGCGCTGGAGCGGCCATGCGGCCGCTGTCAACGCTTGTTCAGCCGTCCTCCCGACTGCCCTTCTTCTCCGCGAAGAACCAGTCAGAGTTCTGGTTGATCCATTCGAGGCCGACGCGTTGACGCGTCTGTTCCTCGCCCGTTTTGAAGTACTCGCTTTCCACCTCGAGTCGCGCAGATCGGTTTGTTTATCCAGTTGCCAATCGAGACGCCGTATCACGGTGATTCGGGACGTAGACTGGCCGCCGAAATCGGTATCGGCAGACGTTCGAACGTGGACGACGAGAACTATTTCTTCGATGACCCGCCACACGGACCCCGTCTGTCGGATCGCGGCGGAAGCACTACCCTAAGCGCAGACTGAGGCACAACATCCGCCGTCGCAAACGGTGATTTCTCATGTTTGCCATGAACGGATTTCATTCGTTGCAGCACGCCGAGGCGTGCTCGATCCTCGGCGTTCGCTTCAACGCAATACCGCGGGTCGGTGATAAGTCAGAAGAAGTGATGCAAGCCGATGCGAAACGCCGTCTGATTCGGACTGTCCGACGGCGCGAGCAACGGCATCGCCGCATTGCCGGCGCCATTCGCGTGCTGGTAAGTGATCTGCGCATACACGGTGGTCCGCTTCGACAGCGCGTAAAGATCCCCTATGCCAAGCTCCGCGTAGCGTGTGCTTGCGAGCCACGAAAGATAACCGCCCAGCGCGACGGTATTGGCCGCGCTCAGGTGATAGTCCGTGCCGAGTTCCGCAGTGCGCATTTTCGTCGAGTGCGTCTGCGTCGACAGATTTACTTGCGTGAGCACACCGTGCACGTCGACATGCGAAGTCGCTTTATAAAACGCCGACAGGCCGAAGATGTCCTGAGTGCGCGCAATAAACGTTTGACCGCCCGTCAGCGATTGACCGAGAAAAGGACTCTCGCCGAGCCCCGACACGAGTGCGATCGCGTGATTGCGCCAGCTGCTGTAAACAAACGACGCGCGCAACGGTCCCTGCGAATACACGATATCGGTGCTGACTACTCGGCCCGGCTGCGTGCTCGTGTCGGCGAAACCGTATAGTCCGCTCGCCGTGAAGCCGTTGAACGTCGGGGTCGTGTATTTGACCGAGTTGTTGATCGAGTCGCCGGTAATACCGAGATTGTCGAGATTCGCCGGGTGGAACAGATAGAACGAGTACTGCAGCGCACCGTTCGAATTGACGCGCAGCGCGTCGGCGGCAAGATCGAGCTGACGACCGAGCGTCAGCGTGCCGAAGCGTTTGTCCGACAGGCCGACCCACGCGAAATGGCTGAACATTTCACCGGCAATCGTCCCCTGCCCGGTGTTCGACTTGAAGCCGTTCTGCAGCGCGAACAGCGCGCTCAGCCCACCGCCCAGATCTTCGGCGCCGCGTAGGCCGTAGAAATCGGGCACGGCAACCGGGCCAAGCGTAACCGTGCCGTGTCCCATGTTATTGGTGTTGTATGTGATGCCTTCGTCGATGCTGCCGTATAGCGTGACACTGCTTTGCGCGTACGCGCCCGTTGTCAGCATGCCGGCCACGAGCATCGTCAGGGTCAGTTTTTTCATTGCGAACGTTCGTCTCCGTTTTGTTGTTCTGCCTGTCGCATCCTGGTCGCGCTATACGTCCTCCGGCAGAGGCTTGCCGTTGGTTTCCGGCAGAAACGGCGTGAGCACCACACCGATCAGATAAATAAAGCCGACCGTCACGGCCGCGTGGCCGTAGCCGCCGAAGCGCGTAATCAACGTGCCCGCGACGAGCGGCCCCGACCATGCCAATAGCCGCGGAATGTTGAAACAGAAGGCGATCGCGGTGCCACGCATCCGTGTCGGGTAGAGCTCCGGCAACCACGTCGGCATCCAGGTGTACTGGCCGAGACTGAAGAAGCCCGTGACGGCGGAGACGACCAGCAGCATCGCGATGTCATGCGTCCACAGGAAAAGTACTGGCGTCATCAGGAGCGCCATGCCGAAGAACATGAACGTCACGCGTTTGCGGCCATACGCATCGGCGAGAAAACCCAGGCCGATATAGCCTGCAATCGCACCGACGTTATAGGTCATGCCGGCGTAGCTGGCCCAACGCGCAGGTGTGAGCCCCGCATGCGCGGCAACCGCGCCGATGTACGGCGGCACCCAGGTCGAGATGCCCCACCAGCCGAGCGTCGTCGTCAGCGACATGAATACCGCAATCAACGTGCGGCGCCGCAACGTCGGCGCCGAAAACAGATCGACGAGCGTGAAGCGGCTCAGCGCCGCTTCGCGCTCCGACACTGCGCCGCCCTTACGCTTGTGCGCGCGAATCCTGCGCCGGTCGTCATTGACGCGTTCCCATTGTTCCGACTCTGGAATACCCGAGCGCATCCATAGCGTCGCGAGACCAGGCAGTACGCCGAGCACGTACATGTAACGCCACGCATGTTCTCCGGTCTGGCTCATGAAAAGCCAGACCAGCGATGCAACGAAAAAGCCCATCCCGAGCCCGCATTGCATGAGGCCCGCACCCTTGCCGCGATGACGATCCGGCCACAGTTCCGCGGTCATGGCGGTGCCTGTCGCCCATTCGGAGCCCATCGCGAGGCCGACGATAAAGCGCAGCACCGCAAACGACTCCCAGTCCCACGCGAATGCGCTCAAGCCGGTCGTCAATGAATAGGCGAGGATCGCGACCATCATCATGCGCTTGCGGCCGATGTAGTCCGTCAGCACACCGCCCGCGAGGCCGCCGATGCCCCAGCCGAGCAGCGTCAACGCGATCACGAGGCCCGCGTAAAACGGAATCTGTGTGTGGAGCGCCGGGTCGAGCAACTGGCGCAGCGCGATGCCGACCGTCAGGATCAGCGTGTAGGTTTCATAGCCGTCGAACAACCAGCCGAGATTGGAGGCGAACAGCGCACTCCACTGGTGACGATTGAGCGAGCGATACCAGACCTGCGATGTCGCGCCGCCCTTCGTCAGTTGCCCGGTGGGCGAGGTGATGTCCGGGCGCGGTTGGCTGGAACGGCCTGCGGGATGTTGCATCGATTGTCTCCTTGTTTTTTTCGGTGCCGCACGGTCTTCGCCGACGCTCATCACGCATGGCGCAAGCACATTCGACAACAACGCGCGGCCATCGAACGCCCCCAACATCCGGCAAGCCAACGCGAAAGCCTCGACGTCGTTACGCACGAACGGATGGACGCAACACTCACTGCACGACAACGGACTGCGCCGCGCGAAATGCGTCGCTGAATCAGCGTGTCGTCTGAAAATCGACGAGCGTCTCGAGCCCGCCCTGCCCGGCTCTCGCCGCGCTCCAGGCAGTTCCTCGCCGCCGTTTCGCCGTACCCGCTCGATCGCATCGATGAGACCGAGCGCGCGCGAATATGTCCGGAGTCGATACCAGGCAGAACTTCCAGAAACCGTTCGCGTTGCGACCGGCAGGGATGACCACTGGATGCGGTTCGTGCGGCGGTGGGTGCACACTGAGGCAGAACGCCCCCTGTCGCAAACGGTGATTTCTCATGTGCGCCATGAACGGATTTCATCCGATACACAGTGCAGTCGCATGCGCTCCCCACGCCTTGCGACGATGAAAAGACTTCATGCAACGCATGAACAGATTTCGTTTGAAGCGTCTGCCCGCTTCAGGCACGCTCAGCCGTGGCCGGTCACGGGATGCTGTTTGTGCGGTGCTTCCAGCGCCCCGATTTCGTCGGCCGACAGGCTCATGTCGACTGCAGCGATGGCGTCGTCCGCGTGAGCCCGACGAGGCGCGGCGACGCCCTCGTGCTGCAGCCATGCATTGCCGTTTGGCTCTTCTTCTCGTTCTAGCTGGTCGGCTTCGCGGTCCGACGGCCCAGGCACGACATGGGCACCGAAGCTGACAGCGAGTGGCCTAGCGATCGTGATTCACCAGACTGCATGCATGGCTTTTGCGTTTGGCAATCGCGGCGGCATAGTCCTCGGAGAACGCCCGCTGCGCGAAGCAAGGCGCCGAGGTTGCGAGCAGTGCATCGACCTGCGCATATTGATTGTTGAACACCCATGGCCGACGTGCGAGCGTGCGGTCATTGAGCCAGTAGGGGCTCCAGTCACGAGTCGTCTCGATGACCTCGCGCGCGAATTCCGGCCCGTACTCGAGCGCGCCTTCGACAACGACATCGATATACGACTCGACGAGCGGGTATCTCGCGTCCGGCATCGCAAGCCCTTCTCCCGGCGCTTTGTTCTGGGCCTTCGGCACGTAGACCCAAACCGTTCCCTGCGCCGGCAGCGGCTGCCACGATACGGCCTCGATCAGCGCCCACGGCACCTCGACGCGCACGTATCCCTTCTCGCGCTCGTCGAACGCGGACATGTCGTTGCCAACAACGGGATAGATGACGCCATTGATCGTCATCGACGCCTCGCCCTCGAACGGACGCCGCAGGCCGAGCGCCGTGAACCCTGAGGATGCGCGGTCGCTCCAGCTGCGCACATAGCCGAACGCCGCCGCGACGCGCACGGGAATCGCCGCAATCGGCTTGCCTGCGGTGGTGGCGCGCGATGACGTGTTGATGAGCGAGCCATAGCCGAAAATGAACTGCGTCGGCTGATCGGGAAGACGTGTTCCCCAGAAGTCGGTGGTCTGCGCGTACGCGGCCGAGCTAAAGAGCGCAAGCACCACGACGAAGCTCCGAATCTTTGCCATCTGCGACATCGTCATCTCTCCGTCCAGTGCGTTACCGCCAACGATCGCTTCGGCGGGACAGCCCGGTAAGCTCGCGCACCAGGCCTCAGGATCATCCGACTCCTGACTGGCCTTAGCCAGGTGTGAGACCTCATCAAGTGCATCGGGTAAGGCGGACGCTCAACCGAACGTGGCAGGAGCACCGGGTTCCGCGGAGCAGTGGTCACTCGCCGCGATTTCGGCACTGACAGAGGGCCCAGCGAAGCCGACCTCTGCCATGCGATCAGCCATGGTCCGCGATGTGCCGGCTAAGCAAACGCAGCCTGCTCGTTCATATATCAACACAAACGCGCCTGAATGTGGGTAAGTTGATCCGTGATAATAAAGTCCGTCTAAGGGGCAACTCATAACCCATTGAATCGAAACGCACTTGGCATAGGAATGTGCTCAGGCGCAAAGTCCGTCACGACATCTGGAAATCACGGTTCGACGATCCTGCCGCGGAATAAAGTCCGTCTTGCATTTGAGATGCCTAAAAACCGGCAGTGGGAGCACCGCCCCCGGCGCATCGTCAGGCAACAGTCGGGCCGTTCCGCGACACATCCGCAGCGAGCCGCACCCTGCACCTACTGCTGCATCGCACGATGACAATTCAACCGCGGAACACGGATACCCATAATTTGATCGAGCAGGGCCATCGCAACATCAAGTCCCGGACACATGTCATGCTCGGTTTCAAACGTTTCAGGAGTGCGGCGGCCACGTTGGCCGGCATCGAGTTGATGCAACACATTCGCAAAGGCCAGCTGAACCTTGCGAAGCTCCGCCTCAAGAATTCCGCTGCGCCCACTGCCTGGAATGCGGTCCTGTCGATTCAATAACGCATCCTGACCTGCAGGAAAAAATCGACCGTAACGCCTGTTTGCACAGAGTCCTCACGCGAACCGCTTCTCGCAAAGGCGGTCACCCGCGAAGGGTGTCGCCGATCGAATCGGCGCCGTTCACGCAGCCTCCAATGATTCCACGGTTCGTTTGGCGGTTTCCGGCGCGAAGATCGTCACGATCAGCATGCCGGCGATCATGATCGCGACGCCGATCATCATCGACACGTGCAGGCCGACGTTCGCCAGCAACACTGGGAATACGGCCGTCCACACGACGCCGCCGAAGAAGCGTCCGCCGAGCCCTTCGACCACGCTCTGTCCGGTTGCACGGATTCGCGTGGGGTATTGCTCGGCGTACCACATCTTGAACGACGGCGACGCGCCCGACGACGAGAACATCACCATGCCCCACAGCACCATGGCCAGCGTGCTTTCAGCCAACGTGAATTCATACGTCGATATCGCCGCGAGCACCGTGTAGACGAAGAACACTCTCTTGCGCCCGAAATGCTCGGCGGCGATGCCATTCATGATCTTCCACGGAATCTGCGTCGCCGTGGTGATCAGCGTGAGGAAGAGTGCGCTTTCGAGCACGACGTGCTTCTCGATGAAAATCGACGGCAGGTAGTTAACCGAAATGTAGAACATCGAGAAAAGGCTCGTTGCGCCGATCGTCATCACGATGGTGCGGAACAGATACGGCGGTGTCCACACGACGCCGAGCGACCACCAGAATTTCGGCGCCGCATGATCGCTCACGCTGGCGCTCTCGGTCACCTCGTCGACCACCGCCAACGGCAGACGCGCGCCGAGCTTGCGCTCCGCGGTGGCCTCGAACCGGCAGATGATGCCGTCGGCCTCGTGATAGCGCCCGACGCGATGCAGCCAGCGCGGCGACTCCGGCAGGAATTTCCAGATCAGCACGACGTAGACGACGGGCACGCCGCACAGGAACGTGAACACGCGCCAGCCCACTTCAGGCGCGAAATGCGGAATCACCGCCATGCCGACGATCGGCGGTAGCAGATAGCCGATGCCTAGCGCTGTCTCGAGCAGTCCGGCGAACGCTGTGCGCGTCGTGGCCGAGACGATTTCGGAAGTGAGCGTGTAGGGCATGATGAACGCCGGCGCCATGCCGAAGCCGGTCAGTCCGCGCAGAATCACGAGCGTTGCGAAGTTCGGGCTGAATGCGGATACCGCGGTGCCGCCCGCGAACCACACGACGCCGAAGATCAGTAGCCGTTTGCGGCCGAAGCGGTCCGCCATATAGCCGGTGGGAATCATCCCGGCGACGATGCCGAGCGCCGACGAGGCGGCGAGCATGCCGGTGTCGCGCGGCGTCAGCATCATGATCTTCCTGATGATCGGCAACGTGATCGACAGACTGCCGATGTTGAGCGCTTCGATGACGAGTGCACCGGCGGCGAGCAGCACGATCACCCAGCTATGCCAGGTGGTCGGAATGCGCTGCAAACGCGCCAGCAAAAGTGCGGGTGACGGCGGCTGGTTATCCATGGTGTCTCCTCCCTGTATGCGACCTGGTCGGCGACCGGTCGGGGATAATGTCGTAGGGCCTGCGTGTAAAGGACCTGACTCTCCTTTGCGATGTTGCGTGGCGTTGCCGGGTTCTGCCCGGTTCTGCGCGGTATTGCCTGTTATTGCCTCATCGGCGGCGCATGTGAGCGGCCGCGTCAGACGGCGACGAGTTGCATGAGTCGCGTGCGATCGGCGATCACGATGCGATGTTTCGACCGGTCGATGAGTCCGGCGAGCGCGAAGCGGCTCATGCAACTCGTCACCGTGGGACGGCGGCAATTGATCCACTGCGCGAGTTCTTCGTGCGTGAGCGCGACCGTGCCGTCGGCCTCGCCTTCCGGATCGGGGCGGCTGAGCGACAGCA
Organism: Paraburkholderia sp. ZP32-5; assembly: GCF_021390495.1. NCBI lineage: Bacteria > Pseudomonadati > Pseudomonadota > Betaproteobacteria > Burkholderiales > Burkholderiaceae > Paraburkholderia > Paraburkholderia sp. ZP32-5. Next base: position 174,934 of record NZ_JAJEJP010000002.1, on the reverse strand, counting down.
GCGCGCGCGCCAGGCGCTGATCGACGCGATTGGCCGACAACTCCGCCACCCGCATATGAAGGTCGCGGGTCCGGTCGAGCACGAGCCGGATCACGTGAACGGCGCAATCGCCGTCGGTGCGCAGCAGTTGCAGCATTGCATCACGCGCGATCACGACGACATGCGAGCGCTGGAGGGCGATCAGGCTGACGTCGCGCATGCCGTATGTCGTCAGCGCGATGAGCCCCAGCAGGCTGCCGGGCAGATGAATCCGCAATAGCGATTCCTGCCCCGCCGAATTCAGCATGACGGTCTTCACGCCGCCGCGCGCGAGCAGATACACGTCGCGCGCGTCGTCGCCCTGGTGGCAGATGAACTCCCCCGCGTCGAACTCGCGCATCTGTCCTGCCGCACATAGCGTCTGGGCGTGGCGCGGCGATAGCACTGCGTCCAGCGACTGGCTTGCATTCAGACTGTATTCACGCATCGCATGCTCCGGTTCGGACGGCGTGACGATATCGGCGCAGGCGCCCAGGCTCAGACGTACCGCATGGGCGCGGTGCCGCGGATTTGCGTGCGGTGCATCACGCGGTCGTGACGATCGTCGAAACCGTCACGCCGATGCATCGCGCAGCGGTTGTCCCAGATCACGAGGTCGTGCTGCCGCCACTGCTGCGTCCAGTTGAAGCGCTGTTGCGTCGCATGAGCCCATAGATGATCGAGAAGACGTTCGCTCTCGTCGAGCGGCAACTCCGGGACATACGCGTTGCGGCGGCGTCCGAGGAAAAGACACGGGCGTTCGGTGACGGGATGCACGCGCACCAGCGGGTGCCGCGCGCCGACGGTGTGGGTGGGGTCGTCGTTGTCGGCGAAGCCACGGCGCAGCTCGCCCGAACTGTTGCGCGATGCGTCGTGCACGCAGGTGAGCCCGCGCACGCGTTCGCGTGAAGCCTCGTCGAGCGTCTCATACGCGAGGTACATGTTGCAGAACGACGTGTCGCCGCCGGCGGGCGGCACGTCGATGCCATACAGGAGGCTGGCGCTGGGCGGCGTGTCGTTGTACGACATATCGGTATGCCAGTGCGCCTCGTAATTGCCGAGGCCGCCGATCGCCATCCCGTCCACTTTCACGTTCGAGATGATGGTGACATATTCGCGTGCTTCCGGATCGATGGCGAGGCGCGGATCGGTGTGATCCATCACGTCGCTCGCGCGGATCGGCACCCGGTCCAGTGCGCCGAAGCGGCGGCTGAATCGCATCAGATCGAGGTCGCTCAGTTGCTGGCGGCGAAAGCGCAGCACGAGATGGTCGGCCCACGCGCGTTCGATCTGCGCGAATGCCGCGTCGTCGAGTCGCGCCAGATCGACGCCTTCGATCTCCGCGCCGATGGCGTCACCAAGCGGCGTGATCTTGAGCGCGGTGCCTGCTGGCGTTGGTGCGGACATGATGTGTCTCCTGAACTGTTATGACGACGCGCCGGAATGCGGCTCATGCGGGTGTGCTCACCCGTTCTATTCGTTGTCGCCGGCAGGCCGGCATGACGCTGCCGCAGGTCAGCGCGCTGACAGCGGATCGCGATCAATCGCGCTAAGCTCGGGTCATCGTGCAACGCTCCATTGAACGAGGACACCATGACCATCACCATCTTTCACAATCCGGCTTGCGGCACGTCGCGCAAGGTGCTCGACATGATTCGGGCAAGCGGCGAGGAACCCCGCATCGTCGAATACCTGCGGCATCCGCCGAGCCGCGATGAACTCACCACCATGCTGCGCGACATGCAGCTTTCGCCGCGCGAGTTGTTGCGTACCCAGGAGCCGGCTTACACCGATCTTGGCCTCGACGATGCGTCGCTATCGGACGCGCGCATCGTCGAGCTGATGGTGGCCAATCCGGTGCTGATGAACCGGCCCATCGTCCGTACGCCGCGCGGCATCAAATTGTGCCGCCCGGCCGACGAGGTGACGCCACTGCTTCAGCCCGTCTGATTCGACCGGTGCGCGGTGCGTATCATGCTCGATGCTCGCCACGCCCGCGCCTGTATCACAGGTAGCACGCAGGTCACGCGTCGAACAGATAGCGCCGCACCTTCTCGTCATCCATCGTCACGCCGAGCCCCGGCCCTTGCGGCACCGCGAGGCGGCCGCCCGTCAGATCGAGCTTGGCGGTCACGATGTCGTCCGCTGTTTTGAGCGGCCCCACGCATTCCAGCCCGTCGAGCACGTTGTCGCTGGTGCAGGCGAGCATTATTTCGGCTACCGTATTGATTCCGAGTCCGAAGCCATGACCGATCACCACGGGCATACCGGCGGCCGTCGCGCTTTCCAGCATCCGGCGGCAGCGCAGCAAGCCGCCTTGCTTCATCACCTTGAGCTTGACGATGTCGGCGCAGTCGGCGCGGATCACGTCGATCAGGCTGCGATAGTCGGTGATCGACTCGTCGGCCATCACCGGCATGCCGACCGCCTGCCGCACCTTCGCCATGCCGGCCAGATCTTCCGCGGCCACCGGCTGTTCGAGCAGTTGCAAACCCACCGGTTCGAGCAGCCGCCCGAGAGCGATTGCGTCTTCCACGCTATATCCCGCATTGGCATCCGCTCGCAGCGCCATCCCGGGACCCACTGCCGCACGCACGGCCATCAGGCGGTCGCGGTCGGCGTGGATGTTGCCGCCTACCTTGATCTTGGCCGAGCGGAAACCCGCGTCGAACCATTTCCGCGCCTCCGCGGCGGCCTGGTCCGGGGGCACGATACCGATCCACGCGTTGAAGCCGACCGTGTCCCTCACGGCGCCGCCGAGGTATTGATGCACGGGAATGCCGAGATGCCGCGACAAAAGATCGACGGCAGCCATTTCGATGGCCGCTTTGGCGTCCAGATACGCGTCGGTCATGCGATCCATCGCGTTGATCAGGCGATGCGGGTTGCCGGCGTTCATGCCTTTGACGCAGGGCGCCAGCGTTCGCCGTATGACGTCAAGCGACGCCTCGACGGTTTCCACCGAATATCCCGGCGACGGATCGATGTTGCCGAGGCCCATCGATCCGTCCTCTGCCGTCAGGCGCACGATTGCGCTTTTTTGCGTCGTCTTGGTCGTATAGGCGTTCTTGAATCCGGCACCGACGAGCGGCACGGCGACGCCGAACACGTCGACGCTTTTGATGGGGAGAGAAAGTTCGGCCATGGGATCAGGATGCGACGGTGAGATGGGCCGACTCATAGGGCGCGACTTTGCCGCCCTTGATCTGCGTGCGGTGCATCAATCGCGATGCGGAAGGATCGAACGAATCGCGTCGATGCAGCGTACAGCGGTTGTCCCACATGATCAGGTCGGCCTTCTGCCAGACCTGGCGGAACGTGAACTGCGGTTGCGTCGCGTGGGCCCAGAGCGTGTCGAGCAGTGCGTTGCTCGCGTCGAGATCCATGCCGACGATATAGCTGTTGCGCCGCCGGCCAAGAAACAGTGCCGGACGGTGCGTATCGGGATGACGGATCACGAGAGGATGGTGCGCGCCCGGCGCCTTGCGCGGATCGGTCACTTCCTGCATGCCCTTGCGCATCATCCCCGCGCTGTTGTACGTCGCGTCGTGAATCGCGCGTTTGCCGTCGATCTGCGCTTTCAGCGCGTCCGACAGCGTGTCCCACGCGAGATACATGTTCGACCAGAACGTGTCGCCACCTTCGGATGGAATTTGCAGCGCATGGAGCAGCGCAGCACGGGGCGGCGATTCGATGTACGTCATGTCGCAGTGCCAGACCGCTTCGCCATCGCCGAGGTTGCCCATCGGCATGCCGTCCTTCTTGATGTTGGAGATAACGTTGATCTCGGGAAATTCGGATAGAAACGGCTTGCCGTAGGGATTCGGCCCTGGTGGATCGAGTTCGCCGAAATGACGCGTAAAGGCGAGCAGTTGCGGATCGGTCAGGACCTGACCGCGAAACCGCAGCACCAGGTGATCGGCCCACGCTTGTTTGATTCCGTCGATTACGTCTGCCGACAGCGGCGCCGTCAGATCGATGCCGGAGATTTCGGCCCCGAGCGCGTCGCCGAGCGGGGTCACGGTGAACTGAGTCATGGTTTTTGCACTCCTTATTCCGCGGTTCCTTTTCGAATGCAGACCAATATAGTCAGTGCCCGTGATAGCGTAAATGAGATATTCAAGGCATCGCGTGATACCTTTTACGTATCTCCCCATCAACCCTCGGAGGTTGACGTCATGAAGCGCTCGCCTGCGGCACTGCAACGAAGTCATATCGAAGCGCTCATCGCCATCGGCGAGGGCGGCTCGGTGCATCGCGCGGCGCGCAGTCTTGGCGTCGCGCAACCGGTGCTGTCACGGTTGCTCGCCGATGCGGAAAGCCGGCTGGGAACACGGCTCTTCGAACGGTCGAGTCGGGGCACCCAGCCCACATTGCGCGGCGAAACCGTGCTCGCGCAGGCGCGCTCCGTGATGCGCGCGATGGACCGGCTGAGCGCGAGCGCGTCGTGCGCGCGTTTGCCGATCCGGCTCGGTTGCATACCCCGCGCGATGCATACGCTGATTCCGCCACTTTATGCGCGGATGTACGCGGGCACGCATGCGGACAATCCGCCGCGCGCCGATGGCACGGCGTTCCGTTGTAAGGTGATCGAAGGTAGTTCGACCCGGTTGTTTGAACTGCTGGAGGCAGGCGAACTCGATTTCGCGATCTTGCGCAGCGCCAGCACGGTGAAAAACGACGAGGTGAAGATCGAGCGCCTGTATGCGGAGCGCACCGTAATTGTCTGTTCAAACGACCACCCCGCGCTGTCTGCACGGCAACTGCGGCTAGCCGATCTGGCGGCGCTCGACTGGACGCTGCCGCATGCCGACACGACCTCGCGTATCGCCTTCGATCTGTTCTGGACGCGACGTCGTCTGCCGCCGATCGAGCCGGTGCTCGAAACACGCTCGTTCGAATCGAATATCGAAGTGGTGGCGCACACGCGGTTGCTGTCGATCGCGCCGGAGTCGATCGCCCGGCGTTACATGCGATTCGGGATGTTGAGCATTCTGGAGATAGAGAGCGCGTTGCCATCGAGCCCGATCATGCTGGGCTCGCGGTTAACGGCGCGCGAAGAACCCGTGTTGAAGCGCTTTCGCAAGCTGTTGCAGGAGACGGCGGGCGAGTTGGCTTTAGGTTGAATGGTGCTCGTTTGCTTCGTGGACTCCATGTACGAAAAGACAAGGCCGCTGCAACGCACGAGAGTAAGGGCAAGCTGGAGCTCGCGCATGGCCACCGAGCCGGAACTCCTGGTACTGCATGAGATGACAGGCGGCGTCGACATCGGGGCGTGCCTCCGGATTCACCAGTTTCTTGTTGAAAGAAGCGCTGCACGCTGATCAACGATCTAGGCAAGCCACTCCAAGCAGTACAGTTTCCGCGGGATTCGTCACGAACGCCATGTATCGCGATTCGGTCGGCTCGATCCATCCAGCGATCACATCGGAATTCCCGTCGATTCGAATCCCGCATCGTTCAGATCGTCTCCGCGGTGTTGTCGATCGCGTGCGCGCGGCTAGTGCGCGTGAGCAGCAGCGACCGTGCTGTTCGACAGCATGAAGACGGTCGGCGCCAGTGCGCCAGTCAACGACGTGCCAAACAGCCCGATGCCGATCAGCAGCATCGGTACGTGGTTTGCAGGTGTGTTCGGCCCCAACGTGAAGGCCGCCTGGCCGCACTGCTCTTGTGTCGTCCGTGCGAGCTACGTTCAGGCTGCCCGTAAAGTTGGACGTTCGACAGTCAGCAGGCTAAACGCGTTTCAACGGATCGAACAACGGATTTGCCGATCCAGGTCACGAAACCAAAGATTTTCAACACTCTGCACGTTCGGCTCGACTGACATTTTTTGGCCGAGGTTGTGTAAAAACGGGCTGACTTCATTTATATCGCCAAGGGTGAACCACATACTTCACCCTCCCTTTCAAAATTTACTTGACATCTAAATTATCAAAATCTAAATTAATCTCATAGCAGAGTCATTTTTGGGGAACCAGCATGCGCATAGTCTGTATCGGTGGCGGTCCGGCCGGCTTGTACTTCGGTCTGTTGATGAAAAAACGCAACCCGAGCTACGAAGTCACGGTAGTCGAGCGCAATCGCCCCTACGACACGTTCGGCTGGGGCGTCGTGTTCTCCGACCAGACGCTCGGCAATCTGCGCGCCGCCGATGCCCCCAGCGCCGACGCGATTCTCGACGCGTTCAATCACTGGGACGACATCGAAATCCATTTCCGCGGCCGCAGCGTGCGCTCGTCGGGCCACGGCTTTTGCGGCATCGGCCGCAAGCGTCTGCTGAATATCCAGCAGGCGCGCTGCGAAGAACTCGGCGTCAAGCTCGTATTCGAAACCCAGGTCGTGGACGACAGCGCATACGAAGCCGACCTGATCATCGCCAGCGACGGTCTGAACAGCGCAATCCGGCAAAAGTACGCCGACACCTATCAACCGGACATCGACGTGCGCGACTGCCGCTTCGTGTGGCTCGGCACGAAGAAACTGTTCGACGCCTTCACGTTCGCGTTCGAGGAAACCGAATTCGGCTGGTTTCAGGCCCACGCCTATCGTTTCGACGATCAAACCTCGACGTTCATCGTCGAAACGCCGGAGCGCGTATGGCGCGCCGCCGGTCTCGACGAAATGAGCAAGGAAGACAGCATCGCGTTCTGCGAAAAGCTGTTCGCGAAGTACCTCGACGGCAATGCGCTGATGTCGAACGCGTCGCATCTGCGCGGCTCGTCGCAATGGATTCGCTTCCCGCGTGTCGTCAACACGGAGTGGGTGCATTGGCGCACCAACGCGAACGGCACACAAACGCCGATCGTGCTGATGGGCGATGCCGCGCATACCGCGCACTTCTCGATCGGCTCGGGCACCAAGCTCGCGCTTGAAGACGCGATCGAACTCGCGAACAGCATCAGCGCGCATCCGGGCACGGATACCAACAGCCTCACCGCTGCGCTGCAGCACTACACCGAAGTGCGTAGCGTCGACGTGCTGCGCATCCAGAACGCCGCGCGTAATTCCACCGAATGGTTCGAGCACGTCGACCGCTATACGTCGTTCGAGCCGGAACAGTTCGCGTATTCGCTGCTCACGCGTTCGCAGCGCATCTCGCACGAGAACCTGCGCGAGCGCGATTCGCAGTATCTGTCCGGCTTCGAGGACTGGCTCGCGCGGCGCGCGGGCGTCGAACGCGCACCGCAGAAGCATTCGATTCCGCCGATGTTCACGCCGTTCAAAGTGCGCGGCGTCACGCTGAAAAACCGCGTGATGGTGTCGCCGATGGCGCAATACTCGGCGGTGGATGGAATCCCCGGCGACTACCATCTGATGCACCTCGGCGCCCGCGCGATGGGTGGCGCCGCGCTCGTGATGACCGAGATGACCTGCGTGTCGCCCGAAGCGCGCATCACGCCCGGATGCCCCGGCATGTACACGCCCGAACATCTGGCCGCATGGAAGCGCATCGTCGATCTGGTCCATCAACAGTCGGATGCGAAGATCGGCATTCAGCTCGGTCACTCCGGCGCGAAGGGGTCGACGCGCGTCGCGTGGGAAGGCATCGACCAGCCGTTGACCGAAGGCAACTGGCCGCTTATTTCCGCGTCGCCGCAACAGTATCTGCGCGGTATCAGCCAGCATTCGCGCGAGGCCACGCATGAAGAGCTGCGCGAGATCGAAGCGCAGTTCGTCAATGCAACGCATATGTCGATCGAAGCGGGCTTCGACTGGCTCGAACTGCACTGCGCGCACGGCTATTTCCTGTCGAGCTTCCTGTCGCCGCTAACGAATCAACGCACCGACGAATACGGCGGCTCGCTCGAAAACCGCTTGCGTTATCCGCTGCAGGTGTTCAACGCGATTCGCGCGGTGTGGCCGCAAGACAAGCCGATTTCGGTGCGGATTTCCGCGCACGACTGGGTCGAAGGCGGCAACACGCCCGACGACGCCGTGAAGATCGCGCAAGCCTTCAAAGCGGCCGGCGCGGACATGATCGACGTGTCGTCGGGTCAGGTCAGCAAGGAAGAAAAGCCGGTGTACGGCCGCATGTTCCAGACGCCGTTCGCCGATCGCGTGCGCAACGAAGCCGGTATCGCGACGATCGCGGTCGGCGCGATTTCGGAAGCGGACCACGTGAACAGCATCATCGCGGCGGGCCGCGCGGATCTCTGCGCGATCGCGCGTCCGCATCTGGCGAATCCTTCGTGGACATTGAACGAAGCGGCGAAGATCGGTTATCTCGATGTTGCGTGGCCGAAGCCCTACACCGCCGCCAAAATGCAGCTCGAACGTAACCTGGAACGCGAGCGCGCCCAGGCCATCGCGAATGCCGGTCTCACCGCGCAACAACGCGCGCAACGCGCCGAAGGAACCGTGTGAATACGTCAGACACCACTCTCGCCGGGCAGCACGCAGTCGTTACCGGCGGCGGCAGCGGCATCGGGGCGGCGATCGCGCAAGCACTGCTGCGCGCGGGCGCGCGCGTCACGCTGATGGGCCGCAACGCGCAGCGCCTCGAAGCGCAGCGCGAACAATGCGCGGCGCTCGGCGACGTTACATGCATCAGCGTGGACGTCACACAGGAAGATTCAGTTGCGCGCGCATTCAGCGAAGCAGGCGCGGTCGATATCCTCGTCAATAATGCGGGCCAAGCTCAAGCCGCGCCGTTTTCTCATACCGACATGGCGCTATGGCAGCGCATGCTCGATGTGAACCTCACTGGCGTGTTTCTCGGCACGCGCGCGGTGCTGCCCGGCATGCTCGAACGCGGCCATGGGCGCATCGTCAACGTCGCGAGCACGGCGGGGCAGATCGGCTATGCGTACGTCGCTGCGTACTGCGCGGCGAAGCACGGCGTGATCGGGCTCACCCGTTCGCTCGCGCTCGAAACGGCGACCAAAGGCATCACCGTCAACGCGGTGTGCCCCGGCTACACCGAAACCGAGCTGCTGCACGCATCGCTCGAACAGATCACCAGCAAGACGTCGCGCACCGAGGAACAGGCGCGCGAAACTTTGCTGCGTTCGAACCCGCAGCGCCGCTTCGTGAGCCCGGAGCAGGTCGCGAACGCAGTGCTCTGGCTATGCCGCCCCGGCTCGGATGCGATCACGGGGCAATCCATTTCCATCTCGGGCGGAGAAGTAATGTGAGCAAATCGACCTCAATCCGGAAATCAACGGCAAGCGGCAATGCAAAGACGCCGCGCAAAGGCATCGCCCAACCCGCGGAGAATGTCGTGGACCTCGAAATGAGTACTGGCGCCGACAGTCACATGGGCCTGCGGCTATGGCTGCGCATGCTGACCACCACCAACCTCGTGCAGGCCGAATTGCGCAAGCGTCTGCGCAACGAATTCGACATCACGTTGCCGCGTTTCGATCTGATGGCGCAGCTCGAACGTCATCCCGAAGGGCTGAAGATGACCGAGCTATCGCGCCGTTTGATGGTGACCGGCGGCAACGTCACCGGCATCACGGATCAGCTCGAAAAAGAAGGGCTCGTGGTACGCGATACCGATCCGAACGATCGCCGTTCGATCAGCGTGTGCCTGACGCCGGCCGGCCGCAAGGCGTTCGACAAGATGGCGGTCGCGCACGAACAGTGGGTCGTCGAAATGTTCGGCGGTCTGAGCGTCGATGAAAAGATGCAGACGCATCAGGACCTCGGCAAGCTCAAACAACATCTGCTCGACAGCCTGAAAGGCTGATTTCGCATAGGAGACATCCATGACTCGATCCAACGCCGACGCGCTGCTGGCCGGCAATCGCCTGGCGCTCGCCGGATATGAAGCGCAGCGCTTCGGCTGGTCGGTGACCGGCAAGGTCGCGACGATCACGCTGAACCGCCCCGAGCGCAAGAATCCGCTGACCTTCGAATCGTATGCGGAGCTGCGCAACCTGTTCCGCGACCTCGCCTACGCAACCGACGTCAAGGCGGTCGTGCTGCACGGCGCCGGTGAAAACTTCTGCTCCGGCGGCGACGTGCACGACATCATCGCGCCGCTGATCAATCTGCCGATGCCCGAACTGCTGCTGTTCACGCGCATGACTGGCGATCTCGTGAAGGCGATGCGCCATTGCCCGCAGCCGATCATCGCCGCCGTCGACGGCGTGTGCGCCGGCGCCGGGGCAATTCTCGCGATGGCCTCCGATATGCGCTTCGCCACTTCGCGCAGCAAGCTCGCGTTCCTGTTCACGCGCGTCGGCCTCGCCGGTTGCGACATGGGCGCGTGCGCGATCCTGCCGCGCATCATCGGCCAGGGGCGCGCCGCCGACCTGCTGTTCACCGGCCGCTCGGCAAGCGGCGACGAAGGCCACGCATGGGGCTTCTACAACCGCCTGTGCGAACCCGCCGCGCTGCTCGAAGAGGCCCACAAGCTGGCCGCCGATCTCGCTGCCGGCCCGACCTTCGCGCACGGCATCACGAAGAAGATGCTGCACCAGGAATGGAGCATGAGCATCGACGAAGCCATCGAATCGGAAGCGCAAGCGCAGGCGATCTGCATGAACACGCGCGATTTCGAACGCGCGTACAACGCGTTCGCCGCAAAAACGCGGCCCGTGTTCGAAGGAGACTGAGTTGAGCGCCGAACCTCGCAACACTGAAGTGGATCTGCACAGCCCGCTTGCGTGGCCGTTCTTCGAGCCGCGCCATCGCGAACTCGCGGCCGGTATCGATGCATGGTGCCGCGCGCATCTGACGCACGAGGAGCATGAAGACCACGGCGATACCGATGCAACCTGCCGGCGGCTCGTGCGCGAACTCGGCGCGGCGGGCTGGCTGAAATATGGCGTCGGCGGCGTCGCATACGGCGGCCACGGCGACACGATCGACACGCGCGCGGTCTGCCTGCTGCGCGAAACGCTCGCGCGCTATTCCGGCCTCGCCGATTTCGCGCTGGCGATGCAGGGCCTCGGTTCGGGCGCGATCTCGCTCGCCGGCACGCATGAGCAGAAGTCGCGCTATCTGCCGCGCGTCGCGAGCGGCACCGCGATCGCGGCGTTCGCGCTATCGGAACCGCAAGCGGGTTCCGACGTCGCGGCGATGGCGCTCGCCGCGCGCGAAGACGGCGACCATTACGTGCTCGACGGCGAAAAGACGTGGATTTCGAACGGCGGTATCGCCGACTTCTACGTGGTGTTCGCGCGCACCGGCGAGGCGCCGGGAGCGCGCGGCATCAGCGCGTTCGTCGTCGATGCCGATACGCCGGGTTTTGAAATCGCCGAGCGCATCGACGTGATCGCGCCGCATCCGCTGGCGCGTCTGCGCTTCGCCGGCGCGCGCGTGCCGCGCAGCCAGATGCTCGGCGCACCTGGCGAAGGCTTCAAGATCGCGATGCGTACGCTCGATATTTTCCGCACGTCGGTCGCGGCGGCATCGCTGGGCTTTGCGCGTCATGCGATGGCCGAAGGACTCGAGCGTGCTTCTTCGCGCACGATGTTCGGCCAGACGCTCGGCGACTTCCAGTTGACGCAAGCGAAGCTCGCGCAAATGGCGCTGACGATCGACAGCAGCGCGTTGCTCGTCTATCGCGCCGCATGGCTGCGCGATCAAGGCGAGAGCGTCACGCGCGAAGCCGCGATGGCGAAGTGGCATGCGAGCGAAGGCGCGCAGCAGGTGATCGACGCGGCCGTGCAACTCTATGGCGGCATGGGTGTGCAAAGCGGTACGGCGGTCGAGATGCTGTACCGCGAAATCCGCGCGCTGCGCATCTATGAAGGCGCAACTGAAGTGCAACAGTTGATCGTCGGCCGCGATCTGTTGAAGGCGCATGCGGCCGCGAACGCCAACGTCAATACCAACGCCAACGCATCATGAACCCGTCGTTCGAGCGGCCCGTGCGCATCCGCTTCTCGCACTGCGATCCGGCGGGCATCGTGTACTTTCCGCAGTACCTCGTGATGACCAACGTGCTCGTCGAAGACTGGTTCAACGAGGGACTGCGCATCGACTACGCGCGGATGATCGGGCAACGCCGGATCGGTCTGCCGATCGTCAAGCTCGACTGCGAATTCGTGCGGCCGAGCCAAATGGGCGAAACGATGCTGCTTGCGCTCGGCGTCGACACGATCGGCCGCAGTTCGCTCGGCATCGAGTTTCATGGCCACTGCAATGGCGAAACGCGCTTTCGCTCGCAACAGAAGCTCGTGTTCATGTCGTTCGACACCGGCAAATCCATCGATATTCCTGGCGACATCGCGAGCGCGCTCGCGGCGTTCGCCCCACCGTCCCCCTCCACCGAGGCGCATCGCCCATGAAAAAAGCTCTCCTTCCCGCCGGCTGGATCAAACCGCGCGGCTACGCGAACGGCGTCGCGGCAACCGGCACACAGGTGTTTATCGCCGGCCAGATCGGCTGGGACGAACAGGCGCAATTCCATACCGACGACTTCGCCGCGCAGTCCGCGCAGGCGCTGAAGAATCTGCTGGCCGTACTGAGCGAAGCGGGCGGCAAGCCCGAGCATCTGGTGCGGCTCACGTGGTACGTGACCGACAAGCGCGAATACCTCGCGTCGCTGAAGGATATCGGGCGTGCGTTTCGCGAACTGATCGGCGACTACGACATCGCGATGAGCGCGGTACAGGTGGTCGCGCTGATGGAAGACCGCGCGAAGGTCGAGATCGAAGCGACCGCGGTGATTCCGCACTGAACGTTGTCCGTAGCGAGCATCGACGCACCCCTTCACACCTAACGAAGCGCATTGTCCGGCTCAACGCCCCGGGAGACCATGATGGAACCGTCAGCACACGTCGATACCTTCGCGCGCGACAACCTTCCGCCGCAGGATCAATGGCCCGTCTTTCTGCTCGACAATCCGGACGTCGCCTATCCGCCGCGGATGAACTGCGCGACCGAATTGCTCGACCGGACCATCGAAGCGGGGCATCGCGACCGGCCGGCCATCTGGTCCGACGTCGACGGCAAACCGCACGCGACCACTTACGGTGAACTGCTGGCGCTGGTAAATCGCAGTGCGCACGTGCTGGTCGACGAGATGGGATTGCGGCCCGGCAACCGCGTGTTACTGCGCGGCCCGAATACGTTGCAGATGGCCGTCGCGATGCTCGCGGCACTGAAGGCCGGTCTCGTCGTCGTGCCGACGATGCCGCTGCTGCGCGCGAAGGAACTGAAGCAGATCATCGAGAAAGCGCGCGTCACCGCCGCGCTATGCGACTCGCGCTTGACCGGCGAACTCGAACGCTGCACGAATCCGCAGGACGACTTCTACTGCGCGACGCTCACGCAAACGCTGCGCTTTCACGACGATTCCGCCGATTCGCTCGATACGCTCGCGCGCAACAAGCCGGAGCACTTCACCGCATGCGACACCGCCACCGACGATGTCTGCCTGATCGCGTTCACGAGCGGCACGACCGGCGCGCCGAAGGGCTGCATGCATTTCCATCGCGACGTGATCGCGATGTGCGATCTGTTTCCGCGCCACGTGCTGAAACCGACTTCGAGCGATATCTTTTGCGGCACGCCGCCGCTCGCGTTTACGTTCGGTCTCGGCGGGATGCTGTGCTTTCCGTTGCGCGTCGGTGCATCGACGGTACTGATCGAAAAGCTCACGCCGCCCACGCTGCTGGAAGTCGTCGAACGTTTTCACGCGACCGTCATGTTCACGGCGCCGACGTTCTATCGGCAGATGGCGCCGCTCGTCACCACGCGCAACGTGTCGTCGTTGAAGAAAACCGTATCAGCGGGCGAGGCGCTGCCCGATTCGACGCGGCGTCTATGGCGCGACGCGACCGGTATCGACATGATCGACGGCATCGGTGGCACCGAGCTGATCCACATTTTCATTTCGTCGCAGGGCGCGGAGATCCGGCCGAATGCAATCGGCCGCGCGGTGCCCGGCTATGTGATTGAAGCCGTCGACGACGACATGCAGCCGGTGCCGCCCGGCACGATCGGCAAGCTCGCCGTGCGCGGCCCGACCGGCTGCCGCTATCTCGCCGACGACCGGCAGTTGCGCTTCGTGCGCGACGGCTGGAATCTGCCGGGCGATTCGGTTTATCTGGACGCGGACGGCTACGTGTTCTACCAGGCCCGCGCCGATGACATGATCGTGTCGGCCGGCTACAACATCTCCGGCCCCGAAGTAGAAAGCGTGCTGCTGCAACACGAGGCGGTCGCGGAATGCGGCGTGATCGGCGTACCGGACGAAACGCGCGGACAGATCGTCAGGGCCTTCGTCGTGGTCAATCCCGGTTATACCGCCGACGACAAACTCGTCGCGCAACTGCAGGATTTCGTTAAAAATAGTGTGGCGCCTTATAAATATCCCCGCGTCATCACCTTCGTCGGCGCGCTGCCGCGCACCGAAACCGGCAAGCTCAAACGTTTCGAGCTGCGCATGATGGCGTAACCCATTTCCTTTGCAGCGCATCAGCTGCGCGGAGGCACACTGCATGGCCGGCTCTTTCATCGAAGTCGTCGCCCAGGATGGCGGCCGTTTCAACGCTTACGTCGCGCGCCCCGCGCAGGGCTCAGGCCCCGGGCTCGTGCTGCTGCAGGAAATCTTCGGCGTCAACGACACGATGAAGGCGACCGCCGATCGCTACGCCGAAGAAGGCTACGTCGTGCTGGTGCCGGACCTGTTCTGGCGCATCAAGCCCGGTATCGAACTCGGCTACGGCGACGCCGACATGCAACAGGCGCTCGGCTATCTGGGCCAGTTCGACACCGATCTCGCGGTCAACGACATCGCCGCCACCATCGCCGCGTTGCGCGCGATGCCCGAACAGGCCGGCAAAGTCGGCGCCGTCGGCTATTGCCTCGGCGGCAAACTCGCGTTTCTGAGCGCGGCGCGCACCGATATCGATTGCGCGGTCAGCTATTACGGCGTCGGCCTCGATGCGCTGCTCGACGAAGTGCCGGCGATCCACTGCCCGATGGTGTTTCACTTCCCCGAAAACGACGCGCATTGCCCGCCCGTCACACGCGAGCGAATCAGCGCCGCGTTGCGTATGCGGCCGCAGATCGAGCAATACGTGTACCCCGGCTGCGATCACGCGTTCGCCGCGCCGCAGCGCACGCAATACGACAAACCCGCCGCGATGATGGCGTATTCGCGCACGCTCGCGCTGCTGCGCAAGGTGCTGGGACCGGTCTACGATCTGAATGCACTGTGGGAAGCGCACTGCTATCACGAGTTCGCGACGCGCGACGTCGACGCGGTGATGCCGACGATGGTCGCCGAGCCCTACGTCAATCACGTGCCGACGATGACGGGTGGTGTCGGTCACGACAAGCTCAAGCGTTTTTATACGCATCACTTCGTCAACTCGAATCCGCCCGACACGAAGCTGATTCCGATCTCGCGCACGATCGGCTCGGATCGTATCGTCGATGAGTTCATTTTCAGCTGCACGCATAGTTGCGAAATCGACTGGCTGCTGCCGGGCGTCGCGCCGACCGGCAAGTATTTCGAGGTACCGATGCTGGCGGTGGTGTGCTTCCGCGGCGACAAGCTTTACAACGAGCACATCTATTGGGATCAGGCTTCGGTGCTCGTGCAGGTCGGGCTGCTCAATCCTGAAGGGCTGCCGGTGGCGGGCATCGAAAGTGCGCGCAAGTTGCTCGACGAGACGTTGCCGTCGAATCAGTTGATGGGCGCGAAATCGAAGGTCTGAGTATGAAGGACGGCTGGCCGCGCACGCGGCCGCCGTTTCGCTCCGCCGAGCCGCGACGCCCAGGATTTCGTAGTTGTGACGCGAAATAGGCGGGTGCTAGACTCGAAAGTCGATTCCCGGCATCGGTCTCGGTCTGAATCCGCGTGAAGCCGCGAGCATGCATCGATGCGCATCGACGCGCATTCCTGTCCATGCAACCGCGCCCCGCGCGATTCTCGCCGCCCTACCCTCTCTCGCGGCACAGGAGCGCCCGCATGACCCACTCCATCCACGGCAAGCAACGCTGGCTCGCGCTGATCGTACTGTGTCTCGGCGTGCTGATGATCGTGCTCGACACGACGATCGTGAACGTCGCGCTGCCGTCCATCGCGGCCGACCTCGGCTTTAGCGAAACCTCGCTCGTGTGGGTCGTCAATGCCTACATGCTGACGTTCGGCGGCTGCCTGCTGCTCGGTGGCCGGCTCGGCGATCTGTATGGCCATCGGCGCCTGTTTCTGGGCGGTATCACGCTGTTCACGCTTGCATCGCTCGCCTGTGGACTTGCGAACTCGCAGATCCTGCTGATCGCCGCGCGTGCCGTGCAGGGCCTCGGCGGCGCAATCGTCTCCGCGGTGTCGCTGTCGTTGATCATGAATCTGTTCACCGAAGCCGGCGAACGCGCGAAAGCGATGGGCGTATATGGCTTCGTGTGCGCGGGCGGCGGCAGCATCGGCGTGCTGCTCGGCGGACTGCTGACGAACCTGCTGAGCTGGCACTGGATCTTTCTCGTCAATCTGCCGATCGGCATCGCCGTGTACGCGCTCTGTATCGCGCTGCTGCCTTCCGCGCGCGGACACGCTCACGGCGAGCGGCTCGACGTGGCCGGCGCGATCAGCGTGACCGCATCGCTGATGCTCGCGGTATACGCGGTCGTCAACGGCAACGAGGCGGGCTGGACCTCGCTGCAAACGCTCGGGCTGCTCGGCGCGGCGCTCGTGTTGCTCGCGCTGTTCCTGCTGATCGAAGCGAAGGTCGAGCATCCGTTGATGCCGCTGGGTCTCTTGCGTCTGCGCAATGTCGCGACCGCCAATGTGGTCGGCGTGCTGTGGGCGGCCGCGATGTTCGCGTGGTTCTTTATTTCGGCGCTGTACCTGCAACGCGTGCTCGGCTATCGGCCGTTGCAGGTCGGGCTCGCGTTCCTGCCGGCGAACCTGATCATGGCCTTCTTTTCGCTCGGCCTGTCAGCGCGCGTGGTGATGCGCTTCGGACTGCGCCGGCCGCTCGCGGCGGGTCTGCTGATCGCTGCCTGCGGACTTGCGCTGTTCGCGCGTGCTCCCGTCGACGGCAGCTTCGTGCCCGACGTGTTGCCCGGCATGATCCTGCTCGGCTTCGGCGCCGGCATCGCATTCAACCCGTTGCTGCTCGCCGCGATGAGCGACGTCGATGCGGCCGATTCGGGCCTCGCGTCAGGCATCGTCAATACGTCGTTCATGATGGGTGGCGCGCTCGGTCTCGCGGTGCTCGCGAGCCTGGCGGCCGCGCGCAGCGATGCGATGCAGGCGTCGATGAGCGCGGGCGCGGCGCTTAATAGCGGCTACCATGTCGCGTTTCTGTTCGGCGCGATTTTCGCTGCAATGGCGGGCATTCTCGGCGGCTTGCTGTTGCGGCCAGGGCTTGCCGGTGGAGCGCATCCGCAAGGGGCTGACGATACGTCGGCGCCACCGACGCAAGCTTCGCGCGACTCGCGCGCGGCAACGGAGAACTACTGAGCGGCATTCGGGAAGCCCAGATACGTTGGTCGCCCGGGCTCGTGTCAAGAATATTTGAGAAGCGCAGTAATAGGGACATGCGCCTTCACGAGGCCTTGCTCGTACTCTTCCGAGAACCTTACGCTGTATCCAGCGACCACTCCTCTCCGTTCGAGTCTGTCAATTCTGCTTTGAACGACGGTTAGCGAAATCTCCAACTGCCGGGCAAGTTCTACGATTGGCGCGCGGGCATCCGCGCGCAACAAGCCACGCAGCTTGTCGTCAATCGAATCGGTGAATTGCACAGCGAGTCCAAGGTTCGATTGCGTGCGCCAGATCAGCCGGGAGCACACCTGTTAAGCGATGGTTGGATGTGCAACCATGGCCCGAGGGTAATCGATTAGTTTTCGTCGTTTTGCGAATTCAGATCGTCGATCTGTCGAAACAAACGCGCAATACGAATATTGGTTGGCTACAAACCGGCGTAGCGTGGCCCTAACATGCTCTCAAAGTTTGGTGCGAGTAACGCTAACGGAGAGAGAGCAGATGAAACAAATCGCTGTTGTGGGCGCCGGCAAGATCGGAGCAACCATTGCCAGCATGCTGGCCGGTACTAAAGATTATCATGTGACGTTGATCGATCAATCCGAGACAGCGTTGAGTACGTTAGAGCGCTCCGACACTCTGGATAAAAAAGCGCTTGATATCTCCGCACCTGGAGTACTGGAAGGCGAGCTGAAAGGCAAGTTCGCAGTCTTGAGCGCCGCACCTTTTCATCTGACCACCCGAATTGCACAGGCCGCTCGCGCGGAGAACGTCCACTACCTGGATCTGACCGAAGACGTAGCGAGCACACATGCAGTCAAGCAGTTGGCGAAGGGCGCACACACCGCTTTCATTCCCCAATGCGGGCTGGCACCCGGCTTCATCTCAATCGTCGCGTATGACATGGCAAAGCGCTTTGACACGTTGGAAAGCGTTCGCATGCGCGTTGGCGCACTGCCCCAATATCCGTCGAACTCGCTGAACTACAACCTCACGTGGAGCACGGATGGAGTCATCAACGAATACATCGAGCCCTGTGAAGCGATCATGAACGGCCAGTTGGTGAAGGTGCCGTCGCTCGAAGAGCGTGAAGAGTTTTCGCTAGACGGCGTTCTTTACGAAGCGTTCAACACGTCGGGAGGCCTCGGTACACTTTGTGAAACGCTCGATGGCAAAGTCCGGACGTTGAACTACCGGACGATTCGTTATCCGGGCCACGCGCAGATTATGAAGACGTTGCTCAATGATCTGGGTTTGCGCGATCGACGCGACGTTTTCAAGAACCTGCTCGAGGCAGTCGTGCCCACGACGATTCAAGACGTCGTCGTGATTTTTGTGACTGTCGTCGGTAGGCGCTCCGGCAGGCTGCTTCAGGATACCTACGCCAACAAGATCTATAGCAAGTCGATTGGTGGGGAGGTCCGTAGCGCTATTCAAATTACCACGGCTTCAGGCATCTGCGCGGTGCTCGATATGCTCGCTGACGGAAAACTGTCGGGTACGGGTTTCATTCGCCAGGAAGATATTTCGCTTGATACGTTCCTTGCGAACCGCTTCGGAAGCGCATATGCGATGCAGCCTCAATTGCAGCTCGAGGCCGCCTAAGCTCTTAACACTATTCCAACGACTGGAGATAAAGATGAAGGGATTTAAGCCGATGTTCGTGTCTGGACTCATCGCCGCACTACTTGGCGTCGCGGCTGCGTCCGCGCACGCCGAAGACTTGCTCGATACCGTCAAGCAGGCTGGAGTATTGAAGATTGCCTGCGAAGGAACTTACCCGCCGTTCGACTCGCGCGGAGCAGATGGCCAGCTCGTGGGCTTCGATGTCGATGTCGCGAAGGCGGTTGCAGCACGGCTCGGCGTAAAGCCACAATTCATCACAACCGAATGGAGCGGAATCCTCGCCGGCCTGGAGGCGGGTAAGTTCGACGTGATCGTCAACCAGGTTGGAATTACCGACCAGCGCAAGGCGGCGCTCGACTTTTCGCAACCCTACACGTACTCGTCCGCGCAGTTGATCCAGCGCGTGAACGACCCGGTCGACTACGGCGCGCACGATGCTTTGCAGGGTAAGCGCATCGGTGTCACTCTCGGCACGAACTTCGCCGAACTCGCGAAGAACCTGCCGGGCGTAGACGTGAAGACCTACCCGGGGGCGCCCGAGAAACTGGCCGACGTCGCGTCGGGGCGCGTCAATGTCAGTATGGATGATCGGGTAATGCTGCCCTACCTGATCAAGAACGCACATCTGCCGCTTAAGGCGGGGGCATTGGTCAAGGGTGGCGACACGCAAATGGGCATTCCGTTCCGAAAGGGGAATCCGAAGTTCGAGAAAGCGCTCGATGATGCGATTACTTCGATGAAGCAGGACGGCACCTTGAAACAGATTTCGATGCATTGGTTCGACACCGACATCACGGTTCCCGCCATACATTAACCGATCCCACGCGCGGGCGTCCTCGCGCGTTCTGTCGTCGACGCGCCCCGCGGTAACAAGGAGTCAAGTTCATGGAAGCGTTTGATCTGGTCGTGCATAGCTTGCCCTTTCTGCTGAGGGGAGCCCTGCTTACCATTAAGTTCGCGGTCGCATCGATGGTGCTCGGATTGGTCGTCGGCCTCATTGTCGCGATCGTGCGTATCAGCAACAGCCGGATCCTGTCCGCAACCGCACAAGGGTACGTCAGCCTGATGCGTGGCACGCCGCTGCTCGTGCAGATCTTCGTGGTCTACTACGGGCTGCCCGACATCGGCATCTCGCTTGACCCGACGGCGGCCGGCATCCTCACGCTGACGCTCAATGCTGGCGCGTACCTTTCGGAGAGCATGCGTGGCGCAATCCTCGGGATCAGCGGCGGCCAGTGGGCCGCCTCGCACAGTCTCGGCCTGACGTATATGCAGACGCTGCGCTACGTCGTGTGCCCGCAGGCGCTGCGGCTTGCGGTGCCGAGTCTTGGGAACACCCTGATCAGCCTGATCAAGGATACATCGCTCGTTTCCGTCATTACCGTGACCGAACTGCTGCGTTCGGCGCAGGAAGCAATCGCGTCGACGTTCCAGCCACTTCCGTTGTATCTCGCTGCCGCGGCGATCTATTGGGTACTGAGTACTCTGCTAGCGCGAATCCAGTTTCGCATCGAAAAGCGATGCGCGATGCCGTCGCACTGACTATCTACAGGCTGTTCACAACGTGTACGGCCGAGTGTTCTGCTACTGATAAACATTCCCAACATGATTACACTCGATAGCGTATCGAAGTGGTTCGGCAAGCATCAGGTCCTCTCGGATTGCAGCGCGTCGGTCACGAAAGGCGAAGTGGTTGTCGTCTGCGGGCCGTCTGGATCGGGCAAGTCGACGCTGATCAAGACGATCAATGGTCTGGAGCCGTTCCAGAAGGGCAGCATCACTGTCGACGGCAATCGGCTTGACGATCCTTCGGTCAAGCTCTCGCAGCTGCGTGCGCGCGTCGGCATGGTGTTCCAGCATTTCGAGTTGTTTCCACACCTGTCCGTTCGCGACAATCTCGCTCTTGCGCAGATGAAGGTGCTGCGACGGCCGAAGGATGAGGCTCACGAGATAGGACTGCGCCTTCTCGATCGGGTTGGGTTGAAAGCACATGCGCAGAAGTTTCCCGGCCAGTTGTCGGGCGGACAGCAGCAGCGGGTGGCGATCGCCCGTGCACTGTCGATGAACCCGATTGCGATGCTGTTCGACGAGCCAACGTCCGCACTCGACCCGGAAATGATCAACGAGGTGCTCGATGTGATGGTCGAACTCGCGCGTGAAGGAATGACGATGGTGTGCGTGACGCACGAGATGGGATTTGCGCGCAAAGTCGCAAATCGCGTGCTCTTCATGGATGCAGGTGTGATCGTTGAAGACGCGAAAAGCGACTCATTTTTCCATACGCCGCGCTCGGAGCGCGCGCGGGATTTTCTCGCCAAAATTCTGCACTAGCAGGCTGTTGAAATACATCTCACCGATACGCGGCACATCTTTTCAAAGAAGTGCCGCGTCGAGTCTGGTTCGCGTCGATTCGATGCCGGGCATTTTTAATTCAGGTGGAACCGATGCCGTCTCCCCGGTACGTCGTCGTATTCGCGCGAAATATCCTTGTTCGTGTAATCGCCGAGACGCGACGCCGCGGCCAGACTGATCACCGCGCACACGAAGATATAACCCGCCACGGCAAGGCCCGAATGGAAGTACGCGAATAGCGCGGTCGCGATCAGCGGCGCGGGTCCGCCCGCAATGATGGACGCCAACTGGTAGCCCATCGACGCACCGCTATAGCGCAACCGGCCCGTAAACGACTCCGCGATCAGCGCGGCTTGCGGACCATACATCATCGCGTGAGGCACCAGCGAAAGCACGATGGCAGCGAAAATCCACATCGGGTTTCGCGTGTCGACCATGTAGAAGAAGATGAAGCCGAAAATGCCCACGGCAGCGGCGCCGATCATGTACATGCGTCGCCGGCCGATAAGATCGGAAATGTGGCCGAATAGCGGAATCGTGATGAATTCCAATACGGCTGCCGCGAGTACCGCCGTGAGCAACAGGTCGCGCGAGGCGCCCAATGTCTTCACGCCGTAGGCAAAGATAAAGGCCGTGAAAATGTAGAAAGGCGCCTGTTCGGCCATGCGCGCAAACGCCGACAGAAGAATGTCTTTCGGCTGACGGCGCAGTACTTCGAGCATCGGTGCCTTTTCGATCCTGTTCTCGGCGAGGAGCTTCGCGAAAATCGGTGTTTCGAGAATATTCAAGCGGATATAAAGACCGATCGCGACCAGCACGATACTGAAGAAGAACGGCACTCGCCAACCCCACGTCAGAAACGCACTGCCGGAAAGCTCGCTGGTGGCCAGCACCACCAGGTTTGCGACGAATAACCCGGCGGGTACGCCGAACTGTGGCCACGATGCGACGAAGCCGCGATGCTTGTTGGTACGCGCCCATTCCATCGACATCAGTACCGAGCCGCCCCACTCGCCGCCGACGCCAACACCCTGAATAAAGCGCAGCACCGTGAGCAGGATGGCACCCCAGATGCCGATGCTCTCATAGGTCGGCACAAAACCCACGGCGAACGTCGCAAACCCCATCAGCAATAGTGTGACGATCAAGGTTGCTTTACGTCCGATCCGGTCGCCGTAGTGGCCGAAAATCGCCGCGCCGACAGGCCGCGCGATAAAGCCCACGGCATAGATCAGAAAAGCCTGCAGTGTCCCGACGAGCGGGTCCGATTCGGGGAAGAACAGCTTGGCGAACACCAGACCGGTGACCGTGCTGTATAGAAAGAAGTCGTACCATTCGATTGTCGTGCCAATCGTGCTGGCGATGACAGCGCGGCGCAACTGGCGCCGAGCCTCCTCATTGGAGAGGGGCATTGCCCCTGATTGCGTGGCAGCCATTTGATGTCTCCCCCAAAAGCCCCGGGTGATGTTTTTATCGACATGTAATACATTGGGTGGTTCCGGTGAGGCAGAGCGCAGAGGGCGACTAAGGCGGCTTAACGGCTTCCCTAATGGCTGCCAGCCGGGTGCAATAAAAATCGCACTCGGATTGCTATTCGCAGAGAGTAGAGTTCTCCAGGAAAGTGCGTTTCGACGCCGCATTTCTTGCCGAATTCGCATCTGGTAAATCGTCGTTTCAATGCAATTGATACCGATACACGCGTGAGATTTCGAGTGAAGCGTAGGCTTGATGAAAGACGGAATTCCTCTCATTGATGCTCTCGTTCGCGCGATGTCTGAATCAAGGGTCTATGCTTTCGTAATTGCCCAGTCGCTATAACGGAATCGATTCCAGGAGGAAGCCATGCAAGCCGATCCGAAGGTTATCGACTATCTGAACGCCGAACTGAAAAACGAGCTGACAGCGATCAACCAGTATTTCCTGCATGCGAGGCTTTATAAACATTGGGGCCTCGATGCACTCGGCAAGCATGAATACGACGAATCGATCGAGGAAATGAAGCATGCGGACAAGCTGATCGAGCGGATTCTGATGCTCGACGGACTGCCCAACCTGCAGGACTTGAGCAAGCTGCTCATTGGCGAAGACACGCGCGAGATCCTCGAATGCGATCTGAAGCTCGAACGGATCGCGCAAGCGCAATGCAAGGAAGCGATCGTGTATTGCGAATCCGTTCGCGACTTCGTATCGAGAGAGATCTTCGTTGAAATTCTCGACGCCACCGAAGATCACATCGACTGGCTCGAAACCCAGCTTGGACTGATCGACAAGATCGGCATCGAAAACTATCAGCAGTCGGGAATCGGCTCGCTCAATTGACACGGTCGTACGAGACGATATAGTCCCATTCGTCCCGAAGCCGTGCGAAGAGAGAGTCCCGATGACAGCGACATCCGTTTCATGCTCATGCGGCAAAGTGGAGTACAAGCTTGCCGGTACACCGATACTGACGGCCGTTTGCTACTGCGACGATTGCCAACGAGGCTCCGCGCAGATCGACGCGTTAGCGAATGCCGCGCCGGTTCTCGGCGCGGATGGCGGAACCGCGTATGTGCTCTATCGCAGAGATCGTTTCGAGTGCACGAAAGGCCGTGAGTTGCTGCGAGACCTGCGCCTGAAGGACACGTCGCCGACCAAACGTGTCGTCGCCGGATGCTGCAATACCGCGATGCATCTCGACTTCGAAAAGGGACACTGGGTGGCGGCGTACCGGGAACGCTTTCGGCAAGACGCGCCACCAATACAAATGTGCATTCAGGCGCGCTTCAAGCCGGAGTCGGCCAGCGCACCGAGCGATATACCGACCTACCGGACGTTTCCTCCGCGGTTTCTTGCAAAGCTTCTTATGTCCCGCATTGCGATGGTCTTTTCGTAGACCGTTCGCTGTCAATCGCGCTCGATACCCAATGCCGTAATGAGCCGCTCACGTCGCGACAGCGCCTGAAGAGAACGCTTGCCAAGATGCGTCGCGACGAGATTGAGCAGGCCTTCGCAAAAGATCAGATACGCGCCCATGCTGTTGCTGAAGAAGCTGCTGTCGTGCGGAATCAGAAACGCGTGACGCGCGGGCGGCACGAGCGGTGATGCGAGCGTGTCGGTGATCGCGATCACGGTCATGCCGGCGTCGGAGGCTGCTACAGCTGCTTCGGCAACGCTGCGCGTATATGGCGCCACGCTCGTCACGACGACCACGTCACCCGGCTGCAACTGCGCGAGGCCTTCCGCGACGCCGAGCCCTTGCGCATCGAGCAGGCCGACATCGGTGCGGATCATGCCGAGGCCGTAGCACAGGAAACTGGCAAGCGCGCTGAACTGCCGCAGACCATGTACGCGCACACGCGGCGCATCGGCGAGCAAAGTCGCCGCGCCACGCAGATCCGCGGGCGATAGCCGCGCGAGGAACGTCTCGACATTGCCGATCGATTCACGCGCGAGTTGCGCGACCACATCGACTTCGGATGAATCTTCCGCGTCGGCGCCAGCATGCCCATGCGCTTTCTTGCCGGCCACCAGACGTTCCGCCTGATGCGTGTAGAAATGCCGATGCCGCTGCGCCAACGAATCGCGGAATACGCTCTGAAAATCGGCGAAGCCGGTGTAGCCGAGTTTCGTGCTGAGACGCGTCAGCGTCGATGCATTGACATCCAGCGCGGCCGCAAGATCGGTGATCGTACGCACGGCCACTTCCTCCGGCCGCTCGATCAACCACGCGAGCACCGCATGCGCCTTGCCGCCAAGCGAAAGCCCTGCCTCGTCGCGGCCGATGCGCACCACCAGCTCGCGCAATCCGTCGACAGTGCGCGGCACCAGACCGATCGGGTCAGGCGCCTTCGCTTCGTTGTTCGCCGCCTTGCGGCGTGTCGTGCGTTTGTCTGTGTCCATCGATCATTCGATATCGGGGCGGCGTCCCCGGCTGTTCATAAACGCTCCATTCTATGTGAGACGCCTTGATCAGGATATCGGCGGTGGCGAGGGTGTTCTCGTCGTCCGGGTCATTCGGGTCGTTGCGATAGATCGGTAGCGACGCGTCGTGCGTGTCGGCGAGAATCGACAGCGGCTCCGGCGAATGCCGCGCTTGCCTCGCCTCGTGCAGCAACGTGTCACCGCGCGCCTGCCGATGCCGTGAAGAATCGGTCACGATCTGCGCAAAGCCGCTCATCGCCGGATGGATCGCGTGATTCGCATGCAACGATGGCTGCGTGATCGTTTGCGCCGAGTAGCCGTGCCCGCTGAACTCGACACTGGTCAAAACGTCGCTCGCGCGGTGCCCGAGCGTAACGTGAAAGCCGCCCGCGCGCGGATTGTCGCGCAACAGCGATAACGCGTTCGCGGAATTGCGGACATCCAGCAATGCGCGCATCAGCACCATGCGCGGCACGCCAGCCTGCACGCCGCGCTGCCGCAGGTTGTTTACTGCAATGGCAAGACCCGCGTCCGTCACCGCGAACGTATGACCCGGCAGCGAACCCGGATAGACGAAAGCGGCAAAGCGCGGGCTGCCGTCGATACGGCATTCGGCGATCGCGCAATCGCCGGCGAAGCCCGGGTCGCCGTCTTCGTTGTGCGCGATGCGATTGTGGCCGGCCGCCGGCAACTGCACTGTCGTGCATCCATCCGGCGATGCGGCCCACACGTCGCCGCGGCAGTTCCACAGGAACACCTCTTCGAATGGCAGACCGAGGCCATCGGCGAGGCCCTGCAATTCCGCCCACACACGAGGAAAACGCTGCTGCGTGTGCGCGGCCAGCGCGCCGGCGAGCGGCGTGCCGCGCCATTGCATCACGTCGCGCCAGGCGCTCGAACGCACCAGATGACGATGCACGGCCGGCGCGCCGAAACGCCCCAACGCGCGGCCTGCCTCGAACGGCATGCCGGAAATCTCGATGTAACCTAGTACGGGCATCTGAATGAATTCACTCGACGTGTTGAAGGAAATCACGCAACCGCTGATTCGGCGGATTGTCGATCAGTTCGGCGGGCGCGCCATCGACGGCGATATGGCCGTGCTCCATGAAAATGAGCCGCGTGCCGACGCGGCGCGCAAACGCCATCTCGTGCGTCACCACGACCATCGTCATACCGTCTTCCGCCAGCGACTGCATCACGCGCAATACTTCCTGACGCAATTCCGGATCGAGAGCGGAAGTTGGCTCGTCGAACAGCATCAGTTTAGGCTTGACCGCCAGCGCGCGCGCAATCGCCACGCGTTGCTGCTGACCGCCCGACAACTCGCTCGCATAGTGATTCACGCGTTCTGCGAGGCCCACTTTCGCGAGCAGTTCGCGCGCGAGCACTTCGGCTTCACGCTTGCCCATGCCGCGCACCTGACGCGGACCGAACGCGACGTTCTCGAGCGCCGTCAATTGCGGGAACAGGTTGAACTGTTGAAACACCATGCCCGCTTCGCGGCGGATCTCGCGTACCTGCTTTGAGCCGCCCAGCACGCTGATGCCGTCGACGACCAGATCGCCACCGTCGATCTGCTCCAGCGCGTTGATACACCGCAGCAGCGTCGACTTGCCCGAACCCGATGGACCGATCAGCACCACGACTTCGCCCGCGCGGATGTTCAGATCGACGCCGTCGAGCACGGTGGTCTTGCCGAAGCGCTTCGTGACCTGCTTGAACTGCACCATATCGAGCGTATTCATAGTATCCGCATCCTCTTTTCCATCGTGCGCAGGCCGAAGGTCAGCACGCCGATCATGCAGAGGTAGATCAGCGCGACCGCGGTCCAGATTTCGACGGCGCGGAAATTCGCCGCCATGATCTCCTGGCCCTGGCGCGTCAATTCGCCGACGCCGATCACGATGAACAGCGATGTGTCCTTCAGGCTCACGATGAACTGGTTGCCCAGCGACGGCGTCATGCGCCGCACGGCAACCGGCCCGACGACGAACGCGAGCACGCGCCACATCGGCATGCCGAGCGCGAGCCCCGCTTCCTTCAGACCGCGCGGCACCGATAGAAACGCGCCGCGCACGATCTCGGCGATATACGCGCCCGAGTTGACGATGATCGACACAACCGCGGCCGTCATCGCGTCGACGCGCACGTTGAGCAGTACCGGCAACGCGAAGTAGATGAACATCACCTGAACGACGATTGGCGTACCGCGCACGAATTCGACGTACGCGAACGCGATCTTCTGCAGAACGGCGTTGCCATATGCGCGCATCAGGCCGAACAGAAAACCGACGACGAGGCCGCCCGCGAGGCCGGCGATGGTAATCAGCACCGTCAGTTTCGCGCCCTGCAGCAGCGCCGGTATCGCATTGATGACGACAGACAGATCGAACTGCATGAGTGCTCTCCGCAGCGGTGTAGATCAGGACTTTGCCGGCGGTTCGACACCGAACCACTTCTTGTAGATCGCCGCATAACGTCCGTCGGCCTTGATCTTCGCAATCGCCTCATTGACCTTCGGCACGAGCGGGCTGCCCTTCGGGAAACCGATGCCGTATTGTTGCGCCATCATCTGTGGACCGACTGCCTTCACATGTCCGTTGCCTGCCGTCTTGATGTAGTAGAGGACGTTCGGCGTATCGTGCATCGCGGCATCGACGCGACCGGTCTGCAGTTCGAGATACGCGTTGTCGATGTTCGGGAACTGCCGCAGATCGGTGCCGGCGAAATGCGCCTTCGCGTAGTCTGCCGCCGAGGTGCCGGTCTTCAGCGCGAGCGACTTGCCCTTGAGGTCTTCCGGACCCTTGATCGTGCTCGTGGCGGGCACCATCAACAGGAAGCCGCTGTCGTAGTAGCCATCCGAGAAGTCGATGACCTTCTTGCGCTCGTCCTTAATCGTGATGCCCGCGAGCGCGACATCGACGTTATGCGTTTGCAAAGCCGGCAGAATGCCGCTGAAGTCCATCGGCTGCAGCTTGTAATCGAGCTTCAGATCCTTCGCGATCGCTTCCCACAGATCGATGTCGAAGCCGACGTATTTGTCGCCCTGCTTGAATTCGAACGGCACGAACGCCGTGTCGCAGGCGACCAGCAAGGTCTCGGCCCGTGCGGCATGACCGAGGACGGAGGCAGCGACGAGTGCCGCCGCGACGAGCTTTGCAACGAGTTTCATGACGACCTCTTCCGGGTTGGGTTCACGATCGGCAGCAAGCCGATTTGCGCCAAGTATTCTCTCGCAAATTTATTTGCGCAATAGGGACGAGCGCAAATTTGCTTGCGAATTGGGTTTACCCTGGGAAGAGATCAGACAGCGCCGGTGAAGACCGGAAAGGTGTGGAAGACGGCTGCCGGGCAGCCTGCGTGGCCCCGGAGAGCCGGGGTCAGGTCCAACGGAGGTGATCGAGGTCGTCGAATCAGGGCTCGCATTTCGCCCCGATTCGGTACCCCGTCCTACTTTCGTCTTTACTTAGAAGTGTGCGTGCAGATTGACGAACGCACTCAGCGATTCGCCGACATACGCACCGGCTGCGTTGGCGGCAATGAAGTAACGGCGATCCGTCAGATTGTGGACGTTCAGATCCACGCCCCAGCGTGACGTTTCATAGCCGAATGCTGCATTGGCAATCACGTACGACGGAATCGAATTGACGTTCGTCGCATCGCTGTACGACTTGGCGGCATAGTTGACGCCCGCGCCGACATGGAAACCCGGCACGCCGGCGATCGAAAAGTCGTAGGTGGTCCACAGGTTGCCGATAAACGCCGGTGCACCTTGCGGACGATTGCCGACCGATGCCAACGCCTGCGGGTTGTCGGTGATCTTCGGATCCTGCGCGGTGAAGTTGGCGGTCAGATGCCATTGCGGCGTGATGCTCGCATCGAGCGACGCTTCCGCGCCCTTCGTTTTCTGGCCGTCGAACACCACGCTTTCCACGCCATTGATCGTGGTCAGCGTCGCCACGTTATCGCGCGAAACGTCGAAGAGCGCAGTATTCAACACATACCGGTCGTCGAGAAACGAGAACTTCACGCCCACTTCGTATTGCAACGCGGATTCCGGTGCGCCAATGCCGTTTTGCGTACTCTCGGAGTTGAAGTTCGTCAGATGACTCTTCGATACGCCGACATAAGGCGACATCCACGGCAGTACTTTGTAGAGCACGCCGATGTTCCAACTGACCGGCGCGTCGTTACGCGAATCCGTTACACCGGCAACAAGCGGCTGACCCTGCGTATCGAAGCGCCCCGGCACGGTGATGTTCGGCGTGAGCGACGTGTCCCACCAATCCTTGCGAACGCCTGCTCTCACCTTGAGCCTGTCGGTCACGTCGATCTGATCGGTCGCGTACAGGCTGTAGTAATTGGCGACGAGATGATCGTTGTCGCACGAGTGCTTGGCATCGCACAGGAATGTGAGACCGGCCAGCGAAGTTTCCGGTGGAACCGGTGCGAACGCATCGGGAATGTTCGGCAAGTCCGCCGTGGTGCGCTCGGTGTCGATCGTCTGATGCTGGTATTCGAAGCCGGTCAGCAGCGTGTGCTTGACGCTGCCCGTGCCGAACCGCCATACCGGCTCCAGTTGATAATCGATACTGTTGTCCGAATCGTCCTGCTGCCGCAGTTGCCGGCCGACCACCTCGCCATCGCTGACCTTGGTACTCGTGCTGTCGCCGTTACCGACTACATCGAGGCTGTGATGCAGGTACGAAAAGCGATTGTTGATCGTCAGGATGTCGCTGATCTTCCACTCATCGGTCAGAGTCGGGCGCACGTAGTTACCACGCGCATAAGCAAACGGCGTCGAGTACTTTGCATCGATCGGCACGCCTGTAATAGGCGAACCATGGAAGTAGATCAGACCATACGAGTCGGGCGTCTCGTGAATGTCACGCGCATCCAGAGAGAAATCGATCTTGTGATTGTCGAGCTTCCATTCGAACGCGGGCCGAATCTCTTCGTCGCGGCTCGCGAGATCGCGGAATCCATCCGAGCGCGACACGGTCGCATCGACGCGATAGTTCAGTCCTGCGATGCCAGTTGGCCCGGTAACGTAGCCGCTGCCGCCAATCGTGCCGAACGAGCCCGACTGGATATTGCCGCCAAAATGAAATTCGGAAGACGGCGCGTAATGGACGATGTTGATCGTGCCTCCCGGCGGCCCGCTGCCGAAAAGCGCGGAACCCGGGCCTTCGAGCACCTCGATACGCTCGACGCCATTTAGCGAATGCGAAACGCCGCCGAGCAGATCGCCATCGGAGAATCCGTCGTTATAGATCTGCGCATTGAGGCCGCGAATCAGAAAGTGGTCGTAGTAGCCCTTCGTGTCCTGACCGCCGACATTGACACCGCTCGCATTGGACACGCCCTGCCGCAGCATCGTCGCGCCTTGCTCGGTCAACAGTGCGCGCGGAATCACCTGCACGCTCGCGGGTAGATCCTTCAGCGCGGTTCCGGTCTTGCTCAAACCCGTGACCTGCTCCGGATCGTTGATGTTGTCGATCACCGGCGCCTGAGTCGGCGTGGCTGCGCGCACCTCGACAGGTGGCAACGTCGAAGTATCCGACGGTGCCGCGTTTGCCGCGCCAGCCGTCGGCGACTGCTGCGCGCTCGCCGGGTGAACGAGTGCCATGGCGAGCAGCGGCGCGGTCAATCCCCGCGCAACCCCTTTTCCGATCTTCTTGATACGGGTCTTCTTCACTTCAAAAACCTCCAGTTCACTTCTCAATTGCAGATCGATTGGCGCGCATCCCAGCGACGCCTTGAATCGGCGCGTGGATTGTTCAATCGCTAATCACAAATACAACTGAGAACGATTTTTGTTTAACTTTTGGAGTGCAATTTGCCCCGTCATTAATGCCGGGCCCCTGGTTCTTCCGTCGAGAACAGATGCGATGTTCCTGGCGGCGCACTCCCTTCTGGTCAGCCTTGGGTCACGAAATACCTGTCGAACGGCTGACGCTGAGGATGAACGCTGGTTGCATCGCGTTTATTCCGGCGGAGCGATCGGAGCGAGTTACAGGCCATTACATGCGGGGACGAATCGTCGGATTGACTGCGGAATTGAGGGCGGCTATCGCCGCCCTCTCCATTCCTCGCGATCGCTTACGCAACAGATCGATCCAGCCGAAGCAAACTTCCACTCTTCATTTCAATCGTCCCGGCGGCAGCGCAATTCGCGTCAAGTACTCGATACCCTCCGCCAACGCAAACACCGATTGCCGTCCATCACGCGCGCGAACGCTAAGCGTGCGATCACGTTGATCACGCGGCCCAACAGCGACGAGAATCGGCACCTGCTTGTCGCGCGCATCGACGATCTTCTTCTCCAGCCGCTCCGGCCGGCTATCGAGCACCGCGCGAACACCCGCATCGTCGAGAGCCCGAACGAGTTCGTCCGCATAAGCGAGATTCGCGCCGCTGATCGTCGCGACCACCACCTGCTCAGGCGCGAGCCACATCGGCAACCATCCCTGATGATGTTCGAGCAGCATCGCGATGAAACGCTCGATGCTGCCGAGCACCGCATGATGGATCATCACCGGCCGCTCGCGCTCGTTGCGCTCGTTGACGTACTGCGCATCGAGCCGCTCGGGCAGTACGAAATCGAGTTGGATCGTGCCGCATTGCCAGCTTCGCGCGCGGCTATCCGTCAGATGAAACTCGAGTTTCGGCCCGTAAAAAGCGCCTTCTCCGGCGAGTACGTCGAATGCAAGACCGGCCGCATGCGCGGCATCAGCCAGCGCCTGTTCCGCGCGATCCCACGTTGCGTCGTCGCCCGCGCGCAATGGCGGGCGCGTCGCCAGCGCAACCTTGAAGTCGGGAAAGCCGAGGTCCGCGTACATCGAACGCAGCAACGCGCAGAAGCGGCCCACTTCCGCCTCGATATGCGCGGGCGCGCAAAACACATGCGCGTCGTCCTGCACGAACGCGCGCGTGCGCTTCAAACCTTCGAGCGACCCCGACGGTTCATCCCGATGGCACGCGCCGAACTCGCTATAACGCACCGGCAACTCGCGATACGAGCGCACGCGCTGGTTGAACACCTGCACATGGCAAGGGCAACTCATCGGCTTCAGACAAAGCGCGCGGCCTTCCTCTTCGGCATCGGCCAGCGAATACATCGCGCCGCCGAACTTCTCCCAATGACCGCTCTTTTCCCATAGCGAGCGCGCGAGCAACTGCGGCGTGCGTATCTCGCGAAAGCCCGCGCGACGCATGCGTGCGCGCACATAATCTTCGAGCACGCGGTAAAGCGTAAAGCCGCGCGGATGCCAGAAGACCATGCCGGGGCCTTCCTCCTGCTGATGAAAGAGATCCAGCTTATTGCCGAGTACACGATGATCGATGTCGTTCACGGTCATGCTCCGTTGGTTTGGATACCACGATGAATGCCGCAAACGGAAGGTCCTGAAACGCCAAAGGCCCCGTCCGTTTCCGGCGGGGCCTTTGGGGATTTGCCACTGCTTGTGCTGCTCTCCAGCTCTAGCGCGCGCAACCTCCAGACGACCCGCCTGTGAAGGTGGTCGTCGTGGTGGTGACGGCGAAGAGTGAGATCGAGTGGAAGCGCATGTATCGAAGGTAAACGAATTTGGTCCGGTACGTCAATCACGTTACTCCACCTGCAAGAAGCAAACGATTGCGAAGTAACCGCGCTATCACCGCATCATTCTGCTATTCAAGTTTTATTGTTTCTCGCCATGACTTCGTACTATGTTGTTATTCCCAACGCACGGAGTGACGATCTATTCCGGCAGAAATGAAAAGGTCACGGAAACGCAGAACAATAGTCTCGACAGCTTCCTGTAATGCCTCCCGTTATGCACTTTCCAGGCAAGCGTGATACGCGGCGATCAACTATCATCAGCGAATTCTCACCGCCTGAAATTGCCCGTCTTCGTACTATGGACAGGCCGGATTCGAAGTTATCTTGCTGGTGACCACGAGAGAAAGCATCGCCTGGTTGCCTCCGATGTAATCCAACTGTTGCTGAGGTCATGGAATGGGCATTGCATGAAAGCGCGCAAAAATTTTCCGCTCCACGTTCATGTCTCCGCGCTGTTTGTGTTGCTCATTCTTGCGGTCGGCATATTGATCAGCAGTATCGTCCATTCGCTTGCAAGGAACATGCTCGAAGCTGCCGCATCGGACACGACGCAGCGCATGGGTCTGCAAATGCACGATGAAGTGCGCAAACTGCTTTCGCCCGCGGAGATGGCGGTCAAACTTCTCGGCCAGAGCGTGCTGGTGGAAGCTGTCTCTCTCCCCCAACGGCTTGAACGCATAGGTATGGTTCGCGAAGCATTCGACGCTTCGCCGACGCTGAATGCACTCTATATCGGCTATCCGAATGGCGACTTCTTCTATGTGAGGCAGTTGCAGGACGACGCCGACCGCGCATTAGTGAATGCGCCTCCTGAAGCCCGCTATATCGTCCAAAGCATCGAACACCACGAGTCTTCTTCGGTGGGACGTTTTCTATTGGTCGATGCAGATCTGAAAGTTCTGAAGATCATCGATCGTCCCGGATATCCGGCGGAATTCGATCCGCGCACGCGCGACTGGTACCGCTCGGCCAACAGAACCGGGAAGTTGATTCGCACACAACCTTATGTGTTCTTCTCGAATCACAAGGTGGGTACGTCATTGGCCGTCGCCAGCGGAGTGCCGGGCGTCGTGATCGGCGGCGACATCACGCTGGACACACTGGGGCAGGCGCTTTCAAACGTGCCGAAACCACACGGCGCCACGCTTGCGCTGATGAACCGCGGCGGTGAAGTTATCGCCGACGGCACGATGCCCGCCGCCAGTCTGACCACGATGGGCCCCGATCAGAAGCCGCGCCTGCGGCTCGCGCGCGAGTTCGGCGAACCATTGCTCGCGCGGCTCGCGATGGACATCCCCGCATCCGACACCACGCGAGAGATACATGAAACCATTACGCTCGACGGTCACGAGTGGTACGCGTCGATCGGCAGATTACCGTTGGGCGATCACGATCCGCTCTTTCTGGTGTACGCGATACGTAAAAGCGATCTGCTGCATGGCGCCGATCGGCTGCGTTCGATAAGCCTTAGCATTACTCTGCTGATCGTTCTGTTGGCGATTCCGGTGATCTGGCTCGGCGCTCGTCGCATTACCAGTCCGCTGCAATCTCTCACACGCGCAGCGGAGGCGATTCGGCATTTCGAATTCACGCAGGAGTTCGAGATTGCCTCGCGAATCACCGAAGTCAACGAGCTCGGCACCACGATGAACAGCATGAGGCGGACGATCCGGCGATTCCTGCATATCATCGAGAACGTCGCGAAGGAACCTCGCATCGACCGGCTTATGCCGATGCTGCTGACCGAGACGATGAGCGCGGCCGACGCCGACTCGGGCGTGCTATACCTCGTCGACGAAGCGACGCTCGAACCGGCGTCGGTATGGAACGCACGGAGCATGAATGGCGAAGTACAGCTGCAGCAGACCACGCTCGACGGCACGTTGTCCGTCATCCGCGAAGCGATTCGCAACGGCGCGCCACACACGGCTTATCTGACTCGCGACGAAGTGGCCGGCGCGAAGCTGACCGCGCTTGCCGGCGACGGCGGCTGCCATGCCGCCGCCGTCCCGCTGCTGAATCGGCAACGCCACCCAGTGGGCGTTTTTCTGTTCCTGCGCTCAACGCCGATGGAGAGTGCCCAATTGTCGTTCGTCAGGACCGCCGCCGGCCTCGCCGCGGGTGTGCTTGAATCCCGCGAACTGATCAAGGCGCAACGCGATCTGTTTGAGGCCTTTATCCAGTTGACCGCTGGGGCCATCGATGCAAAGAGCCCTTATACGGGCGGCCATTGCGCCCGCGTACCGGAGCTGACCAAACTGCTCGCGAAGGCGGCCTGCGATACCACCACGGGCCCTTATCGCGAGTTCAAACTGAATGAGCAGGAATGGGAAGCGCTGCATGTCGCGGCCTGGCTGCATGATTGCGGCAAGGTCACGACGCCGGAGTATGTGGTCGACAAGGCAACCAAGCTCGAGACGATCTATAACCGCATCCACGAAATCCGCACGCGCTTCGAGGTGCTGAAACGCGATGCGGAAATTGCCTGCCTGAAAGCGATCGCGGCTGGAGAAGACACCGCCACCGCACAGGCGCGCCGCGATCTCGAACTTGCGCAACTCGATGACGAATTCGCGTTCGTGGCAACCTGCAACATCGGTGGCGAATCGATGAACCCCGCGTATATCGAGCGCCTGAAGCAGATCGGCGCGCGCACGTGGGAGCGCACGCTCGATGATCGCATCGGCATCTCGGCGGAGGAGAGCCTGCGCAAGGATGGCACCGTCGCCGAGCCGCTGCCGGTGCGCGAGTCATTGCTTGCCGACAAACCCGAGCATCGCATCGAGCGCGACGAACGCGAGCGAATTGCCGCGGACAATCCGTGGGGATTCAGAATGACGGTCCCCGAGTTGCTGTATCACCGCGGCGAACTTCACAACCTGTGCGTCGAGCGCGGCACGTTGTGCGAGGAAGAGCGCTTCAAGATCAACGAGCACATCATTCAGACGTTGATCATGCTGTCGCAACTGCCGTTTCCGAAACACTTGCGGCAGGTACCGGAAATTGCCGGTGGCCATCACGAGCGAATGGACGGCAAAGGCTATCCGAAGCGTCTGACGCGCGATCAGATGAGCCCGCTCGCCAGGATGATGGCGATCGCGGATATCTTCGAGGCACTGACGGCGGCCGATCGTCCGTACAAGAAAGCCAAGACGCTCTCCGAATCGATGGAGATCATGTGGCGGATGAAACGCGGCGGCCATATCGATCCGGAGTTGTTCGATCTGTTTCTGACTTCCGGTGTGTACCGCGACTACGCGGATCGATTCATGAGCAGCGAGCAGATCGACGAGATCGATATCGAGCGTTACGTCGAAGCGGCTGAAATCGGTTAGTGCGTTAGTGCGTTGAGAATGCGCTTCTCCGCAAGCATCGGATGAAGCGCCCGGCACGCGCGAGCCCGGCAACAAAAGCGGCTATGATGGCGCCGTGTTCCGCCGCCGTGCCACTCAACTCACCGAGCATCCAACCTTGACCATCCACATCCGCCCCGCCACCTCCTCCGACGCCGCGCTGATCCTTCGCTTCATCACCGAACTCGCGGTGTACGAGAAAGCCGAGCACGAAGTCGTCGCCACCGTCGCAGATATCGAAAAGAGCCTGTTTTCCGCGGGTGTTCCGGCAAAAGCGCTGATCTGCGAAATCGATGGCGAGCCCGTCGGCTTTTGCGTCTATTTCTTTTCGTATTCGACGTGGCTCGGCAAACAGGGGCTTTATCTGGAAGATCTGTATGTGTCGCCCGCCTCGCGCGGCAGCGGCGCCGGCAAACAGATGCTGCGCCATCTCGCGCAAATCGCCTGCGAA
Source organism: Paraburkholderia sp. ZP32-5 (assembly GCF_021390495.1). NCBI lineage: Bacteria > Pseudomonadati > Pseudomonadota > Betaproteobacteria > Burkholderiales > Burkholderiaceae > Paraburkholderia > Paraburkholderia sp. ZP32-5. The sequence continues at coordinate 138,230 of NZ_JAJEJP010000002.1, read as the reverse complement.
ACAGGCTGCGGCCGCTTCGAATGGAGCGTGCTCGACTGGAACGAACCGGCCATCGGCTTCTACAAGTCGATCGGCGCGAATCCGCAGAGCGAATGGGTGCGCTATCGTCTCGCCGGCGATGCGCTCAAATCATTTGCCGAAGGCGAAGGAAGTGCATAAGCGGCTCAAGCAGCGTCGCTATTGATATCGCACTACGCACCTATCGTGATACGCGCATTGTTTATCTGCGGCAAGAATCGCCTGCGCAGTCCTACGGCTGAACAGGTATTCGCCAGTTGGCCCGGCGTCGCCACCGATTCGGCCGGTCTCGGCGCGGATGCCGACGTAGCGCTCACGGCCGAGCAGTTGCGTTGGGCCGATATCGTCTTCGTGATGGAAAAAGCGCATCGCGCGCGGCTGTCGGCGAAATTCCGCGCGTATCTGAATGGCAAGAAGGTTGTCTGCCTCGACATCCCCGACAACTACGCATTCATGCAGCCCGAACTCGTCGCGCTGCTCGAACAGAAAGCGGGAAGATTTCTTCGCGCCAAATAGCGGACCGGCGGCTCAAGCAACGTCGCCCGTCACTCCACCGACGACGCACTCGCCGGCGCGATCTCGAACGCGTCGCCCGTCGCGAAGAACGTTCCGCCCGCCACATAGTGGCAGGTGCGCAGATTCGGGTCGTCACCGAAATGCCAGCGGTTGTGCGAATAAACGCGGCTATCCGCGTACGCGGCAACCACTTCGCCGATGATCAGATCGTGCCGTTGGCTGTCATCGGGAATCACTTTGCACTCCATCCACGTGATGCAACCGGCGAGCATCGGTACGTCGATTTTTTGCGCGGGGAACGTATCGAGATCGAACGCGGAGAACTTGTCGAGTTCGGTGCCTGCATGCGTGCCGACCGCGAGTGTCTGCGCGGCGAAACCACGGCTCGGCAATTGCAGGCCGAACACGCCACTCGCTTCGATCAGGCGACGCGTCAACGTCCGGCTATCGACGACGACCACCACCTTCGGCGGATTGAAATCGAGCGGCATCGCCCACGATGCGGCCATCACGTTCGAGCGGCCGCCATGCGCGCTGGTGACGATCGTGACGGGGCCATGATTGAGCAGCTGCGTCGCGCGCGGCAGTTCCACGGGTTCGCGAGTGGGGTTCATTGTTTGCGGGTTTGCGCCGGAAGAGATGACGCAGATTGTAGCGGCGCCAGTCGAAGGGGCGCGGCGAAGTACGGCGAACTGAAACGAAGCGACGATGCGGCGGCGGCCCGCAAGCCGCCGCCCTGACAGACCTCAGTGTGGCGCTTTGCCGTTCGGCAACGCATCGAGCGGCTTGTGCTGTTCTTCGCCGAGCCCCGGGAAGAACGCGTTCCATGCGGCGCGCACGCCTTGCGCCGCGGTAGCTTCGGCGTTGACCGATTCGACCGCGCCCTCGCCGGCTTTCGACGGATCGGCGGACAGTCCGCGCCAGTGCGTGAATACGAGCAACGGCTTTTCGGTCCAGACGCCGTCGCCAAACTTTGCGAACGCCGTGTCCCCGCTCGTCAATTGCACTTCGTACCAGCCTTCGCGGACGGGCGTATGCGTGGCCAGGTCAAACCACGGGGTCGGTTCGATTTCCTTCATGTCGTCTCCGGTCGGATAGATCGTCATCGATAACCACATTCAAGGCATTGTTCGTGCCCATTGCCGGAACCGCGGCGAGCGCACCGTCTGCCGGGCGATCACGCCGGGCGGCAAGCCGTGCAATGGCGGCACATGCTGGCGAAATCGTGAATCGGTCCTGTCGAATCGCCGCGCATAGACGACACGATAGCGCGACATGGGCCGCGCGGACAAACGTAAAACTTACACGCGAGGCGCGGCAGCCGTGGGGTCTTGCTCACGCGCCAACTCCGCCAGCACCTTGACCGCCGGCGCCAACCGCTCCGCAGCCGTATTGCCATAGCCGATCACGAGACCATTCGTCGCTTCCGACGCGGCCAGCGCGAACCCCGACAGCGCCCGCGGGTTGAGCCTTCGCGCCTGCGCGCGCTCGGCCAGCGTGCGGTCATCGAGCGTCGACGGCAACAGCAGCGTCAAATGCATGCCGCAATCGCCGCCGAGAATCCGCGCCGCCGGAAAATGCCGCGCCAGCGCATCGCGCAGCGCCTGCTGGCGCTCGCGGTACAGCCGCCGCATGCGCCCGAGATGCCGCCCGAACTCGCCGCTGTCGATGAAATGCGCAAGCGCCAGTTGCTCCAGTCGATGCCCGCCGCGCAGCATTTCTTGCAGTGCAACAGCGGCACGCGCGGCGATCGGGCGCGGCAGCACCACGAAGCCGATGCGCAGCGCCGGAAACATCGTCTTGCTGAACGAGCCGACGTACAGCACCGGCGCGTCGTCGACGAGACCCTGCATGCTCGCAATCGGCTCGCCGGTATGACGAACCTCGCCGTCGTAATCGTCTTCGATCAGCCACGCGCCGCCGCGCCGGGCCTGCGCAATCAGCGCGAGCCGCCGCGCGACCGACAAGACCGCGCCGGTCGGATACTGATGCGCGGGCGACGTGTAAATCAGCCTCGGCGGATGGGTGCGCCACGCATCGTCCGGCGCGGCGATGCCCTCGGCGTCGACCGGCATCGCCAGCGTATGCAGATCGCCCGCATTGAACGCGGCCTTCGCGCCGCGATAGCCGGGGTCCTCGACCCACGCGATATCGCCGGGATTCGTGAACAGACGCACGCACAGGTTCAGCGCCTCCTGCGCGCCCTCGGTGATCACCACCTGCGAGCCGTCGCAGCGCACGCCGCGCGCCATCCGCAGATGCGCGGCGATCGCGTCGCGCAGCGCCGGCTCGCCGGCCGGCGTACCGTAGCCGAGTGCCTGCGGCCACGCACGCTCCATCGCCCGTTCGAGCGCGCGCCGCCATGCGGCGAGCGGAAAGCGGTCGAGCGCGGGCGTGCCGGGCGTCAGCGCATAGCCGTTGTCGACGGGGTTCTGTGGCGCCGCGAACTGGCCGACGCGCGCCGCATACGCGACTTCCGCCGCGGCGCCCAGCGCCATCGGCTCGCCGCGCGCGGCGGGGCTCGATAGCGGACTCACGCGCGTGCCCTGACGATCGGCGATCACATAGCCGACCGCGGCCAGATGCTCGTAGGCGATCACGACCGTGTTGCGCGATACGCCCATCTCCGCCCCGAGCAACCGCGACGACGGCAGCAGCGACCCCGCCGGCAAGCGGCCCGCGAGAATCGCCTGCTGCAGACGTTCGATCAGCTGCTTTTGCAGCGGCGCGGGCCGCGCGGCGCCGTTGGTGGCACCGTTCGCGGCGGTGGCGTCGTCCGCATGGATAAGCGCCCCGATGATCTCGATCATGTTTGCTGGACCTATCGATCAGCCGTGTCGTGGATCTTTTGAACATACCACGTTTGCCGTATCGTTTCGGCATCGACCTGTATCAACCGCCCGCGCTCGCGCGTACCAGACTGGGGAACAGACATGGAACAAAGACGTAACACGTATGGCCAGCCGATCGGCATCGCCGTGCCCGGCTGGCATGGCGCCAGGACACCGGGCCGCGAGCCGCTGACGGGCCGCTATTGCCGGATCGAGCCGGTCGATGTCGAGCGCCACGCGGCGGACCTGTTCGACGCGTATAGCTCGGCCACCGACGGCCGCGACTGGACCTATCTCGCGGTCGGCCCGTTCGACAGTCTGAGCGCGTATCGCGAGCATTTGACGCGCATGGCCGCGTCGAAGGATCCGCTGCACTACGCGGTGATCGACCTCGCGACCGGCAAGCCGGTCGGCACGCTCGCGCTGATGCGGATCGATCCGGCGAACGGTGTGATCGAAGTCGGCCACGTCACCTATTCGCCGCGTCTGAAGCGCACGCGCATCGCGACCGATGCGATGTTTCTGCTGATGAGCGAGGTATTCGACGCACTCGGCTATCGACGCTTCGAATGGAAATGCGATTCGCTGAACGAGCCGTCGCGCGACGCGGCCGCGCGTTATGGCTTCACGTTCGAGGGAATCTTCCGCCAGGCGATCGTGTATCGCGAGCGCAATCGCGATACCGCGTGGTTCTCGATCCTCGATGGCGAATGGCCGGCGCTGCGTGAGTGCTATACGCAATGGCTCGATGCAGGCAATTTCGATGCGCAAGGGCAGCAGGTGGCAAAGCTCGCGGACCTGATCGCGCGGCGCAGAGCGGCGGCGTAAAAAGCGCGCGCTCTTCGCGCTTGCTTCAAAAGGCGCGCCGTCGATACGTCCACACGCGGCGCGCTTGCCCTGAAGTCAAAGCAGCTCGGAACAGCCCACGCCCGGGAAGCGTGCAATCCCGCCAGCAACTCGCCATGCGCCGCCAACCGCGGGATGCGAATACCGCTTCGCCCTACACTGCGCAGTGACGTCGCGCGAGCACCCTGGCCCGGCATACGTACCGGCAACGGCCCGCGCGACGCCAATCCGATTGCCACGTTCGCCACCGCCCAGCCGATGAAATCCCGTCTGCGCTACCTCAGCGCATTGCTCATCAACGTCGCGCTGCCGTGGCTCGTCTACCGGCTCGCGTTTCCGCACTGGGGGCAGTCCGGCGCGCTCGCCGCGTCGGCGCTGCCGCTGATCGCGTGGATGAGTTGGGACCTGTTCCACTATCGCCATTTCGACGCGCTCAGCGCGCTCGTGCTCACGGGTATCGTGCTTTCGCTCGGGGCTCGGTCCATCGGCGCCAGCACGCGCTTGCAATCGCTCGAAGATCCGATGGTGTCGGGCCTGATCGGCATCTCGTTCCTCGCGTCGCTCGCATTGCGCAAGCCATGGGTGTTCTATCTGGCACGCTCGACGATGTCGCGCGAAGATCATCGCAGCGCCGAGAGTTTCGAGCGGCATTGGCGTGAACGCCCGACGCTCGCCGCGTATATCCGGCTGATGACGCTCGTATGGGGCGTCGGCATGATCGCCGAGAATATCCTGCGTTGCGCGATCGTCTGGTACTGGCCGGACGATCGCCGTGCGGTGCTTGCGTCGACGCTGCTGCGCTACGGCGTGTATGCGGCGCTCACGCTATGGACGTTCTGGATCCGCCGACGCATCAAGCGGGACGCGCGGCGTTATCCGGATGACGATGCGGTGGTCGCGAGTTCGACCGTCAGCCTCTGATGGTTCCGCCGCGCAATTCCTCGGCGCCCCTCACGCCAACTCCAAAAACCTCTTCAAACAAGGGTTCCGGTTCGCCGGCGACCACGCCAGCACCTGCTCGATCAGCGGTGCATCCACCAACGGCCGGAACACCACGCCCGCAAGCTGCGCCTTGCGCATCGACGACGGCACCAGCGCGACACCCACGCCCTCGTCGACGAGACTCAGCACCGTCTGCTGCAATTGCACCTCGAAACGGATATCGGGCTCGAAGCCGCCCCCGCGGCAATGCTCGAGGATCGTTGCGCGCAGGCTCGGCGCAACATCCTCCGACGCGAGCACGAACGGCTCGCCGGCCAGTTGTGCGATTTTCAGCCGCCGCGCCCGCGCGCGCGGATGGCTGCGCGACAGCGCGACACACAGCGGCTCGCTCAGCACCGTGCGCGTCGCGAGTGCCTTGTCGGTCACGGCCGGAAACATGATCGCCGCGTCGATGTGCCCGGCGAGCAGTTGTTCGGTCAAATCGTTCGATACGACCTCGCGCAGTTTCAATTCGACCTCCGGATACGCGACGCCGAAAGTTCGCGCGTAGCCGGGCACGACGCTATACGCCGAGCACATCGTGAAGCCGATCGCGAGCTTGCCCGCCTCGCCGTGCGCGGCGGCCCGCGCGTTGCTCACCGCCTGCTCGACCGCCGCGAGGATTGCCTTCGCATCCGCGTAAAAGCGTTCGCCGGCCGAGGTCAGCGTGACGCTGCGCGGACTGCGCTCGATCAGCGTCACGCCAAGGCTCGCCTCCAGCGCCGCGAGCTGCCGGCTCAACGGCGGCTGCGACAGATTCAGCCGCGCCGCCGCCCGGCCAAAATGACGCGTCTCGGCCAGCGTAACGAAGTAGCGTAGCGGTTTGACATCGATCACGAAGCCTCCGTGGAACAACGATGCAAAAAAGGTATTGTTGAAGCCTTTAAACAGTATTGGATTGTATCAACGCAATTCACTACGCTGGCGGCTCGGCAGTTTCGCCGCATTTCGGCGCCTTCTTCGGTGTTTTCATAAGCCGCTTTCGCTCGCCCCGTTACACGCAACTTTTTTCGCCCCCCGCTTTCGCACCGCTTGCATCGATGTTAGCCACCCTCGAAATCCTGCTTCCCGTTTTCGGCCTTATTTTCGCGGGCTTCGCGTGCCGCCGGCGCGGCGTGCTCGGACCGAACGCCGCCTCCGAACTCAATCGCTTCGTGGTGTGGCTCGCGCTGCCCGCGCTGCTGTTCGATACGATGGCGCACGCAACCTGGCATCAGCTCTACCAACCGGCGTTCGTCGCGACGTTTTCGATCGCCTGCGCGGCCGTGTTCACGCTGATCCTCGCGCTGCGCCTGTTCAACGGCCGGCACCTCGCCGATGCGAGCGTCGACGCGATCGCCGCGTCGTATCCGAACACCGGCTACATCGGCTTTCCGCTCGGCGTGATCGCGTTTGGGCAGGCGAGCCTGACGCCGACGACGATCGCGACGATCCTCGTCGCGTGCGTGCTGTTCGCGCTCGCGATCGTGCTGATCGAAATCGGCCTGCAAACCGAGCGCACGCCGCACAAGCTCGGCTTCAAGGTGCTGCGCTCGCTCGCGCGCAATCCGTTGATCGTGTCGCCGCTCGCGGGCGTAGCGGTCGCGAGCCTGCACGTCACGTTGCCCGCCAGCGCGGAGACCTTCCTGAAGCTGCTGGCCGGCGCGGCGAGTCCGTGCGCGCTCGTTAGTCTCGGCCTGTTCCTCGCGGAAAAGCGCTCCAGCGAAGCGAGCTCGGGCGCGGGCGCTACAAATAGCGAGAGCGGCGCGGGCGGCATTTCACTGTTGTTGACCGGCGTCAAGCTGATCGGGCAGCCGGCGCTGACCTGGTGGCTCGCCGCGCGCGTGTTCGGCCTCGCGCCGGCACTGGTCGAAATGGCGGTCGTGCTCGCCGCGCTGCCGACCGGCACCGGCCCGTTCATGCTCGCCGAGTTCTACGATCGCGAGGCGCACATTACGTCGCGGACGATTTTGCTGTCGACGGTCGGTTCGGTGCTCACGTTATCGTTGCTGCTGATGGTGATGGGACATCGCACCTAGCCGCGAGCGCGCGTTATCCTTCGCACACGGGCCGCGAAGGTCCGCGATCTCCTGATGCGCGCCGCGCAACGACCGCCGTGCCCCAAGCCCGCCCACCCAAACTCGACGATGACGCGAACGCCCGCTCCCTCGCGCGGCACTATCCGCGCGGGCTGCGCATCGATCCGCACTCGCATGCGTGGGCGCAGGTGCTGTACGCGGTCTCCGGCGTGATGTGGGTCGAGGTCGGCCGCGAGGCACTGGTCGTACCGCCGCAGCGCGCCGTCTGGCTGCCAGCCGGCACGCCGCATTCGATCCACATGATGAGCGACGTCGAGATGCGCAACCTCTATCTGCACGCGCGCAACGTCGGCCATCTGAGCCCTCGCAGCGACGTGTTCGAGGTGAACCGGCTGCTGCGCGAGCTGATCGCGTCGATTGCCGAACACGAGCGCGCCGACGCGCGCGACCCGACCTATCTCGACGCCGCCTATCGTCTGGCGATGCTGGAACTCGCGCGTGCGCCGCGCTCGTCGTTACGCATCGCGCTGCCCGGCGCATCGGACCGGCGGCTCGAAGCGCTGTGCCGCGCGGTGATCGACAACCCGACCAACGCAATCGGCTTCGAGCAGCACGCGGCATCGGTCGGCGCGAGCGTACGCACGCTCGCGCGGCTCTTCATGCGCGAACTCGGTGTCGGTTTTGCGGAGTGGCGGCGTCAGGTGCAACTCGCAGTCGCGGTATCGGGCCTCGCCGAAGGGCGGCCGGTGAGCAGCATCGCCCGCGCGCTCGGCTTCCAGCCGAGCAGCTTCAGCGACATGTTCCGGCGCGAACTGGGCGCGCCGCCGAGCGCATTCGATCCGCGCCGGACGCTGGTGGATGAACGAAACGCCCACACCGCGGCGCATGCGGATGTCGACCAAGACCGGCCCAAAGCCTGATCACCTCGCCAGGACCCTCCGCGTTCCCGCTTCGCCAAAGCGTCGGCACCGCCGTACCCCAGTCCCGCTCCCCGTTGTCCGAAATTCGAAAGTCCTTGTCCTGACTCGCTCTCGTCCGTCACCTAGACTTAGCTCCATCCGCATACGACGCGGCCTACCTACCCTAGGAGCGACCCACGATGAAAGCGATCCAGTTCAAATCCTTCGGCGCACCCGACGTGCTCGAATACGTCGACCTGCCGACCCCGCAAGCCGATGCCGGCCACGCAGTGGTGCGCGTGATGGCGGCCTCGGTCAACCCGAGCGACGTGAAAAACGTCGCTGGCCATTTCGCGCACACGGTACTGCCGCGCACGCCGGGCCGCGACTTCAGCGGCGTCGTCACGGACGGCCCGCGCGAATGGCTCGACGCCGAGGTGTGGGGCACCGGCGGCGACATCGGCTTCACGCGCGACGGCACGCACGCCGAATACATCCAGCTCCCGCTCGCGGCGCTGTCGCGCAAACCCGCCGCATTGAGTCACGCGGCGGCATCGGCGATCGGCGTGAACTTCGTGGTCGCATGGCTCGGCACCGTCGAATACGCACAGTTGCGCGCGGGCGAAACGATCGCGGTGCTCGGCGCGGGGGGCGGCGTGGGCGGCGCGATCGTGCAGATCGCGAAGGCGCGCGGCGCGCGCGTGATCGCATTGGACCGCCGCCCGCTCGATCCGGCCACGCCCGCAGGCCGCCTGATCGACGACTACGTGCCGTTCGACGAACACGCGAGCGAACGGCTGCGCGAGCTGACCGATGGCGCGGGCGCGGAAGTCGTCTACGACACGGTCGGCGGCGTCGCGTTCGAGACCGCGTTGAGCGTCGCGAAACGGCGCGGCCGCGTGCTCGAAATCAGCGGCACCGGCAAACGCCGTGTCGAATTCGATCTGATCGACTTCTATCACAACGAGACCCAATTGCTCGGCGTCGACAGCGCGAAGCTCGGCGTGGCTGAATCGGCGCCGCTGATGACGGCGCTCGTCGATGGCTTCGAGAGCGGCAAGCTGAGCGCACCGGCGATCGCGCAGGAATTTCCGCTGGCCCGCGCGCGCGAAGCCTACGACGCGGTGGCCGCGGGCACGCGCGGACGCGTCGTGATTCGCATGGATTAACCGTCACCGCCCCCTTCCCACAGGTACAACGAACATGAAAGCGTATGTGCTCTCGCTCGCCGCCGGTGCGCTGGTCGGGCTGCTGTATAGCGTGATGAACGTGAAATCGCCCGCGCCGCCGACGGTCGCGCTCGTCGGGCTGCTCGGCATGGTCGGCGGCGAGCAACTGATTCCGCTCCTGCGCGCATGGCTCGCGTCGGGCGTGCATTGAAGCGCCCGCCGAATCACGACTCACGCGGCCTGCCGCCGCGCGCGACACGTTAAGATTGAGGCCCGCCGGGCTCCCGCCGCGCCCGGTGACGACAAGAAAGCATCGCCTCGGAGAATCTGATGTCTGAAGAATATGAAGTGCATGGTCCGCACGATCATGCGGTCGAACACGCCGGTCACGCCGCGCATCACGACGCCGACCCGTTCGCGAGCCGCATGGCGGTCATGACGGCGATCCTCGCGACGATCGGCGCGCTGTGCGCATACCAGAGCGGCAACAGCGAAAACCTCGCGCTGTTCTACAAGAACGAAGCCGCGATCAAGAAGACCGAAGCGGCGAACCAGTGGGCCTACTACCAGGCGAAGGGCGAAAAGCAGAACCTCGCCGAACTCGGCGCGGCGCTGGCGCCGCCGAACAGTGCCGCGCAGGCCAAATTCGCCGCCGACGTCGAAAAATACACGCACGAAAAAGAGCCGATCCGCGCCAACGCCGAAGCGATCGAGAAGCAGGTCGTCGTCGCAGACACGCGCAGCGAAGCACTGCTGCACGGTCACCATCGCTGGGCCCAGGCGACGCTGCTGATTCAGGTGGCGATTGCGCTGTGTGCGATCACGCTGCTCACGCGCAAGAACTGGCTGCGCAATCTGGCCTACGTGGTCGCGACGGGTGGCGTGCTGACCGCGGGCGCGGCGTTTTTCGGGCTATGAGCGCGGCGCTGTTCGCCTCGCGCTTGCTCCGCTTTCCGCACTTCCGCTGTTTTCCCCGTATTTGCCGTTTCCAGCCAAGGAGTGTGTTGTGATCGATGGCTCCGCCGTTCTCGGCGTTTTCTCCGTCTATATCGCGGGCGTCGTGAGCCCCGGCCCGAACTTCGTGGCGGTCGCGCACAAGGCCGCGTCGGCGACGCGCATCGAAGCGCTGGCGATGGTCGCCGGCATCGTGCTCGTCAATCTGTTCTGGGCAAGCTGCGCGATTCTCGGCGTCGGCATCGTGTTCGCCGCGTTTCCCTGGCTCGCGCTCGTGGTCAGGATCGTGGGGGCGTGCTATCTGCTGTGGTTTGGCGGACGCTTGATCTTCAACGCGTCGGCGGCGCGGCAGATGGTGCTCGCCAAAGCGCCGTCGGGCGGCTTTCGTCAGGCGTTCACGCAGGGCTTCGCGACCAACATCGCGAATCCGAAATCGATGGCGTTTTTTGCCGCGGTGTTCTCGTCGGCGGCGCCCGCGCATGTGAGCACCGGCACGTTTGCGGCGATGCTCGGCATGGTGTTCGTCGTCGCCAGCAGCTGGTATGGCTTCGTTGCGCTGGCGTTGTCGCATGCGCGGATCGCGGCGGCATACCGGAGCGGTAAGACGTGGGTCGATCGGGTATGCGGCGGATTGATCGTCGCGTTGGGCGTGCGGCAGTTGATTCGCTAAGGCGCTCAATGCGCAAGCCCGCGCGCACGCTCCAGCAGCAACACCCGCTCGCGCGTATTGCGCGTCATCGCCGCGGCACGCTCGAACTCGGCGCGCGCTTCATCGATGCGCCCGAGCTTGACCAGCAGATCGCCGCGCACACTCGGCAGCCAGTGATAATTCGCGAGCGCCGCATCCGCGGCAAGTTCATCGACGATTTCGAGAGCGGCCGCCGGCCCGAACGCCATGCCGACCGCGACCGCGCGGTTCAACTCGACCACCGGCGACGGCGCGACCTGCGCGAGCGCATCGTATAGCGCGACGATCTGCGCCCAGTCGGTATCCTCGGCGCGATGGGCACGCGCATGACAGGCGGCGAGCGCGGCCTGCAACGCGTACGGCCCGCTCGCGCCGCCGAGCGCATGCGCGCTCTGCAACGCAGCCAGCCCACGGCGAATCAGCAGCGGATCCCAACGGCTGCGATCCTGATCGAGCAACAGCACGGGGCGCCCCTGCGCGTCGATGCGCGCGTGCGTGCGCGACGCCTGAATCTCCATCAGCGCGACGAGGCCGAGCACTTCGCTCTCGCCGGGCACGAGTCCGCCGAGCACGCGCCCGAGCCGCAGCGCTTCCTCGCACAGCGTGGGGCGCATCCAGTCGTCGCCGGCCGTCGCCGAATAACCTTCGTTGAAAATCAAGTAAATCACCTGCAGCACCGACGCGAGGCGCGGCGCGCGCGCGTCCGCTTGCGGCACCTCGAACGGCACGCGCGCCGCCGACAGCGTGCGTTTTGCGCGCACGATCCGCTGCGCGATGGTCGGCTCCGGCACCAGAAACGCGCGGGCGATTTCATCGGTCGTGAGGCCGCCCAGCAGACGCAGCGTCAGCGCGACGCGCGCATCGGTCGACAGCACCGGATGGCACGCGGTAAAGATCAACCGCAGCAGATCGTCGCCGATATCGTCGGCACGCGCGGCATCGAGCGTATCGACGAAATCCGGCACTACGTGCGCTTCGATCGCGTCGAGATCGTGGCCGAGTTCCTCGCGCTTGCGCGCATGCAGCGCTTCCTGGCGCAGCCGGTCGAGCGCGCGGTTTTTCGCGGTCGTCATCAGCCATGCTCCGGGGTTATCGGGCACGCCGGCGTCGGGCCAATGTTCGAGCGCGGCCACCAGCGCGTCCTGCGCGAGCTCTTCCGCGAGCCCGACATCGCGCACGATCCGCGCGACGTGAGCGATGACCTTCGCGGACTCGATCCGCCAGACAGCCTCGATCGCACGATGGGTGGCCTGCGTTGTCACGAGCTGACCTTAATTGGCTGCCGACTGCGCGCTCGGGTCCGCGCCCGGTTCCATGTACGCGAGTTCCCAGATATGGCCGTCGAGGTCCTCGAATGCGTGCCCGTACATGAAGCCGTGATCCTGCGGCGGGCGCGGCGCGCTGCCACCGGCGGCGAGGGCCTTCGCGACCAGCGCGTCCACTTCCGCGCGGCTGTCGCACGACAGGCACACCAGCACTTCGGTGCTCTCCTTCGCGTTGGCGAGCGGCTTCGGCGTGAAGCCCTTGAACATGTCCTTGACGAGCAGCATCGCGTAGATGTTTTCGCCGAGGATCAGCGACACCGCCTGGTCGTTGCTGAAGCGCGGTTCGACGCTAAAGCCGAGCGCGGTAAAAAAGGCCTTCGAGCGTTCGACGTTGTCGACCGCGAGATTGACGTAGATCTGTTTGTGCATGATGGCGTCCGGTAATTGACGTGGGTTGCTGGCGCGGTTCAGTGACGACCTTGCTGGACCTGGCGGAAACGTTCGATTTCAGGGCTCGGCTCGAAGTCGTCGAGTTCGAACAACTGGCGGACCTCGATCTCGCCGTCGGCGTTCTCGCCGAACGGCGCGGGGAAACGCCGCGCCCATTCCATCGCTTCGTCGCGCGAGCGCACCTGGATCAGCGTATAGCCGGCGATCAGTTCCTTGGTTTCCGCGAACGGGCCGTCGACGATGGTCCGCTTGCCGCCGCTGTAGCGCACGCGCCAGCCTTTCGAGGTCGGCTGCAAGCCGTTGGCGTCGAGCAGCACGCCGGCTTTGGCGAGTTCTTCGTGGTACGCGCTCATCGCGGCGATCAGCGATGTTTCCGGCATCTCGCCGGCTTCGCTCGTGGCCGTGGCCTTGACGATGATCATGAATCGCATGGTCGTTGCTCCGTCGTTGTATGTGGGTTGTTGCCGGTGGATGCAGGTGAATCGATCGCGGAACGCGCGGTGCCGGCGCGCTCCTCATTCACACGACGAGCGATGCGCGGTCCGATCGACACGCGCGGCAACGCCCAGGGAAAGTACTGAGCAAAAGCCTCCCGGGCCTTTAAATGCGACTACATGAAACACGGCCCGAGCTTGCGCACCTCGACCGTGCACCACGCCGCCGCCGGGCAGGCCTGCGCGATCTCCAGCGCCTCTTCACGCGTGTCACAGTTCAACAGAAAGAAGCCGCCGATCATCTCTTTCGCCTCGGCGAACGGACCGTCGACGAGCTTCGGCTGACCATTGCGGACTTCGACGCGTACCGCATCCTTTTGCGCGGTCAGCGATTCGGCCGCGAGCAGTTTGCCGCGCTCCTTCAGGCCGGCGGCGAATTCCAGCATCTGGCCATAGACTTCGCGGCCCGCGGCTTCGCCACGCTCGGCGCGTTGATTCGGGGGTTCGACGATGAGCAGCATGTAGGACATGGCGTCTCCGATTGGGTCGGGTTGGTTTGCGATGCGTTTGTGGTTCGCTTGTGGTTCGCTTCCGGGTGATTGGGCGGGATCGTCGCCGCGCGCGCCGGCATTCGCTGGCCAACCCGGCTGCTAATGAGCATCGTTGGAAAGAGGCGCAACCAGTCTAGCAACAGGGCATGACAGCGGCAAACCGCCAGGCTGGTAGGCCCGCAACGCAGGCCCGCGCTTCGTAGTGCGTTCGCGAGACGGCCCGGCGCATTCCGGCCGGCATCCGCGGACATTTCCGCTACGGACACTCGTAAAAGCGACGTGCCACGCATCTTCACGCCGGCACGCGACACACCAGCGCCGCTTTGAAGTATTCTCCGAAATCCATTCGAGCCCGCGCTTGAACAGCCGTTTCAGCGCGGGACCACGGCGGCCTCATCGGTCGCACCGGCAACAACTCAAATAGTCCGAGCAGCGGGGAATTTCATGCATCGATCGATCGTGCGCACCGGTATCGCAACCGCCATCACCTTCGTCTTCTTTCAACTCGGCGGATGCGGCAGCGGTGGCGGTTCCGGCACCGAGTCGACCCCCGCGCCGCCGCCGAGCCCGAACTCGGTGAGCGGCACGGTTGCATCGGGCACCGCGCTCGTCGGCGCGAACGTCACGCTGACCGATGCGACCGGCGCGCAGGCCACCGCGACCACCAACACGCAGGGCGCGTACAGCCTCGCCGTGAAAGGCATGACGCTGCCGTTCTTTATCGTCGCGAAAGATGCGGCGGGTCTGTCGGCGCCGCTCGTCGCCGTGGTCGCGAAGCTGCCGACCAGCACCGCGCCGGCCGTCGCCAACGTCACGACGCTGACCACCGCGCTCGCCGCGATGCTGACCACGTCGGGCAATCCGCTCGATCTCGCGTCGAGCACCGCGCTCGCGAAAGTCACGTTGCCGTCCGTCGAAATCGCGACGATCACCCTCGACACGATCCTCGCGAACCTCCTCAAGCAGAACGGCATCCAGATGGCCGGCTTCGATCCGGTCAGCGCCGCGTTCACGCCGAATCACACGGGCGCCGATGCGGTGATCGATACGGTATCGCTGGTCACGGCGGCCAACGGCGGGCTGTCGCTGGTATCGAACGCGGCGCCGGCCACGACCGTCGCGCTGAACAACAAGACCGCGCAGGGTGTGGCGCTCGCGGCGCCGTCGGTCGCCGCGAATTATCTGGAGCCGCTCGCGTCGCTGCTGACCGCCTGCGCGGCGAACGGCGCGCTCAACAACACGTCTTGCTCGCCCGCCATCGATGCTGCGTACAAGGAAAGCGGCTCGACCGATCTCGCGGTCGCGCACGGCCTGACCGAAGCAGCGCTGACCGGCGCGGCGTTCGGCCCGCCGAAGACGCTCGCGTTCTTCACGCGCGCCGGCAAGCAGCTGGCGCTCGTGCAACTGCCGTTCACGCTCGCGAGCGGCAAGCCCGGCGTGTTCTACAGCATCGCGCAACAGCTCGCGACGCCGGTGACGCTCGCGAACGGCACGCAGCTCGGCTGGGATCTGATCGGCGATCAGTCGTCGTTCGCGGTGACGATCAAGTCGCAGATCACGCGTCAGACCTTCCTCGATACGCGGCTCAACGACGTGAACCGCTACGAGTCCGGGCTCCAGATCACGATTCCGGCGACATCGAATTCGAACGTGTATTCGGCGTCGGTCAGCGGGCCGGGTCTCGGCGGGCCGGTGTGGCTGATGCCGCGCGCCGCATCGGGCAGCAGCACGCTCGGTTTCGCGGATAGCGCGTTGAGCGCGCCGCCTGTCGCGCCCGCGACGACCAGCAGCAATACGTCGCTGTATCGCTGGTCGTGGCTATCGCTGTCGTCGACCGCGAACTTTACGCCGCCGGCATCGACCGGTTTCTACGCCGCGCAGCCCGTCGACGCGACCGGCGTGCCGCTTTATTCGACCTACACGGTGACGTTCTACGACAGGAACGGCGCGCAGCTCGGCCAGTCGTCAGTGATCAATCCGGGCAGCCCGCTCGGCGCGGCGGCCGGCGGCTCGGTCGCGTGGCCGGCGCTGGTGATGAACGACGCGACGACGCAGTTCCTCACGCCGGGCACGCAGCTCGCGGGCGAGCAGTACGCGCTGAGCGTGACGTGGTCGAGTCTCGTGAACGGACTCGATCTCGCGCTTCCGGTCAATTCGGTGGAGATTCAGGCGACCGCGCAGTCGAATGCGGGTCTGGTGGAAGCCAACGGATTCTCGATCGGCCCGATGAACAACACGACGGTCGGCCAATATCAGACGACCGTCAGCGCGGGCGTCGACTCGACGGGCGTGCAAGTCTGCACGACCTGTCCGTTCCCCGCGCTGACCACGGGGGGCTCGCGGCTGATTCAACTGGGTGGCGGCCAGAACGGCACCGCGTATTACGACATCACGAGGTATAACGACTGACGCGGGCGGCGTTGGCGGGCGGGCCTTCGTGCAGGCGCTTTTTGCACGCGCTTTTTGCAAGCACCTTCGTGCACACGAACACCCGCCGCAACACAAACGCCCCACGTCGAACTGCTCCGCGCCTGGCTCGATGTCCAGCTACGGGAGTCTGTTCGACGTGGGGCGTTTTTTTGCCCGGTGCTACGGTTGGTTCGGCGATGCTTTTGCGCTTGCGGCTTAAACCGTTGTCTCCGCCAACGCCCGCACTCGCGCGGATCTCACCAGCCCTTCGATCATGCGCGCTTCCGCGCTTGCCAACTCGCTGAGCGACGCCGCCGACAACTGCCCGTCGAAAATCGCCAGCGCCGTGCACAGGCGCGCGTGTTCATCGTCTTCGAGCAACCAGCGGCCGGTGTCGCGTTCGCGCACGTCGAGCCGCACCATCGCCGCATGCGCGCTTTCGATATCGGCGAGTGCGTCGTCACCGAGACCGACACGCGCCAGTTCTTGTGCGACCAGCAAATGGCGGCTCAGCATCGTATGCAAATTGCGCGCGCCGTGGCCGCGGTGGAATGCATCGAGTGCCGCGTAGGCCTGCAGCAGCATCGTCTGCGTGACCGGCGCGTGCGCGGTGCGGCTTTGCGTCAACGCGCGCAATAACGGGGACAGGCCCGACTGGCCAGGCTTGCGAACTCGCGATTTATTCGACATCGATTCAACTCCTTGTCACTGCTGGCCGGACTTCGGCATGCGACGACGGCAAGCATCGCGTCGGCAACTGCCGCGCTCAAAACCGTCCGACGCGTTTCGCGCCCGACAGTTCACGAAACGCGGCGCGGATAATTCAGACCGTATCGCAGGATGCAGTCGAGCGCATATCGGTTCGAACCCGGCAGATACAAGGTGCACGATCCGTTCCAACGAAAAAAAGCCCTGTTCCGCGAGGAACAGGGCTGACAGGATGGAACAGTCGGTCATGCGCGTGGATGCCTGCCGACCTTTAACCACCAACCTACAAAGCTGTTGCTACCTGAACTGCTACTGCAATTTTTACTGCATCAAAGCTGACTTCAAATCATCGATTTCAAACCGCTACTGCTACTGCGATATCTACAGCGTTACAGCGTGACGCCACTGCATGCGGCATGGTCCCTCGTGCCCAACTGCACCGCGCCGCACCCCCAACCGATTCGCGCTTGTCCCGGCGGGATTGCGCGTTCTTTTACGTTGCTGCGACTGCGCCTTGCCTTTATTGCAAATTACCGATTACCGACTGCTCACTTCGTAATGCATGCTACGAACTGCGTGATACCACTGCCACTGCGAGTTACTTGTTGCCATCAACGGTACGGTTCAAACACGACGCGGGGGAATCGCGCCGATGGAGTTCGGTGATTTGTCGCTCCATGGAAAACAGTGTAGGCGCGCAAGTACGAATGCAATTGCGCGAAGCGAGGGGCATTGGCGGGTTAATTTGGCGAATGAATGTAACAGCGCAATTCGGGTCTGGATGTGCGCGAGCCGAGCCGGCATCGGCCGCGAAATCACGCACGAAGTGACGAGCAAAGCGACGGATGAAGCGATGCGCGCGGCGCACTGCGAGGCTCAACCGCGCTTGGTGAAATCGTCGATCGTCAGCAGCACTTTCTCGCCCGGACGCGCGAGCATTTTCCGCTCGGCGATGGCGGTAATGCGCTTGCGTCCATCCTCGAAGGTTTGCAGAACGCGTACGTCGTCCGCGTCGCGTTGCAGCCAGAAGTGCTGCTCGAGCGCCTCGCGCGTGACCGTGCATTCAAAGTCGCGCCCACGCGACGAAAGCTGAAAGATCACCGCGCGTCCGTCTGCCGAGACGCTGGCTGCCGCCTCGATCGTCGTCATAACCCACCTCGTAACATTGATTATTGATTGCAACGCTCGCCGCACCGCTCGAACGTCGCCGCAAAACCGTATGATTTACAGGGCCGCAGTTACTACAAACGTTGTTGCCTCACCGTTTTTACACGCGTTGTTTTACTTTCGCGGGTTTACACCGCCGCGACCGCGCGATCCGTACGGCAGGCTCGACGCTGTGAACGGCATATCAGACTTTGTTTGAATCATGCGGGAGCGCTACCCATCGGCCGCCCTTTCCACTAACGCATCAGGCTTGAATCCCGCCGACATGCCGACCCAAGCGCCCGCCCGACAACCCACGCTAAGCCTGCGCCCCGCGCAACCGGACGATGAAGCGTTCCTGTTCGAACTGCGCAAGGCGACAATGACCGAACACCTCACGCGCGCCGGCGAACCGACTGACGACGACACCCATCGCGCGCGTCTTCTGCACCGCTACGACGCGGCGCAGGTGATCTGTATCGACGGCGTGCCTGCGGGCCTGCTGAAGGCGCATCGCAGCGACACCGAATGGTTCGTGCAGCAATTGCAGATCATGCCGGCGCTGCAAGGGCGCGGTATCGGCGAGCAGGCGCTGCGCACGATCCTGCGCGCCGCCGCGGCCGACGCGCTGCCGGTCGCGCTGCACGTGCTCAAGGGCAACCGCGCGAAGCGGCTCTACGATCGGCTCGGCTTCGAAATCGTCGGCGAGGATGAGATACAGTTTCACATGCGCTTCGCACCGCGCACGCCGGCGGAGCACGAAGCAGAACGAATGTCGGATAAAGACTGAAACGCGATGAACACTGAGAATACTTTTCGTGATCCGTCAGCTATTGGAAGCTGGCATGCACATATCTATTTCGATGCGGCGAGCCGCGATGCCGCGTGGGCATTTCGCGAACAGATCGCCGCGCACTGGGGCGACGCATTGCAGATCGGACGCTTTCATGAACGGCCGGTGGGTCCGCATCCGATGTGGTCGTATCAGCTGGCGTTCACGCAGGCGCAGTTCGGCGACGTGGTCGGCTGGCTCACGCTCAATCACGGCGCGCTCGATGTGTTTCTTCATCCGAATACCGGCGACGCGCTGCGCGATCATCGCGATGCGGCGGTGTGGATCGGGCGTTCGTATGAGCTTGTGCTGAAGGCGTTGGGATAGGTGATGCCGCAACCACCGGTCGCAGCGGCGCGGGCAACGCCGGATCGCATCGCCCGCGCCTTGAACCGCTCGACCTAGATATTCGAATACGCGCTACACCATCCATGCGACGCGACCTGCTTGTCGCCAAACAACGTACAACCTCCGTACGCATCCGACGCCTTGCCCTGGAACAGCGAGCAGCTCGCGCACGATTGATCCGACGCGAAGTTCGGGAATTTGGCCTTGTCGACCTTCGACGCATCCGCGACATAGCCGACCGCCTGCGCCTGCGGATCGCTCTCTTTGACGGCATTGGCGGGAGTGGCGGAAAACGCGACGCGTGACAATGCGAGCGACGAGCCGACGCCCGCGCTTAACAGCAGAAATTGGCGACGCGATGTTTTCATTTTGATTGGGCTCCGGGTGGGGACTGACGAATACGCATCAATACACGAATAACGTGAACAACGTAGAGAACATCGAGAACAAGAAGAAACCGGCAACACAGAAAACGTGCAGGCGCACTCAGTCGAAAAACCGCGCGAAGCGCTCGACCGGTTCGCGCTCGGTACGCAACGCGTTGACGGGTGCGCTTTCGTCCGCGAAGCCGAGTGACATGCCGCACACGACCTGCTCGTTATCCGGCAAGCCCAGATAGCCGGTAATCAGTCGATGAAACTGGATGAACGCGGCCTGCGGACAGGTATCGAGTCCGCGTCCGCGCGCGGCCGTCATGATCCCCTGCAAAAACATGCCGTAGTCGAGCCAGCTGCCGCGTTCGAGACTGCGGTCGATCGTGAACAGCAACCCGACCGGTGCGTCGAAGAAGCGGAAATTGCGGGAATGCTGCGCGTGCATGCGCGCCTTGTCGCCCTTGCCGATGCCGAGCAGCCCATACAGATCCCAGCCGATCTTGCGGCGCCGATCGATGAACGGCGATAGCCACTGGCGCGGATAGTACGCGTACTCCTCCTGATAGAGCACGTCGCGTTGCGGGTCGTCATAAGCGGCGACCAGTTCGCGCGACAAACGCGCGAGCGAGTCGCCCGTCAGCACGTACACCTTCCACGGCTGCGTGTTGGTGCCCGATGGCGCGCGGCTGGCGGCGTCGAGAATCGCTTCGATATCGGCGCGCGGCACCGGCGTCGGCAGAAAAGCGCGTACCGAACGCCGCGTGATCAGCGCGGCATCGACAGCATTGGCGGGACTTGCCGGATCGGCGGGGGAAGGGAAAGAGGACATCGGCGGATGGCGGCAGAGCCAGCGAAGTGGGTCTGCGACGATTCTAGCGCGTGCCGATCAAAGCCTGCGTGCAAGCGCGCAGGCTTTAACTTCGACGCGACGATCCGCGCGATGCGAGAAGCGATGTGTAGTTACCGACGCGTGTAACGACGCGTGGCCTGAACCCGCGCTTACAGCAACCCGAGGCACACGATCGCGGTGATCGAGCCCAGCACGAGCACGGCGCCCACGGTCTTGCGCTTGTTCAACTCGGTCCACAACAGCACGCCGGTCAGCGACAACAGAATGAGGCTGCCCGCGAGCGTATCGATCAGCAGCACCCAGCCGACGCTGAGACCAACGCCCTTGTGCATGTTCGTCAGCATCGCGAGGAAGGTGTTCTCGCTGTGCTTGACCGTCACATAGTTATTGCCGACCCAGTATTCGGCCGACGTGTTCTCGCGCGGCGACGCGAAATTCAACTGCCAGTGCTCGGGCTGCATCACGCTGCGATCGCCCCATGCAACGCGCCGCTCGGGCTCCTTCTGCGCGCGCGCCGGTTTGCCGTCGATCTTCAGTTCGCTCTTCAACCACTTGGCGAGTTCTTTCGGCGACTCGGGCGCGGGTTGCGGCATCGGCACCTGCATGACCGACACCTGCGGCTCGCCGGTCGACACCTTGAGCGGCCCGCCCCGATGGTTCAGGAAGAAACCGGTGGTGCCGAACATCAGACCCAGCGCGGCGCCCCACAACCCGACCCAGCCATGCACCTTGCGCAGCCATTTGATGAAGGTCGCGCGCCGCGAGCGTTGCTGGCGCGACTTGAGCTCATCGCTATCGAACCGCCGCGGTTCGTGTTCGTCGTTCTCACCAGCCGCGGGCGATTGAATGTCGATAGTGTCCGATACGCTCACGTTTCACTCCAGGTACGCAACAGATTGTGATAGCAACCAACGAGACTGCGGCGCGCGGTCTCGTCGGCGTTGGTGGCATTGAGTCGTTGAATCGCGGTGTCCATGTCGAACAGCACCGCGCGATGCGTGTCACTACGCACGAGGCTTTGCACCCAGAAGAAGCTGGCCACGCGCGCGCCGCGCGTGACCGGCGTCACCTGATGCAGGCTCGTTGCCGGATAGACGATCATGTCGCCCGCCGGCAGCTTCACCTGCTGCACGCCGTAGGTGTCTTCGATCACCAGTTCGCCGCCGTCGTATTCGTCGGGCTCGCTGAGAAACAGCGTGACCGATACGTCGGTACGCAGCTTCACGCCGTTCGGCAGCACCCGCACCGCACCGTCGACGTGGCTGCCGAACTGCATGCCGCCCTCGTAACGGTTGAACAGCGGCGGGTACACCTGGTTCGGCAGCACCGCGCTGATGAACAGCGGATTGCGCTCGATCGCCGCGACGATCACGTCGCCGAGTTCGCGCGCGATCGGCGTGCGCTCGGCGATCTGCTGGTTGCGCTTGACCGGCGCGCCCTGATAGCCGGCGGTCGCGCGGCCGTCGACCCACGCTTCGCCCGCCTGATCGAGCCGCTCGCGCATGAAGCGCAATTGCGCGGCGTCCAGTACCTTCGGAATGTGCAGCAACATAAGGTTTCCTTTGCGTAGGCTTGCC
This sequence comes from Paraburkholderia sp. ZP32-5, assembly GCF_021390495.1. Lineage (NCBI taxonomy): Bacteria > Pseudomonadati > Pseudomonadota > Betaproteobacteria > Burkholderiales > Burkholderiaceae > Paraburkholderia > Paraburkholderia sp. ZP32-5. The sequence continues at coordinate 116,366 of NZ_JAJEJP010000002.1, read as the reverse complement.
GGATTCAAACCTGCAAGCCTATCGCATCCGCTACCCGTGCATCAGAAGCGGTAGTCGAAAGTCGCGAGCAGCGTACGACCGATGCCCGGCACCGAACGTCCACCGTCCGACGGAATCAGCGCGTCGTAGTAGTACTTGTTGGTCAGGTTCAACAGGTTCAGACGCACGTCGTACTTCTTCGCGTGATACGCGGCGGTCATATCCCAACGCGTGTAGCCCGGCGCTTTCACGTAGTTCGTGTTCGACGCATAGCGCGGCGACATGTAGATCGGGCCGCCGCCGATTTCCCAGTGCGGGGTGATCGCGTAGGTCGTCCAGAACGTCAACGTGTTGCGCGGCGTATTCGCCGGCGTGTGGCCCTGCGTGCCGTCGGACGCCTTCAGGATGATCGCGTCCATGTACGTGTAGCCGCCGAACACCTGCCACTTGTCGGTGATGTGGCCGGTCACGCCTGCCTGGAAACCGTCCACGCGGATGTCGCCGGAAAGCTCGTATTCGGTCGGCGAAACCTGCGTGCGGGCGTTGTCCATTTCCTCGCGGAAGAACGCCGAGTTCACCGAGATGTTGCCGCCGAACAGATCCCACTTGCCGCCCACTTCATACGACTTCGTCGATTCCGGCGCGAGGTTCTGCGTGAGGTTCGTGACCGTCAGCGATTCGAGCGACGGGTTGAACGACGTGCCGTACGACACGTAGTACGACTGCCAGTCGGTCGGCTGATAAATCACACCCGTGCGCACGCTGGTGAAGTAGTTGGTCTGGCTCGCGAACCCCGGCGCGCTGATCGAATTGGTGATCTCGGCCGAGAAACGATCCCAGCGTACGCCGCCGATCAACTTCCACTGCGGCGTCAGCGTGATGGTGTCGTTCAGGTACGCGGACAATTCGTTCGCGCTCGAATCGGCATAGTTGCCGACCGTCGTCGTCACGTTCGACGGCGTGCCCATGATCGGCGGATTCAGCATCGGCACGATCGGCAGGTTGTTACGCGTGTACGCCTGGTTCGAATAGGTGTCGCGACCGATTTCGACACCGGCGATCAGGTCGTGCTTGATCGGGCCAGTGTTGAATTTGTACTCGAGCATCGTGTCGTTGTAGATCGCGTGGTTCTCGATCACGCGGTCATGACTCTGCAGCTTGATGAACAGTTGCGACGGCGACAGCGTCGTGAAGTTGCCATTCGACAGCGCCGGGCTCGTCGCGAGCGGTCCGGTCAGCACCGATTGCGGCGCGGTTTCGCGCGCGTCGGTGGTCGAGTGCGAGATCTGCGTCTGGTTCGTCAGCGTCAGGGCGTCCGAAAACCGATGCTTGACCGCAGCGGTAAAGATCTGCACGTCCTGGATCGTGCGGTCGCTGGTCAGGCCGTAGAACGTGTTCTTCGGCACCGGCGACGGACGGCCGTTCAGCGCCTGAATACCGTAGTCGGGCATGTCGTTGTTACGCTGGATCAGCGCCGACAACGTAATTTCGGTCGGCGTGCCGATACCGAAGCGCACTTCCGGCGCAACGCCGAAGTCCTGGTTCTTCATCACGTCGCGCGTCGAGCCGAGGCTCTGGCCGAACGCGTTCAAACGGATCGCCGAGGTGTCGGTCAGCTTGTGGTTCACGTCGACGGTCGAACGGTATTTGTCGTCGGTGCCGATCATGCCGGTGACTTCCGCCGAATCCGTCAGGTTCGCTTTCTTCGTGACCTGGTTGATCACGCCGCCGGTCGAGCCGCGGCCGAACAGCATCGACGACGGGCCGTACAGCACTTCGAGCGATTCGAGATCGAACGTGTCGCGGTAGTACTGGTTGCGGTCGCGGAAGCCGTCCAGATAGATGTCGTTCTGAGCGGTAAAGCCGCGCAGGTTGATGTTGTTGCCGATCTGGCCGCCTTCGGCCGCGCCGATCGTCACGCCCGGCGCGTTACGCAGCGCGTCGGTGAACGACGTCGCGCCTTGCGAAGCCAGCAGATCGCGGTTGATCACGGTGACGGTCTGCGGAATATCGCGCAGCGCGGTCGGCGTCTTCGCGCCGACTGTCGAGCGTTCGGTCTGGAAGTCGGGTTGCGTGGCCTGAGCCTGCACGCCGATGGTCGGCAGAGTCTGCGCGTCGGCGGCCGGTGCGTTGGTCTGCGCGGTGGTCGCGGTGCTGTTCGAAGTGTTCGCGGATGCGCCCGAAGCGGGTTGCAACGCGCTTTGAGGAGCGGTCTGCGCGACCGCCGGGGTCGCAAAAGGAACGGTGAAAGCTAGCGCTAACGCTGTCACGAGCGGCGTGTGGTTGAGCATGGAAGTCCCGTCAGGTATGCGTTTGCCGAATTCGCATGCCTGGCAGGAATTCATGACAAAGCCGCAAATGGCTGGCTACCGCTTCCCTTTCTTGTGCGCGCGGGAAATGACGGGATGGCTGGCTAGGTTTAAATGAGAATCGCTATCATTCCACACGCATAAAACACGATCAATCGCGCCGTGCATTACTTTGCGTAAGGAATTTGTTTCGGAATTTTACGAGAGTAAGTATTTTGTAATTTTAAGGCTCGAATTCACTGTTAATTCTTACATATCGTAATGCAGTGTTTGCATAAGACGTGCTTCTGGCAACGGCTGCAATTTGGCTGAACCTTACGTTATTTCTTTCAAATAAATAACAAAGAGAAAGCCACCCAGCGCACGTCGGATCACAACAGCGTTTATCCTTTTTACAACACCCCTGTCGCGCGACGCGTCGCCGGGCGTCGTCGTTCCTGACTGTCCCCGTTTCTTCTGGAGTCGACCTATGCAATATCGCCAGTTCGGCCGTACCGGCCTGACCGTTTCGCGCCTGTGTCTCGGCACCATGACTTTCGGCTTGCAAGCCGACGAAGCCGCATCGCACCGTATCCTCGACACGGCCGCGGACGCCGGAGTCAATTTCATCGACACCGCCAACGTCTATCCGCTCGGCGGCGGCGAGAGCCGGGTCGGGCACACCGAGCAGATCATCGGCAGCTGGCTGAAGGGCAAGCGCGATCGCTTCATCGTCGCGACCAAGGCGGTCGGCAAGATGGGGCCGGCGGCATGGGATCAGGGCGCGTCGCGCAAACATCTGCTCGATGCGATCGACGCGTCGCTGCACCGCCTCGGCACCGACTACGTCGATCTGTACCAGCTCCATTCCGACGACCCGAAGACGCCGCTCGATGAAACGCTCGAAGCACTCGACGTGATCGTGCGCTCGGGCAAGGCACGTTATATCGGCGTGTCGAACTTCTTCGCGTACCGGCTCGCGCGTGCATTGGGACGCGCGGACGTGCTGCGCGTCGCGCGCTTCGTGTCGGTGCAGCCGCGCTACAACCTGCTGTTTCGCGAGATCGAACGCGAGTTGCTGCCGCTGGCCGCCGAGGAACAACTGGCGGTGATGCCGTATAACCCGCTCGCCGGCGGCCTGCTGACCGGCAAGCACAAGCATGACGCGAAGCCCGCGGAAGGGCGCTTCACCGAAGCGGTCGGCGAGGCCGGCGCGAGATATCAGCAGCGCTACTGGCACGAGCGTGAGTTCGAAACGATCGAGCAGTTGAAGTCGATCGTTGCGCCGAGCGGCGAATCGCTGACGAAGATTTCACTCGCGTGGGTGCTGGCGAATCCGCAGATCACGTCGGCGATCATTGGCGCGAGCCGGGCGGAGCAGCTGACCGACTCGCTCGCTGCCGTCGATTTCGTGCTCGATGGTGGGCTCAAAAAGCAGCTCGATGAAGCGAGCGTGCAGTATCGGCGGGGCGACTCGGTTCGATAAACCAGCTGGGCGGCGCGCGCTACGCTACGCGCACTACTAGCACTAGCATTGCGGCACAGGCCAGCGCGCCGTCACCGCCCATAACGCAGCACGGTGCTCGTCGCGGCGAGCACATGGTCCTTGATCGCCGCGAGAAACGCATCGCGCTTCAGGCCGGCCGGCAATGCATCGGCCGGCAGATCGAGCGCATAGACCTGCGCGATGTAGTGATGCGGCACCTCGCCGACCGGCGGACACGGCCCGTAGTACCCCGGGCCGCCGGTACGGTTGGTGCCCGACACGCCGCCATGCGGCACGGCCTCGCCCGCCGCGAGTCCCATCGTGCTCGGCGCGATGCCATACACGATCCAATGCACGATGCCCAGGCCCTTGCCGCCGTCGGGGTCGAAAATCGTCACCGCGAAACTCTTCGTGCCGGCCGGTGCGTTCTGCCATTGCAGCGCGGGCGACACGTTACCGCCGCCGCAATTGTTAGCGCTCGCCGCATGGCTGGCGTCGAGCGTGCCGCCGTCGGCGGTTCCCGGCGACGCCACCGCGAACGCCTCGCCCGCATACGCCTGTGCGCTCGCATAGGCGAACACCGCGCAGATGCCGACGGAGACCAGGCGCCGCGCCAGGTGCAGATTGCTTCGAATCGTCATCGTGAGTCTCCGTGAGGGCGAGCTTGCCTGCCCCTCATCGCTTGAGGCTGAACCGCCCGGTTTTCTGCGTCGCCTCGGGCAACTGCCGCGTCTCGCGCACCGACAGCGGATGCCACAAACGCGCGCCGCCCTCGATACCCGCATCGTTCGACACCGTCGCCACATGAGGCGGCAACTCGAACTTGATCCGCGCCGCGTTGCCGCCGCCGATCCACAGCTTGTCGTAGTTGACCAGCGAATCGAGAATGCCGATCACCTTCTCGACACGCCGGTTCCAGCGCTTGCTGCCGACCTGCTCGCGCGCGGCCTCGCCGATGTATTCGTCGTAAGCAACGCCCTTCTTGCTGACCGGATGATGGGCCAGCTCCAGATGCGGCATCAGCTCGCCGTCGCGGAACATCGCGGTGCCCGCGCCGGTGCCGAGCGTCAGCACGAATTCGAGGCCATGTCCTTCGATCGCGGCGAAGCCTTGCATCTCGGCATCGTTGATCATGCGCGCCGGCAGACCACCGAGGCGCTGCGCGAGCGAATCCGCGAGCGGGATGTCATGCCAGCCTTCGATGCCGAAATGCGGTGCGGTCAGAATGCGATTGTCGCGCACGACACCCGGAAAACCGATCGAGATCAATGAAGGCGGCGCCTGTTCGACGAGCGGCGCGACCAGTTGCACGAGCGCATCGACGAGCTGCTCGGGCGTGCACGGATGCGGCGTCGCGACGCGCACGCGCTCGGTCTTCATCTTGCCGTCGGCGTCGATGATCGCGGCCTTCAAACCGGTGCCCCCAACGTCGATCGCGAGAATGTTCTCGCCGCTGGTCTTCGGCGCGCTTCTGCTTTTCACGGCACCTTTCTTCGCCGCTACGCCCTTCTTCGCCGCCACGCCCTTCTTCGCTGCCACGTTCTTCTTCGCTGCCACGTTCTTCTTGCCTGTCGTCACGATATCCCCCGTTGCGTTAAGTGCGAGTGTAAACACGTGTTGAACCGCTCCGGCATTACTTCTTTCCCACCGCGTCGCGTTGCAGCGGCCGCCATGCATGGCCGTCGCGCGCGAGCAGCGCATCGGCCTGGGTCGGCCCCTCGCTGCCGGCCGCATACCCATGCACCTCGATCGGACCGCCGGTCTTCGGATGCAGCACCTCATCGACCGAGCACCAGCTCGTCTCGATGCTGTCAGCGCGCTGGAACAGCGTCTCGTCGCCGAGCATGCAGTCGTACAGCAGCGTTTCGTAGCCGACATTCGCCTGCTCGGCAAAGAAGTCGTTGTAGTCGAACGACGACTGCACCGCGCCGACCTGCATCACCGGCCCCGGCATTTTCACGTTGAAGTCGAAGCTCGTGCCGTGCGCGGGATCGATGCGCAGCGTCAGCACGTTCGGTGTGAGCGCATCGACCGGCGTATCGCGGAACAGCCGGAACGGCACCGGCTTCAGCTGCACCGAGATCTCGGTGCGGCGCGCCGCGAGCCGTTTGCCGGTGCGCAGATAGAACGGCACGCCGGCCCAGCGCCAATTCTCGACGAATACGCGCGCCGCCGCATAGGTTTCGGTCGTGCTGTCGGGCGCGACGTCGGGTTCCTCGCGATAGCCGGGGCCCGCCGGTCCCTTTTCATACTGGCCGAACACGACATCGTGGCGCGTCAGCGGCTGGATCGCGTCGGACAGTTCGGCTTTCTTGTCGCGCACCGCTTCGGCATCGAACGAATTGGGTGGCTCCATGGCGACCATGCCGAGCAACTGGAACAGATGGTTCGGCACCATGTCGCGAAACGCGCCGGTCTGTTCATAGAAACTGCCTCGCCCTTCGACGCCGATCGTTTCAGCCGCCGTGATCTGCACGCAGTCGATATATTCGCGCCGCCAGATCGGCTCGAACAACGCATTCGCGAAGCGCACCGCGAGAATGCTCTGCACGGTGTCCTTGCCGAGAAAGTGATCGATCCGATAGACCTGCGCCTCGCTCGCGTACGTCAGGATGTGCGCGTTCAGATCGCGCGCCGACGTTACATCGGTACCGAACGGCTTTTCGATCACGAGATGACGGAAGCCGCCGTTCGCTTCGTCGCCCTCTTTCAGCAAACCGGTCTTGCCGAGACGTTCGACAATCGGCTTGAAAAAACGCGCACCGACCGCGAGGTAAAAAATCACGTTGCCGCTGTGCTGCTGCGCGAGCTTCTGCTTGAGTTGCGCGAACGTATCGTCGGATTCGAATTCGCCCGCCATGTATTCGAGCCGTTGCGCGACCCAGTTCCATGCGTTGTCGTCGAGTTTGCCGGCGTGGAACGTGCTGGCCTTGTCGGCGGCGAACTGCTGCAGCGACGTGTGCAGATCCTCGACCCACTCGCTGGTTGCGCGTTCGCCATGGTTGACGCCGATGATCTTCATGCCGTCGTCGAGCAGGCCATCGACCGCGAGGTTGTAAAGCGCGGGCATCAGCAGGCGCCGGGTCAGGTCGCCGCCGGCGCCGAAGATCACGAGCGTGCAAGGCGGCGCCGGTTTCTTGCCGGCCGCCGACGGCAATGCATCGTGCGGACTCGCGCTGATCTTGCAGCTGCGCGCGGCAGTCGTATCGGATTGAGAAGAAGAAGCGGAGGAATTGGAGGGTGTCGACATGAGATTCACTTGGGCTTGAACGAACCAATGGAATGAACGTGGCGATACGCAAAAGCGATACCTGAAAGACCGCGTACAGCCCCGCACAGTTCAATCACGATCATGCAAGCTGCGCGATCACGCGACTTGTATGCCGTATGTAATCTCGCGCATCCGCTCAGCGCGCCGCCTGTGAGTACACAGCCGCGGCCATGGTGCGCTTACTTCGCTTGCTTCAGTAATTTCGCTTACTTCGTCGTTGCAGTCGCAACCGCGATTGACTGCGCGGGTTCGCACTCCGGCGTAGGCGCCACAGCAGGCGTCACCACCGGCCCGGCTGGAATCGGCGCGCGCGCGGCCGGCTCGCCCGCCAGCGGCACGTTACCCGATGCCGCCATCGCACGCGGCTGCAACAGCAACGCAACCAGCCCGGTCCAGCCGGTCTGATGCGAAGCCCCTACGCCCCGGCCGTTGTCGCCGTGGAAATACTCGTGAAACAGAATCAGATCCTGCGAACACGGGTCCGCCTGCAATAGCGGATACGCGCCCATGACCGGCCGCTCGCCGTCGCTGTTCTTCAGGAACAGCGTAGTTGCCCGGCGCGCGAGTTCGTCGGCGATTTCGCACAGCGAGAACTTCTGCCCGGAACCGGTCGGATACTCGACGCGAAAATCCTCGCCGTAGTAGCGGTGAAATTCATACAGCGATTCGATCAGCAGATAGTTGACCGGCATCCACACCGGGCCGCGCCAGTTCGAATTGCCGCCGAACACGCGCGTGTCCGATTCGGCCGGCAGGTATTTAACGCAGAAGCTGTTGCCGTTGTGATTGAACACGAACGGGTGATCGCGATGGTAGCGCGACAGCGCACGCACGCCATGATCGGAGAGAAACTCGCTTTCGTCGAGCGTGCGCCGCAGCAACGCTTTCATCCGATGCCCGCGCAGCAGCGACAGCAGCAACGCATTGCCCTTGCCCGGTTCGTTCCAGCGCGATACGAGCTTAGCGAGATCGGGCCGATGTTCGAGGAACCATACGAGCCGCTCGCGCAGACCCGGCAAGCCGCCATGCAGACGTTCTTCGAGCACATGTACCGCGAACAGCGGAATCAGTCCAACGATCGAACGCACGCGCATCGGGAAATTGCTGCCGTCGGGCAAGCGCAGCTTGTCATAGAAGAACTCGTCCTCGCTGTCCCACAAGCCGGTATCGCAGCCATCGTCGCAACTGACGGCTTCCGCGATATACAGGAAGTGCTCAAAGAACTTCACGCCGATATCGACGAACACATGGTTTGCATACGCGAGTTCGAGCGCGATGCGCATCAGGTCCAGCGCATAGGCGGCCATCCACGCGGTGCCGTCGGCCTGGTCGATATGGCCGCCGGTCGGCAGCGGCGACGAGCGATCGAAGATGCCGACGTTGTCGAGCCCGAGAAAGCCGCCCTGGAAAATATTGTGGCCGTCCGCGTCCTTGCGATTGACCCACCACGAGAAATTCAGCAGCAGCTTGTGAAAAACGAGTTCGAGAAAATCGCGATCCGCCTTGCCGGTCAGCGCGCGATCGATCTCGTACACGCGCCACGCGGCCCACGCATGCACGGGCGGATTCGCGTCGCCGAGCGCCCATTCGTACGCGGGCAATTGACCGTTCGGATGCTGATAGCGATCCTTCACCAGCAACAGCAACTGCTTCTTCGCGAACGCGGGATCGATCAGCGCGAACGCCGCCGCATGAAACGCGAGGTCCCACGACGCGTACCACGGGTACTCCCACTTGTCCGGCATCGACACGATGTCCGCATTGCACAGATGCCGCCAGTCGACGTTGCGGCCGCGCTTGCGCTCCGGCGGCGGAGGCGGCTGCAATGGATCGCCGTCGAGCCAGCGCTGCACGTCGTACTGGTAGTACTGCTTCGACCACAGCATGCCGGCCAGCGCCTGACGCTGCACGAGGCGCGCGTCCGGATCGACGATCTCGTGTTGCAACGCGCCATAGAATTCGTCGGCCTCGGCGAGGCGGCGCGCGATCACGGCGTCGGCGTCGAACGATGCGTCGTCGGTATCGGCTTGCGAGCGCCAGCGCAGATACAAGACCGCGCGGCCATGCGGGCCAAATTCGAGTGCCGCGTGCGCGCCGGCCTTGGTGCCCGTGTCGCGGCGAATCGCGTTCTCGTCGCCGTGAATCAGATAGTCGTTGAAGCCGTCCTTGAACGGACCCGCGCTGTCCGTATTGAATAGCCGCTTCACGTTGGTGTCGTTTTCGCAGAACAGCCACGTGAGCGGCGCATCGTGCGACCACGCGGTCACGATAATCGGCTCGTGTACATGATGATGGCCGACCAGATGAACCGCACCATCATGATCGGTGCCGAGCGTCAGCTTCGGCTTGTCCTTGTTCTCTCTCCACGACCACGAATTGCGCGCCCAGATTTGCGGCAGCACATCGAGCGACGCGGCTTCGTCCGCGCGATTTTCGATCGTCACGCGCATCACGATGTCATTGGGCGTGTGCTTCGCGTATTCGACCTGCACATCGAAATAGCGCAGATCGTCGAACACGCCGGTATCGAGAATCTCGTACTCCGGCATCTCGCCGCCACGGCGCGCGTTCTCGTCGATCAAATCTTCGTATGGATACGCCGCGTGCGGGTACTTGTACAGCATGCGCATGTACGAATGCGTCGGCGTGCCGTCGAGATAGAAGTACAGCTCCTTCACATCCTCGCCGTGATTGCCCTGCGAGTTGGTGAGGCCGAACAGGCGCTCCTTGAGGATCGGGTCCTTGCGATTCCACAGCGCGAGCGATACGCACCAGCTAAGCCGGTCGTCGCCGAAACCGGCGATGCCGTCTTCGCCCCAGCGGTACGCGCGGCTGCGCGCATGGTCGTGTGGAAAGGAATCCCACGCGGTGCCGTTCGGGCTGTAGTCCTCGCGCACCGTGCCCCACTGGCGCTCGCTCAGATACGGACCCCAGCGCTGCCAGTGGGCACAATCGCCCGAATGCAGCCGGGAGCCTTCGACGGTGGCAAGCAGATTGGCAGCGCGCAGCGGTGGCATGACTGAGTCCTTGCAACAGGCTTGCGGTGGGACCCACATCGTAGCGCGGTTTACGTGCTGTCGCGCTCGAATTGGGCTAGCAGGCTTTCGATGCGCAGCAGCTCGCCGAGCGACCATGCCTGAAACGGCGTGCCCGCGGGCGCATGCGGCGCATCGCCATCGGCGATTTCAGACAGGTGGTCGAGCCCCGTGCGATCGAGATGCGCATACAGCGGATCAAGAAAACGCGCTCTCGCCTGCACGCGGTTTTCAGTAGTCGCGCCATACGTGCGCAGCCACGCTTCGATGAACGGACCGATCAGCCACAACCACACCGTGCCTTGATGATAGGCGCCATCGCGTGCGGACGGCGAGCCGCCGTAATGGCCGCGATAAGCGGGATCGGACGGCGCGAGCGAACGCAAGCCCAGCGGCGTCAGCAATTGCGCTTCGACCTGGCCGAGTACCGCGCGCGCCGCATCGCCTTCGAGCAGCGGAAACGGCAGGCCGCCGACAGCGAAGATCTGGTTCGGCCGGATCGTGCGATCGACGGTGCCCGGCGCATGGTCGACGTCGACGTTATCGAACAGCGTCTGCGTGAGCGGATCGATGAAGCGCTGACGAAACGCGAGCGTCGCGCGCTCCGCCTGCTGACGCCACTGCGGATTCCATGCCGACGCGATCCGCAGTGCGTTGATCCACAGCGCCTGCACTTCGACCGGCTTGCCGATGCGCGGCGTGACCACCCAGTCGCCGACTTTCGCGTCCATCCATGTAAGTTGCACACCGGGGATGCCGGCGCGCAGCAGGCCGTCTTCGGCGCAAGCGCCGATGTTGAAACGCGTGCCGTTGGTATAGCCGGTGAGAATCGCTTCGGCGGCCTGCTGCAAGTGCGCGCGCGTGGCTGCGCTTGCGTGCGGTGTCGCCAGATAGTCGTGCAACGCGACGATGAACCATAACGATGCATCGACGGAGTTGTATTCGGGCGCATCGCCGTAATCAGGGAAGCGATTCGGCAGCATGCCGTCGGATAGCGTGCCCGACCATTCGAGCAGGATCGCTTCGGCGTCGTCGCGACGGTTCGCCGCGATCAGCAGACCGCGCATCGCGATGAAGGTGTCGCGGCCCCAATCGGTGAACCATGGGAAACCCGCGAGTATCGTGCGGCCTTCGTTGCGCGTGACCACATAGGCATCGGCCGAGCGTTGCAGGCGCGAGCCGAGCGCGGCGCGGCGCTGCCGCTCGGTGCGCGCGAGGTTCGCTGCGTGTGTGGCGGCATCGGTTGGGGCGTTCTGGTTTGCTGTTGCCGTTGTCGTTGCGTCCGCTGGCGAAGCGCTCAGGATCATCACCGCATCGCCGCGAGCGAGATCGAAGCTGAACACCCCAGGCGTCGCGAGATCTTCATTGCAGTCGAGACCACGCTCCTGCTCGCGCGTGTAGTAGAAGTTGCGATACCAGTCAGGTGCGTGCGTATATGTGCCATTGGTCGCCGCATGAATGACCGGCAGGCCGCCATACGGTTGCCAGTTCACGCACGACTGATCGTCACTTGTCCGCGCGTTGAAGTTGAAGGCGGGATTCTCGTGATGCAGCGCGTGGTAATCGCGTCCCGATAGCAGCGGCCTGACCTTCAGCACCGGCGCATCGAGATCGCCGCCTTCGAGCCGCCAGCGCAACACCGTTTCGCCTGTCGGCTTGCTGACGAACACCTCGGCGACGACCACCGTCCGTGCATCGACCCGCACGCGCCACGTCGGCCATGGCGAGGTATCGAAGCCGACGAAACTGTCGCGCAGATCCGGATAGATCACATCCGGCCCATAGCGTTGCATCGTCAATGGATAGTGCTGCCCACCTGCTTCGAGCCACGCCTCGATGCCGTTGACGAGCACCATTCGCCCACCCGGCGCGCGCGTGGCGGCAAGCAGCAACGCGTGATAACGGCGCGTGCGCGCGATGCCGACCGTGCCCGACGCAAAGCCACCGAAGCCGTCCGGTTCCAGCCATTCGTCTTCGAGCCGTGCAAGCTCGAACGGTGAATCGATGCGTGTCATGTGATTCATGTCCATGCCAATACGTCATGCACAAGACCATAACGCAGATGTCATAGATGGCGATACCGTGTCTATTGTCCTTCTCGCCACTTTCCGTTTTCTTTCGATAAACCGACGAATTGGCGAAAGTTATGCCGCTCGCAAACGTTTCACATAAATTTCTTGAAAGAATTAGAGACTGCATCCGCCTTCACCGAACCGGATGCGGACATGAGAAAAACGAGACTCATGGCGAGTGCAGCACTGCTTGCAGTTGCAACGTTAGCGTTGAACGGTTGTGGCGCGGACGACGGATCTTCCGCGAACACGGCTGCAACGACGAACCCGGCAACGGATGCCGCCGCCAACGACAGCGCGCAACCCGCGGCGACGTCGACCTCACCGGCACTGGTGCCTTCGATAGCCACCACCGCGATGCCCGGTGCTCCGGCACCGGCGGTCAGCGGCTCCACGAACAACACGATCAACAACGCGAACAACGCGACCACCGACGCGGCTAACAGCGCAGCAAACAGCGCGACCGCCGCGTCCGATCCGATCGCGGAAAACATGCAGGCCAATCTCGCGGCCGACAACCAGCAGATCGCACCGGTGATGCGTTACGCACCCGGCGACAGCGTGAGCAATTAACCAGTAACGATACAGGACTCGACAACGAGTCCGACTCCCCCGGCGCGCGCGTGGCGCGCTATTCTTCCCTTACGCAGAAGGTGATATTCGATGACTTCAAATAGCCGTCGCCGTTTCCTGCAGACCGTGGCTTCATCCGCGGGCGCCGCCGCCGCGTTGACCGCACTGCCCGAGTCGATCCGCAACGCACTCGCGATCCCCGCGTCCTCGCGCACGGGCACGATCCGCGATGTCGAGCACATCGTCGTGTTCATGCAGGAGAACCGTTCGTTCGATCACTACTTCGGTCATCTGCGCGGCGTGCGCGGCTATAACGACCGCTTCCCGATTCCGCTGCCGGGCGGCCAGCAGCCGGTCTGGTATCAGCCGTCGAAGGAAGATCCGACCAAGCCGGTGCTGCCGTTCCATCTGAACACGCAGACGACGAGCGCGCAGTGCCTCGGCGATCTCGATCACAACTGGTACCCGACGCATTACGCGATCAACAACGGCGCGTACAACCAGTGGCCGCAGTACAAGACGGACATGACGATGGGCTACCACCTGCGTAGCGACATCCCGTTCCACTACGCGCTGGCCGATGCGTTCACCGTGTGCGACGCATACTTCTGCTCGATGCCCGGCCCGACCCACCCGAACCGCGCGTATCTGATGACGGGCATGGTCGATCCGACCGGCACGATGGGCGGACCGCTGCTCGACAACAACGATTTCGTCGACGGCGACAAGCCGCCGAAGTACCAGTTGCTGTCGTGGACGACCTATCCGGAACGCCTGCAAGCCGCCGGCATTTCGTGGCAGATCTATCAGCAGGGCCTGACGGGCAACGATCCGTTGAACGGCAACTACGGCACCAACATCCTGCAGAACTTCACGAACTTCATCAACGCGGAGCCGGGCTCGGCGCTCTATCAGCGCGCGCAAACCGTGCGTACGATCGACGACCTGAAGGCCGACGTGCTCGCGAACCAGTTGCCGCAGGTGTCGTGGCTGTGCCCGCCGGCCGCGTACTCGGAGCACCCGAGCTACACGCCGGCCTATGGTGCCGAATACACGTCGCAGATTCTCGATGCGCTGACGTCGAATCCCGAGGTGTGGAGCAAGACCGTGCTCTTCATCATGTACGACGAGAACGACGGCTTCTTCGATCACCTCGTGCCGCCGCAACCGGCGACGACGGCCGCGCAAGGCGCGTCGACGGTGAGCGTCGACGGCGAAATCCACAACGTCGTCAATCCGCTGCGCGGCGGCAGCTACACCGCCGACGGTCTGCCGTACGGCCTCGGACCGCGCGTGCCGATGACGATCGTGTCGCCGTGGACCAAGGGCGGCTTCGTCTGCTCGCAGGTGTTCGATCACACGTCGGTGATCCGCTTCATCGAAGCGCGTTTCGGCGTACAGGAGCCGAACATCACCGCATGGCGTCGCGCGGTGTGCGGCGACCTGACCACCGCATTCGATTTCCGCACGCCGGATTCGAAGATGCCGTCGCTGCCGGACACGAGCAACTACATGAGCATGGCCGACAACCAGTGCGCGACGCAGCCGAAGCCGACCGTGCCGACGACGCTGGGCGCGGTCGATGCGCAGGAACCGGGCATCCGTTTCGCGCGTGCGTTGCCGTACGAACTGCACGTGAACGGCTCGGCGAACGCGAGCAAGAACACGTTCGAGATCACGTTCGGCAACACCGGCGAGCAGGGCGCGCACTTCTATGTGTACGCATCGAATCGCACCGACGGTCCGTGGCGCTATACGGTCGAAGCGGGCAAATCGCTCAGCGAAACGTTCGATCTGACGTCGACCAACGGCGTGTACTCGTTCGAAGTGTTCGGCCCGAACGGCTTCGTGCGCAAGTTCGCGGGCAACGCTCAGGTGCATGCGCAGAACCCGCACGGCGGCGGTCTGCTCGGCGGCATCCTCGGTGGCATCCTCAATAAGCCGGCGCAGCCCGAAGTGACGGTGCAATACGACGTCGCGAACGGCAACGTGTTCCTGAAGTTCACCAACAGCGGCGGCGGCATTGCGCGTCTGAACGTGATCGACAACGCGTACGGCGCGCACGCGCGCCCGGTGCTCGTGCCGGCTGGCTTGCCGATCGAGGAAGCCTGGGTGCTCGCGTCGAGCCATCACTGGTACGACCTGACGGTGACCAGCAGCGACGATGCAAGCTTCTCGCGTCGCATTGCCGGTCACGTCGAAAACGGCCGTCCGAGCATCAGCGATCCGGCGGCGGTCGCGCCGGTGCTGCTCGTGAGCTGAGGTTCGCGCTAGCGGTTGATTCGTTTGAAAGCGCGGGGATGGGGTGTGAAGTAGGCGCTACCGTCTCCGGCTCTTCGCCTTGGCAAAAATGATTCGGCATCCTGTTTCGCCCACAAGGCGAACTGGATGCCGATTTCATTTCACGCCAATTCACACTAATGCTGCTATTGGCTTCGCTTTAGTCGAGCAGAGCAAGCACGTCGTCGTAAAGCGCACGCGGAATCTTCACGCCGTCGCGAATGCTGCGTTCGCGCGCATCGAAACGTCGTTGCGAAGGCAACCGCGCCCCCTGCTCCGTCACCGCGTCGAACAGCTTTTCGGCGCGCGCAAGGCCAGCTTCGTAGCCATCGCCGAGAAATACCTTCGGATCCAGCGCGATCAGCAACTCGCCATGACACGGCGTCGCGCCGACGCCTTCGTCGAACACCTGCGACTCCATACTCGTCAGATCGCCGATCAACGCGCCGGCGAGCAATTCGATCATCGCCGCCAGCGCCGAGCCCTTGTGACCGCCGAACGTTTGCATCGCGCCTTGCAGCGCGGCCTTTGCATCGGTGGTCGGCTGGCCTTCGCTGTCGATCGCCCAATGCGACGGAATCGCCTTGCCCTGGCGCGCGTGCAGTTCGATATCGCCACGCGCGATCGCGCTCGTCGCGAAGTCGAACGCGAACGGCTCACGCCCTGGACGCGGCCATGCGAATGCCAGCGGATTCGTGCCGAACACCGGCTGCGTGCCGCCGGCCGGCGCGACCCAGCTATGGCTCGGATTCATCGCGATACCGACGAGCCCTTCGCGCGCGATCGCTTCCACTTCGGGCCACAGCGCCGAGAAGTGAAAGCAGTGGTTGATCGCCATTGCCGCGATGCCCTGGCGCCGAGCCTTCTCGACCAGCACCGGCAAGCCGGTCTCGAAGGCAAGCAGCGAATAGCCGTAGTGCGCATCGACCGCGACGATACTCGCCGACACCTCGCGCAACGTCGGCTCGGCACGCGGATTCACCTTGCCGATACGCAGCGAGCGCGTGCACACGAGCAGCCGATAGATACCGTGCGAATGGCATTCGTCGCGCTGGCCCTGCGTAATCACACGCGCGATCGCGTCGGCATGCGCATCCGACATGCCATGCCGCGTCAGCACGCGAAACGACAGATCGTGGACTTCGTCGAGCGTGAGCACGACATCCGTCGAATCAGCGGTCATACAGGCTCCTTCGTGCTTCAGAGGCCGACGTCCGGCAGCGTCGGACGCGTGGCGACCGCCTTGGCGACGATCTCCTTCACTTCGGCGAGCGTGTCGCCCTGCAACGCGAGACGCGGCGGACGCGTAACCGCGCTACCGCGGCCGAGCAGTTCCTCGCACAGCTTGATGCACTGCACGAGGTCCGGACGCGCGTCGAGGTGCAGCAACGGCATGAACCAGCTATACAGCGACAGCGCTTCGTCGTAACGCTTCTGTTTGGCGAGGCGGAACAGCGTCTCGCCTTCCTTCGGAAACGCGTTCGACATGCCCGACACCCAGCCTTGCGCGCCAACCGCGATGCTTTCGACCACCACGTCGTCAAGGCCCGCGAACAGCACGAAACGATCGCCCACTGCATTGCGCAGATCGATGAAACGGCGCGTATCGCCCGACGAATCCTTGAAGCAGACGATGTTCTCGCAATCCTGCAACGCGATCAGCACGTCCGGCGTCACGTCGTTCTTGTAGATCGGGGGGTTGTTGTAGATCATCACCGGCAGATCGGTGCTGGTCGCGACCGAACGGAAATGCGCGGCGGTTTCGTGCGGCTTCGCGGAATAGACGAGCGCCGGCATCACCATCACGCCATCCACGCCGACGCGCGCGGCTTCACGCACGGTCTGGCGCGCGAACTCGGTCGTGAACTCGGCCACGCCCGCGATCACCGGGATCTTGCCGCCGGCGGCATCGCGCGCGGCTTCGATCACCTGCAGCTTTTCCGAGGTGCTCAGCGAGGTGTTTTCGCCAACCGTGCCGCAAACCACGAGGCCCGACACGCCATCCCTGACGAGATTGCTGACCACGCGATGCGTCGCGTCGATATCGAGCGAAAAGTCAGGTTTGAACTGGGTGCTGACGGCGGGGAACACACCGCTCCATTGGATAGCCTTGCTCATTGTGTCCATCTCCTTCAAAAAGCCGGCCGCGCCGACACTCGTTGATATGCGGCAGCCAGTATCGATCTTTCTGTTTTTGCACGCTTGGGCTTTTTCGTAATCGAAAGAGATTAAATCTGCACAACTGCCAGGCCGAAAAACTGGCCAATAGCGGCTGCATCCGGGTGCGAATCGCGGCGGAACCGGCTTGTAGCCACGCGGCGTCGCCGTGGTTACAGCAAGCTGCGATGCCGAGTCCGGCACAACGCGCAGCCAATATCCGGTGCTTCGCGCGTGTCGGCTCGCCGCGAAATCCGCCCAAGCGGCGCACCGTCCGCGCTGCAAAAATCAGCCGATCGCGCTAGAGTCGATGGCACTGTTTCGTGACGAGGGAAATGCGATGGATCGCGCGGCTTTTACTGAAATGCTATTGAAAGAAGGCTTTCCCGATGCCGTGCTGGTGACACGCGAGCCGAACATCGCGATGGACGTGCACACCCATCCGTTCGAGGCGAAGGCATTGATCGTCGATGGGGAATTGCACATCCGCGTCGGCGAAGAAGAACGCCTGTATCGCGTCGGCGACGTGTTTCATCTGCCGGCGAACAAGGCACATGCGGAGCGTTACGGGCCGAACGGCGTCAGCTATCTGGTCGGCAGAAAAACGGACGTGTGAAAGACAGGCGCACCGTGCAAGCCGGCGCGCCCCATTTGAAGCGATCAGGCGCCGAGCAGCACGCCGGTTCTGATCGGCCGCGTACCCGTCACGCGGCCGAGCGGCGCGCCGGCCGTCACGAAGCGGATCGCTCGCCGCATATACAGCACCCCTTCGGTCTGGCTCGCGATCGTGGTCGTCTCGTCGGTCAGCGGATCGACGATATCGAACAGCGGCTGGCCGACGCGGATCGTGTCGCCGATCTTCGCGCGATGCACCAGAATCCCGCTTACCGGCGCATAGAACTGCTCGCTGCCAGCGAGCGGCGTCGCCTCCGATAGCAGCGGCGGCAACGGTTTCGCTTCGCCGCGAATTGCGCCGCGCCACAGCAGGTAATCGACGATCGCATCCGCGTCCTGCTGCGCGACTTCGTACGACACGTCGCGCTGGCCGCGGCATTCCACCGTCACCGCGATCGATCCGGTCGGCACCGGCTTGCTGGCCGGCATCTGCTGCTGCAACGTCCACCACAGCAGGCTATGTGTTTCATCGAACGCGCCGCCGCCCGAGTCCGTCGCGAGCAGCGATGCCTGCGCGCCGAGGTAGCGCGACAACGGTTCGAACTGCGACCACGCCGCCTCGCTCGTGTACAGATGCATCGCCGCTTCGAGCGAGCAATGCAGATCGATGATCACGTCCGCGTCGTGCGACAGCTTCAGAAGCGCCAGTTGCAGCGAGTCGAATTCGGTCAGCGCTTTCTGTTGTGCGAGTTCGGCCGCGAGCAGTTCGCGCACGATGCGCACGTTTTCCGTGGCGTCGGAACCGAGCGCCTCCTTTGCATTCGCAACCAGTTTCGTGAACTGCACGAAATGGCGATTGAAGTTCTTGCCGCTCGCCAGATCGAAGCGGCCGACAAACTGACCGAGCACGTACTGACTGAGCCCGACCGGATTCGAGACCGGCACGAGCACGATTTCCGCGTTCAGTGCACCGGCTTTTTCCAGTTCGAGCAGACGGCGCTTGAGCAGCACGGTCGTCAGCATCGCCGGCGTTTCGTCCGCATGCAGCGACGCCTGGATATAGATCTTTTGCCCGCTATGGGTGCCGGCTGTCGGGCCGAAATGAAACGACACCAGTTCGCGGTGCGTGCCGATGGCCGGCGACAGAAGCGGAATCGATTGCCTGTTCATGAAAGGAAAGTCGCAATAGGGAAATGGAGCGTTGGGGTCAATTGCCGTACGGGTCGAAGTCGAAGTACTTCTTCGCGATCTGCGCATAGGTGCCGTCTTTCAGCATCGATGCAATCGCCGCGTTGATCGACGCCTGCACCGCCGTCTCGTCCTTGCGCAGGCCAATGCCGACTCCGCGATCGCCCATCGATAGCGGCTCGCCGACGAACGCGAAGCCCTTGCCCGCCGGCGTGCGCAGAAAGCCGTAGTCCGCCTCGACGGTGCCGAGCAACGCGCCGTCGAGACGACCATTCTGCAAGTCGGTGAACACTTCGTCCTGGCTCTTGTAAGCGACCACGTTCGCGCCGAGCGGCGTCCAGTTCTTCAGCGCGTAGCCCTCGAACTGCGTGCCCGACTGCACGCCGATCTGCTTGCCGGCGAGTCCGGCGGCAGTGGGCGCGAGCGACGAGCCTTGCCGCGCGATCAGCCGCGATTTGAACTGAAACAGCTTCGACGAGAACAGGATCTGCTGTTCGCGCTTATCGGTGATCGCCATCGACGACAGCACCGCGTCGATCTTGCGCGCCTGCAGCGCCGGAATCATCCCCGAAAACTCGAGTTCGACCCACTGGCAATGCGCGTGGATACGCCGGCAGATCTCGTTGCCGAGATCGACGTCGAAGCCTTTGAGGCTGCCGTCGGGCGCCTTCGAGTCCATCGGCGGATAGGTCGGGTCGATGCCGAGCCGCAAGGTGCCGGACTCGGCGGCAAACGCGGCGCTGCTGAAGGCCAGCGCGGCGCAGAGAATCGTCAGCGAAATTTTCATGTAAGCCGGGGACGGACGCGGATTGGGACAGCGCAATCCTATGCCGTCGCAGTGCCTCGAAGAAGCCCCGTTCGGAATATCATGATCACTTTTACTGATCACGGGCGCTCACGTCATGGCGTTGACGATTTCCCAGTTGCGCGTGTTCACGGCGGTCGCCGAGCACGGCAGCATCCGCGCGGCGTCGCGCGCGCTCGGCATTGCGCAAAGCGGCATCACGCAGCAGTTGCAGAACCTCGAATCGATGCTCGGCGCGACGCTGTTCACGCGCACGAATCGCGGCATCGCGCTGACCGCGCTCGGCCAGCGGCTGTTGCAACGAGCCGGTGCGATCCTCGGCGAATGCGAGCGCGCCGAGCAGGACGTGCGCCAATTGCGCGGCGACTATGCGGGCGAGGTCACGTTCGGCATGACGACCGAGCCGCTCGTCGACGCATTCGCGCCGGTGCTGATGGAGTTTCGCGCGCGCTTCGAGCGCGTCGCCGTGCATCTGCGCACCGGCACGTCGCGCATGATGATTTCGTGGATCCGCGAAGGCACGCTCGATTTCGCGGCCGCGCTGGTGTCGAAGCAGACCGATACCGCCGATCTGTCGGTCACGCCGCTGTATCCGTCCGATCCGGTAATCGTGTGCCGCAAAGGGCACCCGAAGGCGCGCGCGAAGTCGCTCGCCGAACTTACCGATTGCACCTGGGTGACGACACGCTCGCCGAATCGGACCGACGAGCCGCACGTCAACCGGTTGAGCCAGCTGTTCGAAACACACGGGCTGCCGGCGCCGAAGATCGTCGCGACCGTCGAGGGCCTGTATGAAACGCTGCATCTGGTCAGCGCGACCGATTGCCTGTCGTTCGAATCGTCGGTGCTGACGAGGCGCGGGCCATTCGCGGACGTGCTGACGACGATCCCGGTGCGCGAGCGCGGCATCGAACAGAACGTCTGCCTGCTGCAACGCGCGGCGATTCCGCTGACGCCGGCCGCGCAGGAGTTCGCGACGATGATCGTGTCGTACACGCGCACGGTGCGCGCGCGTTGAGTGCCGATGCCGATGCCGATGCCGCAATCAGGCTGATGTTTCGAGCGCAATCAATTCGTCGATGCGCTGCCGGCGCCGGATCAACCGCGCGCTGCCATTCTCGATCAAGACTTCCGGCACGAGCGGCCGGCTGTTGTAGTTCGATGACATCGACGCGCCGTACGCGCCCGCGTGATGAAACACGATCAGGTCGCCCACTTCCGGCGCGGGCATCGCGCGGCTCGTCACCACGCCGCCTTCGCGCTGCGTGAACACATCGCCGGCCTCGCACAGCGGACCGGCCACGCTGAACGAGCCGGTGAGCGCGTCGCTCGGCGTGCCGTCGGGCTTCAGCACGCTGATCTCGTGATGGCTGCCGTAAAACGACGGCCGCACCAGATCGTTGAAGCCCGCGTCGACCAGCGCGAATTGCCGCGACGGCCGCGAGCTCAGCGCCTGCACTTCGGCGACCAGCACGCCCGCCTGCGCGACCAGAAAACGCCCCGGTTCGATTTCGAGCCGCACGCGATGCCCGACATGCGCTTCGATACGCCGGCGCGCGTCGTCCCACAGCCTGAAGTAATGCGCGGTGTCGACGCTCGGTTCGCCATCGCGATACGGCACCGATAGCCCACCACCCGCTGAAATCGCGTCGATATCATGATCGAGACCGGTCACCGCATCGACCATCGCATCGCACACGCTCGCGAGATGCGTGTAGTCGACGCCCGAGCCGATATGCATGTGCAGACCGACGAGCTTCAGCCGATAGCGGCGGATCAGATCGAGCGCACGCGCTACGTCGTCGCGCCAGATGCCGTGCTTGCTGTGCTCGCCGCCGGTATTGGTCTTGTTGCTGTGGCCGTGGCCGAAGCCGGGGTTGATGCGCAGCCACACGCGGTGACCTTCGCTCGCATGCCGGCCGAGCCGTTCGAGCATGTCAAGCGAGCCGGCGTTGACGGTAATTCGCTGTTCGAGCACGGTGGCGAGCGTCGCGCGATCGATCACGTCGGCGGTGAACACGACGCCTTCCGCGGTATGTACCTCGGCGTCAGCAGTAAAGCCAGCCTTGAAGCCCGCGGCGAAACTGCGCTCGATTTCGCCGAGAGAAACCGCATCGACCACCACGCCCTCGTCGCGCATCAGCTTCAGGATATGCACGTTCGAACACGCCTTCTGCGCATAGCGGATTGTGTCGAAGCCGCGCAGTTCCGCGATGCGTCGACGGATCGTGTCGGCGTCATAGACCCATAGCGGTGTGCCATGCTGGCGCGCGAGATCGGCAAGTTGATGAGGGTTGAACGGCGTCACGGCGAGTTCCCTGTCGAAGCCTGGTGACCAGGCATTGCATTGCGATATGCCGACATGATGCGGTGCAGACTCCATTCAGTAAAATACCAATTTCTCTCTTATCTATTCATTACTGATATAGGCCCGCTCATGGCGCTTACGCACCGGCATATCGAAGTCTTTCGCGCACTGATGACCGCCGGCAGCGTAACCAAGGCGGCCGGCATGCTGTTCACGTCGCAGCCCACCGTCAGCCGTGAACTCGCGCGCATGGAGCAAAGCATCGGCTTCGCGCTGTTCGAACGCGTGCAAGGACGGCTGCGCCCGACGCAATCGGCACTGACGCTATTCGACGAAATCGAGCGCGCGTACGTCGGGCTCGAACGGGTCGCATCGACGGCAGCCGCGCTGCGCGAGTTCAAGGGCGGCCAGCTTTCGGTGATCGCATTGCCGGTGTTTTCGCAATCGATCCTGCCGGCTGCGATCAAGCGCTTTCACGCGACGCAGCCGGGCGCCAGTGTGTCGATCGCGACGCAGGAGTCGCCGTTTCTCGAAGAATGGTTGACCGCGCAGCGTTACGACCTCGGCGTGAGCGAACACGGCGCGCCGCCTCCTGCGACGCGTTTGACGCCGCTGCTCGCAGTCGATGAAGTGTGCGTGCTGCCCGACGGCCATCCACTGCTCGCCAAACGCGTAATCGCCTTGAAGGATTTCGCGGACCAGCCGTTTATCAGCCTCTCCGCCAACGATCCCTACCGGCTTCAGATCGACGCGGCGTTCGCGCGAGCCGGCATCGCGCGCCGCCTGCTGATCGAAACGCCGAGCGCAGCCTCCGTGTGCAGTTGCGTGCGCCAGGGTCTCGGCATCGCGATCGTCAATCCGCTGACGGCCGTCGATCTCGCGGGCCGCAATCTGCATATCCGGCCGCTCGCGCTGTCGTTGCCGTTTCGCGTCAGCGTGATTCATCCCGAGCATCGGCCCGCGCATCCGCTCGCCGCCGCGTTCGTCGGCGCGCTCCAGAGCGAAGCCGCGGCGCTGCGACTACAATTGAAACGCCATTCCGGAACGCGACGAACCTAGCGGTTTCTGCAGTCATAGCGGCCAATGCATCGCATGCACGCAATGCGTGCACGCCAGCCGCCGCCAATGCCGATGCCGTCCGTCACGCAGCCCGGGCACGCTTCACGCTGCATCACCACCCGTACACCGATCACCGACGCGCTTTGCGCACGCTGCGCGTTCGCGCCGTATCGGCGTCGTCAAACGTCGTAGACCATCAACAGGAGCCTCCCAAATGATGAATCGAGACAATCCCGTCTGGCTGATTACAGGTTGTTCGACCGGCTTCGGCCGCGAGCTTGCGAAGCTCGTGCTCGAACGCGGCTGGCGCGCGGTCGTCACCGCGCGCGATGCATCGAAAGTGAAAGACATCGCCGAAGGACACGGCGAGCGCGCGCTGGTGCTGCCGCTCGACGTGACGAACCGCGCGCAGATCGACACGGTGGTCGAGCAGGCGAAGCGCCACTTCGGCCGCGTCGACGTGCTGGTCAACAACGCGGGCTACGGCTATCTGGCGGCGATCGAGGAAGGCGAGGACAGCGAAGTCCGCGCGATGTTCGAGACCAACGTATTCGGTCTGATCGATATCACCAAGGCGGTGCTGCCGGTCATGCGCGAGCAGCGCAGCGGCCTGATCGTCAATGTGTCGTCGATCGGCGGCATTACGAGTTTCGCGGCGACCGGCTACTACCACGGCACGAAATACGCGGTCGAAGGACTGTCGGAATCGCTCGCGATCGAGGTGAAGCCGCCCGGCATCGACGTGCTGATCGTCGAGCCGGGACCGTTCCGCACCAACTGGGCCGGTCCGTCGATCAAGCAGTCGGCCACGGTGATCGACGCCTATGCGTCGACGGCCGGCGAGCGCCGCAAGCAGACCGAAGCGCGCAGCGGCAATCAGGCGGGCGATCCGGTGCGCGCCGCGCAGGCGATCATCGATGCCGCGCTGTCGGACCAGCCGCCGCTGCGTCTGCTGCTCGGCAAGGCCGCGCTGGACCTCGCCTATAAGAAGCTCGATTTCATGCGCAAAGACTTCGACACGTGGAAGTCGACCACCGAGGGCGCGGATTTTCCGCAAGGCGGAGCGTAAGGACAGCTTCTAAGGCAGGGGCTTAGGCGTTAGGCTTCGCGGCAGCGTGGAGCCTTTCGCCCGCGATCGTAACCGCAAGCCGGCCGGTCGCCGTAGCAATGTGAAGGCCGGCGCTTCGAACTCCGCCAGCTCGCGTCAGAACTCCACCAACGCGAATTCGTCCTTGCCCACGTCGCACAACGGGCAGCGCCAGTCGGCCGGCACATCGGCCCAGCGCGTGCCCGCCGCGATCCCTTCCTCGGGCAAACCAGCGGCTTCGTCGTAGATCCAGCCGCAGATCACGCAGACCCATTGCTTGAAATCGTCGGAGGCGGCGTTGCTGGCGGATGCCGCCAGCGCTGCTTCCGCATGTTCGGCTTCTTCCGCGTGCGGCGCGGCAGTCCGCGGCGTCGCGTCGAGACTGACGACGAGCGGCGCGACCGTGCCGCTGCCGGTCCCGGCGAGCCGCGCCTGCAGGCTTTCGAGCAGGCGCCGCGCCTCATCGTGCGTCAGATCGATCCAGTACGGATCGCCCGCGCCGTCGTTGAGTCGCTCGGGGGAAAACTGGATTTCTACGGCTACGCCCTTCTTGTACATGGCAATCGGAATATCGACGAGACCGACGCCTTAGCGGGCCTGGAGCAGCAGATTCAGCGCAATCGACGCGATCAGCGCGGTGACACCGATCAGGCCAAGCAGTTGCAGCAAAGTGAGGGATTTACGCGAGTTGGCGGGGGTTTGTTGCGTAGTCACGGAAGTTTGTTGAAGTTGAGAAAAAGCGCAATGGTACACGGGTGCGTGTGACACGCCTGTCGATTGGCGCAAACTCGCGCGCAATCCGGTGCGTCGCGACATTATCGCCGCTCGCGCGCGGCGAATTGTCTACGGTGGGGAGATGGATTAATTCCGGCAGAACGGGAAAGTACGGCCGGCGCGCAACGCCGGCCTCGACAGCGCCAAACGCTCAGGTCTTCGCCAAAGGACTGCCCTGGCGCGAATCCCAGAAGCGGATCACCGCCGTATCGCCCATCCCCTTGCCGACCACCTGATCCTGCTCGCCGCATTCGCGCAGCAGCGCGCGCAGTTCGTTGATCACCGGGAACACCTCGTGATTCCAGTCCGCGCCCTGCGAGTCATGCGCGCGCTGCTCCGCCTCGACGATCTCGCGATCCTCCTTGAAGATGCGTTCGGTGAACCACACCAGCAGCGGCCACAGCAGGTTCATCACGCCCGGGATGCCGGGCTTGCGGATCGACAGCAGGCCAAACGTGCGGTTGCTGCGCTGCTCGCGATCGAGCGGCACGTAGACGATCCACAGGTCCATCACGAGCGTCTGCTCCGCATTGCGGATCCGCAGCGTCTGGTACGGATACTCGGTGCGGATCGTCATCACGTCCTTGTCGTTATTGCCGCCGGTCTTGCGATTCTGGCCGAACACGATCGCCTCGCCGATCGGCTGCTGCCCCTCCATGCGCGCAAACGTGTAGTCGACCTCGACCCAGCCCTCGCCGCGCCGCCGTCCGACCGAACGCGCGCGCATCTTGCCCATCTGCCGGCGATGCAGAAACTGATGGTTCATGTCCATCAGGTTCTCGTGCATGAATGAATAGTGGCAATCGACCGGGCGGCCAAAGCGGCGCGTCTTGTACTTCGGATCCGACACCGAACCGAAACTCGGCAACGGCCGCTGTTCGGCGAGCGCCGCATCGCCCGGAAACACGAAAATCAACCCTTCGATTTCCTGACACGGATATGAACGCACGCCGTTCGGCAAACGCTCGCGGCCCAGATACGGCACATCGATGCATTTGCCCGAGCAGTCGTAGGTCCAGCCGTGATAACCGCAGCGAATCGATTCGCCATCGACGACACCCTGATGCAACGGCACCTGCCGATGCGCGCAGCGGTCTTCGAGCGCGAACACCTTGCCGCTTTCAGTGCGCGCAAGCACGATCGGCTCGCCGGCGAAAGTCACGCCGTGCGTCTTGCCGCGCTTCACCTCATGCGACCAGGCGAGCGGATACCAGTAGTCCGGATGAATGCCGACGCGGCGCAGATCGCGCACCGGCGCGCCGGTTTGCGATGCGGAGGAGGAAGAAGAGGAAAAGGCATTCAGTGAGGCCGCCTGAGCAGCCGTCGCCGCGTTGTCGGCTGCGTCGGCGAGGTCTTGTTCAAGCGGGGGAACAGCATGCATAGGTCAAACCTCCGGGCACCAGCGAATGGAAGGTTGCCGCCCTGCATGTCGAGGCCGGCAGCGTCCCGCCAGTCTACTCGAAGCGGCCCCCGCCCGGGTCTGCTTGCAGCCCGTAGCGCCTTCACGCGCGTGCCCGCGTGAAGGCGCTACCTTCGCTTTACGTTGCCGCGGAAAAAATGACCTGCGCCCGACGCTCAGCGCTCACTGTTCATCGCTTGCGACGAGACCGGTGCGACGCTGCACACCCCACACGCTGCCGCCGCGCAAGAACTGCAGCCACCCGAGCGCGGCGCCGAGGTGGCGCGCGAGCTGGAACGAGAACGGCTCGGCGACGGCCGCGAGCATCGCCATGCCGAGGCTATTGCCGCTGCGCTCGCCCGTCCAGCGCCGGTACAGATGAATACTCCACAGATAGAACGCGAGGTCGAGCGCCGTTTTCAGGCCGATCACGCTGAAGATCGACACGACGATCGCGCCGTGCCTGCCGAACAGGAAGCCGAGCAGCAACGCGAACGCGGTCAGGCCGTAGATCGGTTGCATCGTGTCGAACGCCTTGATCGGCAGCATCAGCTTGCCGAGCGTGCCGTAGCGCGGATTGCCGGTCATGTCGCGATTCCAGTACTGCGTCTGCAAGAAGCCCGCGAACCAGCGGCGGCGCTGCCGCAGAAAACTCGCAAGGTTATCGGGCGCATCGGTACGCGCATGCGCTTCACCGACCACACGCACATCCCAGCCGAGGCCGTGATCGACCGAGTAGCGACGCAGCCGGTGAATCAGCTCGTAGTCTTCGACGAGGCATTGCGGATCGAAGCCGCCGACGACGACGAGCGCATCGCGCCGAAACGACGCGAACGCGCCGGAGATCAGCAGCAGGCTGTCCGCGCGCATCCACGCGAAACGCGCGATGAAATTGCGCATGTACTCGTAGGTCTGGAACCACTGGAACACCCGGCCCGACACCGACTTGCCGCAGACCGGCGTGAGGATGCCGGCCGCCGCGACCAGCTTCGGCTCACCTGCGAACGCCGCGCGCATCGCGTAGGTCGCGTC
This sequence comes from Paraburkholderia sp. ZP32-5, assembly GCF_021390495.1. NCBI lineage: Bacteria > Pseudomonadati > Pseudomonadota > Betaproteobacteria > Burkholderiales > Burkholderiaceae > Paraburkholderia > Paraburkholderia sp. ZP32-5. Next base: position 88,958 of record NZ_JAJEJP010000002.1, on the reverse strand, counting down.
GTCGTCGAGCAGCGTGTCGGCGTCGACGGTCATCACCGTGTCCGTCGTCATCACGGCAATCGCGGCGTTCAGCGCGCGTGCCTTACCGCCGTGCGGCACGCGCAGCCAGAACAGATTCGGATAAAGCGAACTAGGCGCGCTCAACACGCCGTCGGCGGCTGGCGTGAGACCGAAGCGCGCAGTGAGCAATTCAGCGGTGGCGTCAGTGGAGCCGTCATCGGCGACGACGATCTGCGCCGGGCCATGCGTTTGCCGCAGCAGCGCCGCGAGCGTCACCGGCAGCACCGCCGCCTCGTTATGCGACGCGACGATCACGCCCATGCTGGGCAATTCGCGTTGCTCGTAGTCGGCTTCGAGCGGCTGCGTGCGGCGCATCAGCGGCAACGACTTCCACGTGACGAAGATCAGCAGCAGCGTGTCGTACACGACATACGCAATGCCGGTCGACCACGCGAGCGCACCGCGCAGAAAGAAAGCGCGTGCAAAGAGCAGCAGCCATAGCACGACGACACTGGAGTGGATCAGCGTGCTCGCCAATGTCGAGCGACGCGGCAGGATGCGTGGCGAGGCGAGAGCCAATGCCTGTTCAAGAGTGTTGTTCACAACGATTGCCGGATTCGTCGAAATTACGGTTGGAAAGCAAGGACGTTCGATGCGTGAGTACATGAATGGAACCGCGCCGCGGCTCACGGCTTCATGCGCTTCAACACCGACTTGCGGTCGATCCATTCATGCTTGAGCGCGCCGCCGATATGCATCGCCAGCAACGCATACAGCGCATAGCCGAGCCACGTATGCAGCGCGCCGAAGCGGTCGTGCAGGCTTTCCTTCAACGTCGGATCGAGATTCATCACGTAGCCGATGCGCGGCCACTGGAACAGCCCGAACCAGTGCATCGGGTGCGTGGCCGCATCCTTCCACGCGGAGTCGTGCAGCCAGCCGGACAGCGGCAGCCCGATCATCAGCAGATACAACGCGAAATGCGCGATATGCGCGGCGATCTTCTCCCACGACGGAAACTCGCGCGGCAACGGCGGCGGCTTGTGCGACACGCGCCACAGAATGCGCAGCAGCGCGAGCCCGAGCACCGTGATGCCGATCGACTTGTGCGTGTCGATCACGCGGCGTGCCCAGTCATCAGACAGCGAATCCGCACTGAGCGCCAGCGCGACGTTGACGATGATCAGCAGCGCGATCAGCCAGTGCAGCACCATCGCGGTGCGCGTGTAACGCTGCGGTGACGCGGCAGCGGTCGAATCGGTAAGGGTGTCCGCACGAGTGTTCATGGTTGTTCCGTTTGCGAAGGCAATAAGTGCCGCGAAAGGTGTTTGAAAATCCGTTTGCGTGAAGTGGACCGCGCGGCATAGCCCCTAAACGAGCCCGCTGCGCGAATCACTGCGCGTCCTGTACCAGCCTAACGCCCATGTGTGCGGGTTTATTCCTTCCGGCATGTAACGCGTGTTTCAGTTGATTTCGGCTACCGCGTGTGCGGCATGGCCCGGCAACGCTCCCAGCGGCCGCCGCGCGATCAACGCGATCGATTCGACGCGCTCGTCGAGCCAGCCATCAGCGCTTACGTGAGCTTCGACCAGTTGATCGATACGCGAGAGCAGTTCATCGAGCCGCGCACCGAGCCGTTCACGCGACAGACTCGACATCGACAACGCCCGCGCGCGCAGCGTTTCGGCCGACACCCGCCGCGTCTCGATGACCGAAATCCGTTCGAGCGCTGAAAACGCCGACTTCGCGAGCACCACGTCGTGGCTCTCCCAGCCTTCGGCCTTGCGCTGCGTTCGCGAGACATCATCGCTCGCGTATTCCTCCAGCAGCGCGCGATAAGGCGCGAGCCACGCGATCGGTGCATTGACGACGAGCGACGTTGAGAACAACGCCAGCGCGCCGTGCGGCTCGATCAGCGCATCCAGACGCGCGAGCGTGTCGAGCCGGTCCATCCAGTGAAACGCGCGGCCGATCACCACGAGCCGGAACTGTCCGAGCGCGGGCGACAGATCGTACGAAGCGCCGCGGCGATATTCGATATTCGGCGCAAGACCCGCGCCCAGGCTGGCCGCGGTGCGCAGCATTTCCTCTTCGGGATCGAGCGCGAGACCGGCACCGACCCACGACGAAAACGCCAGCGACAACTGCCCCGGCCCACAACCGAGATCGAGCAGCCGATGCGAGCCGCTCAGCTCACACGACTGCGCGACGCGCCGGATCAGTTGCGGAGAGTAGGCGGAGCGGCCCGTCAGATAGTGGGCGGCGGTGTCCTTGAAGCGGTTGGGGATCGGAGAGACTGGAGCGGTCATGGCGGTTCCGTCGGATGGCGATGAGGGCGAAGAGGGAGTCACGCGTGGAGTTCGAGCGCTCATTATCTGCGCGTCGACAACTTTGACGCAGTTTCGCGGGCAACGTGCTGCGGCTGATGCGATTGCGAAAGGTGCGTCGAAAACTGAATGAAAGACGGCTAGCTCAACCGCAGGCTTCGCAGCACGTCGAGAACATGCCGCGTCGGACGCTCCGTCGTCCCCGCGCGATATGCGAGCCCCAGTTGCCGCCATAACGCGGGACGCAGCGGGCGCGTCTGCACGCGCGCGTCGGGAACCGCGCTGCCGCCCTCCTGCGGCAGCAGCGCGGCGCCGTATCCCGCTGCCACGAGACTCCTGATCGCATCCGCATAGTTGAGCTGGATACGCGGCGTCGGATGCTGGCCCGCGGCGACGAACCATTCGGTCGTCAAGCGCGCGAGCCGGGTGCTCGAATCGTTGAGGATCAGCGGCCTGGCCGCGAGCCATTGCGGCGTGATACGAGCCGGGCACTGCCAGTTCGCCGGCAGGAATGCGACGACCGGGTCGCGCCGCCAGCGCTCGATCGACAGTCCGCTGATCGGCGCCTGAGGCAGCGCCACGATGCCGACGTCGAGCGATTCGTCCGCGAGTTTGCCGAGCGTTTCCTGCGAGGTCAGTACGGCGATTTGCACGTCGATGCCGGGATGCTCCGCGGCCAGCTTCTCCAACGCTTGCGGCAACAGATTCGCGATCGCCGCGGTGGACGCCCCAAGCCGAACGCGTCCGCCCAGGCCCTCCGCCTGCCGCCGCACGTCTTCGAGCGCCTGTTCGGCATTGGTCAGCAACTGACGGGCATAAGCCACCAGCGTTTCGCCGATCGCCGATGGCCGCACCTGCCCGCGCTTGCGCGACAACAGCGGAGCACCGATACGGCTCTCGAGATCGGCAATATGCAGACTCACCGTTGGCGGAGCGAGGTGCAGGACACGCGCGGCCTCGGCGAACGAGCCCAGTTCGGCGATGACAACGAGGGTACGCAGGCGATCGAGGCTGATTTCTCTCATCGGATATCGTCGGTCAGAAAAACTGAATCTTCAGGTCAGTCAACTCAACTTTTCCAATCTTACGCGCGGATGGAAGATGGCGGCGCTGGTTTTTCAATGCGACTATCAAACGCCCGGCCGCGGTCTGGCGGCCGCGCTACCGGGATATCCGCAATCCATTCCCGCAGCAGGGAAATGCCGCCTCCCGCAATACCCCGAACACGAAACCCGGCGATAATGCCGGGCGCCCGCGCGTTTTTCCGTTCGCTACCCGAACACGCCGAAGCGGCGCCGCCAGAATCCCCTTTACATGCAGTCATGACCCACGCCACCGCCGATCAAGCCGCACCGTCCGCCGCCACTCCGAACTCGCCGCGCTTCCTGCTGTTCATGATCTGCCTGTTCGCTTCCGCCGGACAACTCGCCATCGACATCTACGTGCCCGCGCTGCCGGCGATGGCGCGTTACTTCGCCACCTCGCCGCAGGCGATCCAGACGAGCGTCACCGGCTATATGGCCGCCTATGCGTTCGGCCAGCTGATCTTCGGCCCGATCGCCGATGCCTACGGCCGCAAGCCGGTACTCGCGTTCGGCCTAGTCGTCTTTACGATCGGCTGCCTGCTGTCGCTGGCCGCGCCGAATCTCGAAACATTCCTCTTCGCTCGCGCGCTGCAAGGCCTCGGCATCGCGACCACCAACCTGCTTGCGAAGGCAATCATCACCGACACCTTCGCCGGCCACGCGCTGTTGCACGCGTTCACGTACATGTCGATCGCGTGGGGAATCGCGCCGATCGTCGCGCCTGTCATCGGCGCGCATCTGCAGACACTGTTCGGCTGGCGCTCGTGCCTCGTATTCCTGCTGATTTACTCGGTGGTGATGTGGATCATCGTGTGGCGCTATCGCGAGACGTTGCGGCAGCGGGTGCATCTGGAGCCGCGCACGCTGATCGCGAACGCACGCAAGGTGCTGTCGAGCCCGGTGTTCCAGAGCTGCTTTCTCGCGCAGGGCCTGTGCTACAGCATCCTGCTGGTGTTCAACATCATCGGGCCGTTCATGGTGCAGACCACACTGCATAAGCCGCCGACCTTCTTCGGCTACCTCGCGCTCGGCATCGGCATGATGTACTTCCTCGGCGGCCTGTCCAATCGCTGGCATGGGCGGCGTTTGCCGGGCGCCGAGCAACGCCTGCGCATCGGCGCGCGCGTGATGGCGGCCACATCGGTCGTGATGCTCGTGCTCGCGTTGACCGTCGGCCTGCGCGTGTGGACGCTCGCCACGCCGGTGCTCGTGATGGGCTTCTGCGCGGGCGCAATGTATCCGACGCTGATGGCCAAGGGCAATTCGCTGTTCCCGCACATCGCGGGTCTGACGAGCGCGATTCTCGGCTGCGCGCTGCTGCTGGTGTCGTCGGCGATGATGGGCCTTGCCGGCTTCGTGTCGGTGCAGATTCTGACGCCGCTCGCGGTGTTCTTCGTGATTCTCGCGTTCGTCGTGGTCGTGATGGTGACGAAGCTGTTGCGCCATCTTGCGCAGTCGCAGCCGGCTGCAGTGGCGCGTGCTGGCGGCGAGGCTGCGTAAGCGTGTGGGGTGTCATCGGGATGGGCATCGCGTTATAGCGGCCGCATGGCCGCAGCGTCGCGATTTTGTCGATGCGTTTGGCGCGAGCGGCAACGCGCGTGCTGCTTCCTGACAGCAACGTGTGCTAGGTTTCACACGCGCAGCCATATCGGCTCGACTACCGGCGTTGCCGATCCCGTGGATTTGCCGCCGCCCCGTTCAAGGAGAGATTCCGATGACACACACCGCCAAGGGCACCTTCGTCGTTTCGCTTCAACCGATGCCGTTCGAAAACGCGGACGCCGACGCGAAACTCGGCCGCATGACAATCGACAAGCAGATATTCGGCGATCTCGCCGCGACCACGAAAGGGCAAATGCTGAGCGCGATGACGAACGTCAAGGGCTCGGCGGCCTATGTGGCAATCGAGCAGGTCAGCGGCACGCTCGCGGGCAAAGCGGGCACGTTCGTGCTCCATCACGTCGGCGTGATGAATCGCGGGGCTTCGTCGCTTTCCGTCACTGTGGTGCCGGACTCGGGTACGGGAGAGCTGACCGGTATCGAAGGTGAGTTCAGCATTCAAATAGTCGATGGCACGCACTCGTATGAGTTCGCTTATCGTTTGCCTGCGGAGTGAAACGCCGGGCGGTTGTAGGTCTTTTTCCGCAGGCTCCATTCGTTTGCTCAATTCATGACCGCATCATCGACCACTGCACCCGTTGCGCTCGTGACGGGCTCGACTTCCGGCATCGGCTACGCGATTGCCCAGCGCCTCGCCAAAGAGGGATTTTCGATCGTCCTGCACTCGCGCAGTTCGGTAGAACAGGGGCTCGCGCTAGCGAAGCAGTTTGATTCCGCTGCATACGTGCAGGCGGATCTGGCGATCGACGCCGATCGGGTCAGGCTCATCCGTGAGACCATCGCGATATGGGGGCGGCTCGACGTGCTCGTGAACAACGCGGGTATCAGCCGCGTGATCCCGCACGCGGATCTGCAGGCAGCCACGCCCGCGATCTGGCAGGAACTCCACGAGGTCAACGTCATTGCGCCATTCCGTTTGGTAACGGAAGCACAGGCTGCACTGCGTGAAGCCGCCGCGCGCGGCAGACCCGGCTGCGTCGTCAATGTGAGTTCGCACGCAGGCGTGCGGCCCAAGGGCGCATCGATTCCGTACGCAGCAAGCAAGGCGGCGCTGAATCACGTCACGCGTTTACTCGCGCTTTCGCTCGCGCCGGAGATCCGCGTGAATGCCGTTGCGCCGGGCCTCGTGGACACGCCGCTCACGGCGGACTGGACCGACGCGCAGCGAGTCTGGAAGGAACCCTCGCCGATGCGACGGGCCGCGAGTCCGGAAGATATCGCTCAAGCAGTCGCCATGCTGGTCGCGTCGGACTATCTGACGGGCGAGATTCTGCTTTCGGACGGCGGCTTGAATCTGACGTAGTGATTGGCCGCCACGCGAATCACTCTGCAACCCGGTAATAGCGCGCGACAATTCGCATCGCGCGATCTGAATGTGCCTCGCTTTTGTCCGATATTCATCAGGTCACGGCTAAGAGCGTGAACTACACTCGTTCTAGCCATGCGACCTTAAAGCATGGCTGACTCACGAAGTCACCATTGCGCGGATTTCGTGCCCCCTCCGCATGTGTCCGCCAACACCGGGCGAAAAACGGCTGCCCGGTGACAGCGTTTCGTCATTCACAACTTTGGCCCACGCCTGGGCTTTCTCGCCTCGCACCCGGGAACAGCCGGCCGCGCCAGCGGCCCCTCGTTCTCCCATCGCATGTCCTTCGACGCGGCAGTAGCCAGGTATCACCGCGGCCATTTCCAATTCATTCCGTTCGTTTGAATCGGGCGCCCGATCCCGGTGGCCGATCGGCCGCCGCACGCCGCAATGTCTGGCGCCTGGTTTGCTAACCAGGAGATGACGATGAAGATCTCGCATTCAAGCGTTTTGTCCGCAACCGCAGTTGCGCTTCTGTTGCTGAGTGGTGCCGCGCAGGCTGATGGCAATGGTGGTGGTCGCGGTGGCGGCGGTGGCGGGCTTTGCTCGAACGCAACGCTAAGAGGCCCGTATGGGTTTATCGGTCACGGAGAGATTCTCGGCTTGCTGGACTCGAACAACGTGCTGCATCCGTTCGCCAACCAGTCGATTCTCGATGACGTTGCGCTCGTAACGTTCGACGGCAGGGGCAAATTTACGCGCACCGATTTCGGCAGCATCAACGGCGTGCCGAAAGGCGGCCAAACGACCTTCAATCCGTATCAGAGCGGTAGCTATACGGTGAACTCGGATTGCACCGGCACCATGTCGATCGTCTATACCGCCGGAGGTCCGGTGCCGGCCGGCGTCGAGACCGACCTGAACATCGTCGTCACCGACGACGGGACGCTGGTCAAATCCGTTGTCTATCGCGCGAGTATCCCGTCGGCCGCATCGACTCCGGACGGCTATAGCTGTCCATCGAATTGCGTACAGGGAGTGCAGGAGAGCTTTGAAGGGAAGAAGATTCTGATTTATGGGTTCCGGTAGTGGAGTGCTGGCGCGGCGGATGGCTTCATGCTTGAAGTCTTCGCCGCGCTGATCGTTTCGTTCGCTGATGACGACGGGTGCGAACACAATCATCGACGCAGTGGCGTCATTGCATTGGTCGCGAACAGGAAGCGGCAATACGCGAGCGCGCACGGCACATCTCTTTGAGACCTAGAACTGAGCGGTTACCTGAAAACCCAGCGTCACACTTGGCGCGGGAAAAGCCGATGGCGCGTAAATCGGCGTACCGATGAACACGTCGTAGCTGTATGCGCCGAAGCGGCCGGGCACGCCTCCGCGCAAACCGAGTACCGCACCCGCGAGTTGCGTGCCCGCAAGATTTGCGGTGGACGGTCCCCACAGGCGTCCATAGTCTACGCCTGCGTAGATAGACTGGCCCGTTGCGCCGAGCGCCATCTGCAACTCGTTGCGCCAGTAAAAGCCTTTCTCTGCCGCAAGCATCGTCTGACCGCTGAAGCCGCGTACCGTGTAGCGGCTGCCGATAGTCAGGTCGTCGATGTAGTTCAGCTCGTCGTTGGTGAACTGGCCGTGTACGGTCGCGACATAACGCAACGATTGCCCGGCAACCTTGAATGGCACCGACAGGTTCGCATCGAGCGTCGCCATATGGAAGCGATAGGTCGGGCCACCCGGGGTGTCGGGCTGCGCGCCGAGCCCGCCGATACCTTGACGGTAGGCCAATGTTCCGTCGAACTGCGCCGCGCCGAAGTAATGGCGATTAGTCAGGCCTGCTTCGATGAACGTGTTGTCGCGCTGCTGCTGTTTGATTTCGGTATCTTCGATAAAGCTCGCACCGAAGCGCTTGATAAGCTGGAATTCGATACCGCTAACGTCGTTCTGGCCGCGGTGAAATACGCGCTCGAGTTTCAGACCCGCCGTCTGGGCATTGCCGCTCGCGTTGAACACCGTGTTGACCCCGGCAATCTGCTGGTAGTACGTATTTGTGTAGCCGTACAGCGTGCCGGTCCAGTAACCCCACGGCACCGAATACGAGGCATTCCAGCCGTGTGTGCCGAGGTCGTGATTGCCGAACTGCAAATCCTGGTTGAAGCCGGCGGAGAGAATGTCGTTCAGGCCGAGCGGGTTGTAGAGGCCTAGCTTCACGTTGCCGATGTAGCGGCCGGTTTCGTTCGTGCCTGAGTTGTCGGCAGAGACGGCGAGTGACCATGGCTGCGAGCGCTTGACGGAAATCACCACGTCGCTTTCGCCGGGAGCATCGCCGGGAATGATCTGCATCGTCGCGTCCTGGTTGGGGACGCGCTTCATTTGCTCCAGTCCCTGTTCGAGATCTCGTAGCTGGAGCGTGTTGCCATCACGTGTGGGAAAGGCGGTTCTCCATGTGCCGCGTGTGGACTCGTCGGCAAACTTGAGATCGCGGATAACGCCCGGTATGAGGGCAAATTTCAGCGTGCCCTTCGATAGGTCCTGTGCAGGCAATAGAACGCGCGTCGTGATGTAGCCGCGGCTCAGGATGACGGCTTGCAGACCCTTCGTCAGTATGTCGATGCCCTGTTTGCCGATGCATTGGCCTTCGTAATGGCGCAGCCAGTCATGCAGGAACGAGAACGGGTCCATTGGCAGCGCGGATGCGCCTTTTACATGGGCCGCGTTGGGCAGTGTGTCCGGCACTTCGACATCGAATGAGTCGATAGGAAAGCATGGCGTCTCGGTGGGCAGTACGGGCCATTCGCCGAGCGTGGGAGCTGCTGAACGTACGACAGGTGCCGCGACCGTTGTCGCACGCTGCTGCGCGTCGCGCCGTTGCTCGACTTGCTGTTGTTGTTCGGCGTTGGTGCGGGCTGCTATGTCGGGTGGGGTCTGCGCGTGGGCAGCGAGAGGGATGAGGACCGCGAGGGGTATGGGTGAGAGCTTTTTCTTTTTAATCATCTTTGTTTGCTGCTTTCTTCATTGTGCTTTTTGTAGCTCTTGCGGGTTTTTTTGTCGCTTTTTTAATGGCCTGATACGCAGCAATTTTTTGCTGCGGTTTGCCGTACGATCAATCAGCGAAATTGCAAAAAATTGGAGAGCAAGGGAAATGCGGCCATAAAGGTATTGGTACCGATGAGGCACACCGATCAGCGTATTGCGTGCAACATGCGACGCAACCCGATGCTTCTCGTTTTTGGCCCAGAAGCATGCTGTCGACTTGCGAGCCGCAGTGGAAAAGCGGATTTTCTTTGACGGTTCGGGCACCCGCAAATGGTTTGAGCCTGACACGCGTTTACGCCATCACTCTTTTGCTTCGACGAGGGTTCTGGCGTCAAGGTGTAAGTCTGACAGCAATGCGCTGTGATTTTGTTAAGAACTGTCACGCTTGCAGGTCACCATTGCCCAACGCAGTAAAGGTGCTGCCACCACAAAGACCACCGATGAGTGCACCATCCACCACGTGCAACAGTGATCGGTTGTCGCCTCCTTCATCCCAACAAACCCGGTTCGAAGGCTTGGTTTGCTTTTAATGCACCTTGGTTTTCGTCGTCTGCCAATGTTTACGGGCCTCATTCAGGCTGCTTCGATTGGCACCGCCTGCGAATGCGGGATCACTTGATTGCACTGGATCGTCCTCCCAGCCGCACACAGAGCAGATTTCATAATCGTCTCGTACACCAATTGTCAGGCTCTCACAGCATGGGCACGGTAAGCGACTTCCTTTCTCTTGCATCATTGTTTATTCCAGTAGCCCATTCCAGCCGCTGGTTCGAACATCGCCTTTGACGCACCGTCTTTGGATTTTGATGCGAACGTGTTCGTCGCTTGATCGTAATACAAGGTATCGCCGTTGGGTCGTGTCTTGGTATGCGTCCGATCGGGTGAATTGTTCAGGAAGTCCTGCGCTGCCTGAACGTATTGCACCGAGTTTTGATACTCAGGGAACTCGTCACCTTGTTTCGTCGAATGGCCGTAGGCATTTTCAACTGACGTCCTGTCCTTTGTTGAAGACCAGAACGTACTCTTATCGCCGTCGCCGCTGTTTGCGTCGTCGCCGTTCCCACTGTTCAGCGTCGCGTTACCCGCTCCACACGTCGTCCCATCGCTGCCTTTAACCGCCGTCGGATATAGTCAACCAGCCCCTTGGCCACATCCACAACCGGCGGCATCCTGAAGATGTCGTCGATCACACTCGATTCCGAAGGCGTCGTCATCGACGTACCAGCCTTGATCGTCGGATCAAGTTCCGTGGCCGGATCGGCGGTCACCCCATCACCCTTACCAGCCGTTTCCCCCTTGAATCCCGGCAGCTTGCCAAGCGCCACCAGCCACCCCGGCAATGCCGAGTTCTGCGCGGGCATCTAAATGGAGAACTGGTTGTTCTCCCCAACATCAGCATCCGACGCACGCGCCGTTGACGCCGATCTTAATGCACTGCCCGCTCATCCCGAGCGCCGCGCTACCGTCCAGCAGCTCATGCGCTGGCGGCCCTCGCCCAAACCCGGCAGGGACTGGCGTACACCTACGTTCTTCCCCTGGCTTCGCATCGCCGGCATGTGGCTCGAGCAGGCCGGCTTCCCCGCCAGGCCAGCGCGTGAAGATCGAGGTCCAGTACGGCAGGCTCGTCATCACGCCGGACTGAACGGCGCCACAAACGACAACCCCGGCCGCGGCCGGGGTTGTCGTTTGCGAAGCTTTAACGGCTCTTAATCAGTTCGAGTCCAATCTCCAATCTTTGTCGAACATCGCGCGAATGTCGCTGCTTCTGATAGGCGGCAGCGTCTAGTACCTTTAGCAACGGAGTATTACCTTCCACGTATCCATCTCGTGGCACTTCAATTTCCGCAACCTCTGTCGGGCTCACAAGTACCCAGTAAATATCCTCCGCTTGCTCCGGTATCCAATGCAACACGAACGCATATGCTATTCCTGGAAATAAGTGGCGCAGAGCGATCCCTAGAGCATCTGTTTCATTACCGGCAAGCAAGCTGGCGGAGCTTTGAAGCAAGTCGTGTCGAATAGCTTCCAATGTCCCCTTTTTACCTGTACTCATTTCAATTTCCCAGGAAAGGCTCTCACAAGATTCCCGTATCGGTCAGTCAGTACCGTCATTACGGTAGTCGGTTGATTGTTGTTGAACTTACCTGTTCCGATCACTTGCCCCGTATTCACTTCGCGAACATAGCTCACATCAGTACCACTTTGAACAGTCTTGCTAATCGGCGTTGAGACAGTATTCGGATCTTGCAGTAAATTTCGCAGATCACTTTCACTGATTGTAAATTGGCTTGCGTTCACTGTTGGATCGAGGTGACGGTCGCCAATGTGATCCATGTCGTCGTTAGTAACGTTAATACGCGACTGAACGCGCCCAGGAGTGGAATCAGAACCACCACTCGACTGTTGATTGTCACCGCCGTTCAGCGTTGTATTACCCGCCCCATGCCCCAATGAATCGAGTCAAAGAGAGAAGTAAGCACTCGAATCCTCCGAGACAGCCTCCCGCAGAAAGTGCTGAAGTTTGATCAATTCATCCGCAAAATCTTGCGTCTTGGCGGTAGCAGTTAGCGGTGTCCGATCAGCAGACCAACCGTGCACGAACTCGACTGTCGATGTAGCAGCGCTTCGGAGTTCACTCACCCTTTGGTCTATTTTTTGCTGAATAACATTCAGAACGCCAGAGTCCGCCATGTCCTCCTCATATTGATCGAACATTGTTCCGCAAACTGCATTCACCTCAGACCAGAAGCCAGTCGCAAATAACCATTCAGACAACGCGCCCGATAATCGAAGCGTTTTTGAATTATCCTCGTCACCGGCGATAGACACAGACGATTCCTTCAGCTTCACGATTATCCTCACTTTTTCACCGGATCGACGTTATTTAAATGGGTCAAGCTATTTCTTATATCAGATGACATACCCGTCTGAGTCGTCTTATTTGGCTTTATCAACGGAACGTTGTTCGGAATCTGATTGCCACTCTTGTCAAGATACTGACCATTCGCGCCCTCAACTCTGAAGTAATTCCCAGCGTTATCATAGATCACTGATTCGCCGATCACCGGATTCGTGTACACAGTCTTTCCGGATTGCGTGTATTTAACCTGAGGATTCGGCCCTGCAATTTCGTTAACCGCTTGATCCAACGAAGCATCTGACCAGTTCGAGCTATCTGCAGTAGCCCGATCCGCACCTTTCTGATTATAGATAGGGCTATCTACGGTTTCGTCCTCGTTCCCACTATTGAGTGTCGTATTACCCGCCTCATACCCCGAGTCCGACCCGCCCATCGACGTTATCACATAGTCAATCAACCCCTTGGCCACATCCACAACCGGTGGCGTTTTAAAGATGCCGTCGATCACGTCCGATCCCGATGGCGTCGCCATCGGCGTACCCGCCTTGATCGTCGAATCAAGTTCTGTAGAAGGATCAACAATTACGCTATCGTCCTTGCTGGCGTTTGCGCCCTTGAACCCTGGCAGCTTGAGTAACCCTGCCAACCACGACGGCGGTGGCGCCGAGCTTGGCATCGCCACCTGGTTGTTCTCAACCTCGATCTGTCCAGCACCGGCTGCAGTCGCCGCACCCGATCCGCCACTGGTCGCCGTCGCAATCGCTCCGACCAGACTGCTAAACAGATTTTCACGCGCCTGCCGCTCTTCCGCGGACAGCCCCTCAGCCGAATCCAGCAGCGAACCAATCACCGCGCTCGACGCCGCCCCCATCGCTCCCGCACCGCACGCCTGATTGCTTGCCACCGCTCCCGCGCAGCCTACTATCGCCTGCAACGCGGCTCGCGCCGTTTCGCCCTCCGCCGCCACCAACAAGTCCTCCTTGGCAGCGCACAGCACCCTCATAGAATTTTGTTTCAGCGGAAATTTCTATTGCGGCCACATTAGTTGCGTAAACCAAACCCATCTTGACAGCTTTATTTCCACATATAACACCTACCACCACATCGGAAATTGTGTGAATTGACTCTTTATATGCGCCATCGTGTCTTCATCGATTCGTGAGCTAAAGGCCAACGCCATGATCGCTCCATCCAAGGCCCTTCGTTTGATTTCCCAAGACATTTCCAGCGTCTCAGCCGATTTGCGAAATCGCAAAACGAAACAGTTATTCATGTCGGCAAGATTTGCCTCTCCAGCATCGAGATCATTCAGTCTCGAAATAAAATCATCCCAACTCGAGCATGCAAACCATAGACTTCCGTGGTAGCTAACTTCTTGCCCAAACTGCTGCATCTCAGCGGATGCTTGCATTCGCATAGACGGGACATACTCATCTGTCTCGATCATATCGAGACTCAACTGAAACGGCTTCTCAATTCTGATTTCCATATGCGAATCTCACTTACCTGTAGGCAACGCGTGAATGAGCACTGGAAGCTGCCCTGGTTGCCGTGGAGGAGCAAACTTTAACTCCCAACCATTCGAATTGATTAGCTGATTGTAAGGCACACCATCTTTGGTAACGGCGTTCACGGCACCTTCCAAGCTCGCAAGTTGTTGTTGTGTCGCGAGTCGCACAACTTCCGGTGGATTGTTCTTGGCAATCATCTGGGCGTATTCCGCAATATGTTCAGTCGCATTCCCATGTACCCACACACTTTGACCGCCCTCCAATGTCAGCTCAAACGATTTTGGAAGAACCGAGCCTGGGTAAGCGGGCTGAGTCGCAACAATAGAGTCCCACACCGTACCTGCCTTTGCTCCTGCGCCTTCAATAGCCAACCCCGGCGTGATCGAATTCGTCGCAATCGCTGCTGCAGTTTCCAACGTGATGATGCCTGCGTTCACTGCTGCAGCAGGATTCGACAACGCCAGAGCCAACGCCTCGGGCCCAAGCATTGCAAGCGCAGGCACCGCCACTATGACCGCTGCCGCTCCGGCCACAAGCTCCGCATTCTTCCCGCCTGCCTCATTGATCTGGTTCTGCGCCTGAACCAGTTGCTTCACCTGCTCATCCGTACACGTCCCTGTCGCGCAGAACGTCTTCACCAGATCAGTCGTCAGCGGATTTTTCTTCGGCGCAAGGATGCCGAGCTGATTATTCTCCCCCTCGATCTGTCCAGCACTGGCTGCAGTCGCCGCATTCGTTTCCGAGATCGTTGCGATCCCGGCAACCAGGCTCGTCACAAGGTTCTCGCGTGCCTGACGATCCTCCGCCGACATCCCATCTGTCGGAGCCAGCAGACTACCAATCACCGAGCTCGCGGACGCGCCCATGGCCCCCGCACCGCAGCTCTGGCTGCTAGCCGCCGCCCCAGCGCAACCGACGATCGCATGCAGCGCCGCGCGTGCCGTCTCACTGCCCAGGCCGTCCGCGATCTGCTTGACTTCGGCCGCGCCGAGTTGCTGGATATATGCAACCGTTGCGCTCTGCGCGAACTGGCCGGCGCTTCCGGTCACGTTGGCGCCTGCTCCCGCGCTGCCGCCCGCTTCTATGGCACGGTTGTTCACGACCGTACCCATCTGATTGATGGGCTGGCTAGTGATATCAAAACCCGCCTCAATCTCGTCCTAGTCGCACTCTACCGACGATGTAATTCTTATCGATGATCTATCGCAGATCCAATATCCTCAACGACTAATTAAACTAGATCAGGGATCCACAATTGAATCAACTGTCTTTGAAATTGTATTCGCCAGGTATTTTCCATGAGTCGCTGGGAAAATCGGGCCAATTGAAGTTCGTTTCACTATAGGCTTTCTTGACATCATGCGTCAGACTGGCAAAAAAATTCTCTAGAGTCTGAAGACGAATTCCTGCACGAATTAATCCAGCTTTCGCAGTGAGTTTGTCTCCACGTGACATTGCTGAGTCATAAAGATCGAGCGCTGCTTCAAGGAGCTGCATACTTCGCCTGAACTCTTCGGTTAAATTGCGGCTCCAATCAATATGCCACTCAAAGTCGTCATCCACCTGGTTGTACTTGCGCAGGTCGGCATCTGTTAGTCCATGCGACAGAGCCAATTCACACAACAATAGTTTGATTCGATCTAGTTCCATGATTCTCACTTAAGATTAATCCGACGACCCGAAGCAGCATTTGTCTTGCTGTCATTGAGAGTCCCA
The DNA here is from genome assembly GCF_021390495.1 of Paraburkholderia sp. ZP32-5. Lineage (NCBI taxonomy): Bacteria > Pseudomonadati > Pseudomonadota > Betaproteobacteria > Burkholderiales > Burkholderiaceae > Paraburkholderia > Paraburkholderia sp. ZP32-5. Next base: position 73,494 of record NZ_JAJEJP010000002.1, on the reverse strand, counting down.
TCTAGATTCACGACCGCCTTAAAATTTCCTTTTCCATCAAAAACTTCGAGATGGTCCATATGTTGACCATCGAGGTAGATATAATCACCCTTTTTAATATCATCGCTAACGACCGAAGTCACCTTATAAACACTCTGTCCATCAATTCGATAGTTTGTCTTTTGCGTCGCGGCTCCCAAATCCGAGCCAAATCCGGGGCTATTGAAGTACTGCTTCATGTTACCAACCGCGCCCTGATTCGGCGTGTATCCGGCCATAGTAACCGCGTCGGTTACCAAATCTCGGAGCCAGTCCGGCGTCGCATCGGTAATCAGTTGGCTAACGAACCCTGGCCCGGGCAGCGGCGTCACGAGCGGCCCCGCCTTGATCGACGGATCAAGCTCCGTGGCCGGGTCCGCAATCACGCTATCGTCCTTACTGGCGTTTGCGCCCTTGAACCCTGGCAGCTTGAGTAACCCTGCCAACCACGGCGGCGGTGGCGCCGAGCTTGGCATCGCCACCTGATTGTTCTCCCCCTCGATCTGTCCAGCGCCAGTCGCAGTCGCCGCATTCGTTCCCGAGATCGTTGCGATCCCGGCAACCAGGCTCGTCACAAGGTTCTCGCGTGCCTGACGATCCTCCGCTGACATCCCATCTGTCGGAGCCAGCAGACTACCAATCACCGAACTCGCGGACGCGCCCATGGCCCCCGCACCGCAACTCTGGCTGCTGGCCGCCGCCCCCGCGCAACCGACGATCGCATGCAGCGCCGCGCGTGCCGTCTCACTGTCCACGCTGTCCGCGATCTGCTTGACTTCGGCCGCGCCGAGTTGCTGGATATATGCAACCGTTGCGCTCTGCGCGAACTGGCCGGCGCTTCCGGTCACGTTGCCGCCTGCGGCAACCGTCAGCGCAGTCAGCACCTGACGATACGACCCACCAGGCCCCCACTCGGCATTCAACTGATCCGCCTGCTGCTGCGCCGCCGCCCGCTGCTCCGGCGTCAGGTTCGGATCATTGGCCGCCGCTTTCGCCGCGTCCGCTTCCATGGCACGGTTGTTCACGAACGTGCCCACCTGATTGATAAGCTGGCTCGTAATCTCAAAGCCCGCTTCGATCTTGTCCTTATCAAAAATCGGCGCAATCGAACCCTGCGTATCCGACGTATCGCGGCTGATGCTCGCGACGGCTTCCTCCGCCGTCTGCCCTGTCAGTTGCTGCTGTTTCGCGCCGTCGGTAATCGTCACGGCCCCGCCGCTGATCGCACTGCGCGTGGTCGAATCAGCATCGCCCGACGCACCCATAACGATCGGCGGCGCCATCGACAAACCACCGCTACTCTGCGGCAACGCTGTCCCCGGCACCGGGTTCACGTTGTCCGCCTTGCCCTGCTGGTCCTTACCGATACTGCTTCCCTGACCGCTACCGTCCTTGCCTGCACCCGCCGATGCACTGCCGCCGCCGAACGCATACCCACCGCTCACCGCAACCTGCGACGCGTCATACGACGCGTGATTCTCGATATCTCCATACGTCAACGTGCCGGTCGTCAAACGATTCGCACCGCCTTGAACCGCCGCATCGCTGCTCGAAATCACACCGCCTTTCAGCCCCGTGTTTCCGTCGACGCTGATCTGGAAACCACCATCGCCCGCGCGGATACCCGACTGCTCCGTCACGCTTGCGTAGTCGCTATCCATCTTCGTCTGGCCGATGCTGCCCGACACGCTCGACCTACCCGCGCATAGCGGCGGCACACACACGTTGACGCCGATGCCCGCGTTCTGATCCTTCGAGTGGTAGTTGTCCGTGTCCTGAAGACTCTGGATGTTCAGATTGCCACCCACATCGGCCACAACCTGGTTGCCCGACGCTACCGCACCCACCAGATTCGCATCACCACCCGAGCGGATCGTCAGCGTGTCACCGGCCACCGCATGCGTATTCGTCCAGGTCGTCGAATCGCCATCGGCATTGCCACGACTACCCGATGCGCTCGCCGTGAACGAAATGCCACTTGTCGAGCCCGCCGAAACCGATACGCCGACGCCAACACTCGCGCCACTGCTGCTACTGCTCTGGCCGCTGCTGTTCTGTGCGGCCTGAAGGTTCACGTTGCCCTGCGCCGTCAGCAATGCATCACTGCCCGCCGAAATCGTGCTGCCGATCACATCGATGTTGCTGTCGGCACCCGCGCCCGCCGCTGCAATCGTGACGTTATGGCCCGCCGCCACGGTACTGCCAACAACCGTACTCGACTGCGCGTCGCTGCTGCTGTGACTGCTGCTCGCTCCGACGGAGATGTTGATGCCCACGGTGGTCGCCGCTTTCACGGGATCGCCGCCCACCGCATCGTAAGCATTTTTCGCCGCAAGTCCGGTCGTCACACCCGCGAGCGCAAGCAAACGAGGATCGCCATCGACATGCTGCGCGGCCTTCGCCACCTGCGTCGCGGTCTGAACAGCGGAAACCACCGGATTGGTGATGCCCACCGTCAACCCCGCCGAATGCGATTCCTGCTGCCCGGCCTGCGAGGACGTGTCGTAAGCGGAGTCAATCGTGACCGTCTTGCCCGCCATACTCACGTCCTGTCCGGCGCGCAGAACGCTGCCCGTCACGTGAAGGTCGTTGCCCGCGGAGACATTCAGGTTGCCATTGACGGAGCCCACCGTGCTGCCATTGTTCGTCACCTGGCTGGCCTGTTGCTGGTCCGACATCGACTGGCTGCCGATGGTCACGCTCAGGCCGCTCGTCATCAGGCCTGAACGGGTCTGCTGGTAGGAGCTATCCTGCGCGACCGTATCCTGCGATGTCGTGATGTCGACGTTGCCTTTCGCCGCAAGACTCACATCATTCGTGCCGACCACGGTGCTGCCCTTCACCGTCAGGTCCCTGCCAGCCTGCACGTTTACCGCGTCGCCCGACACCAGGCTCCCGACACCGACATTCGCCCGCGTGTTCTGCATCGTGTCGGTCGTGGTACCGCTCACGAAACTGCCGCGCTTCGACTCGACTGCCTGGTAGTTGTCGTGTTCCTCGCGTGCTTCGTTGAGTGTCACGTTGCCGGTTGCCGCGATCGTCGCTGTGCCGCTACCGTTATCTACGCCGTTCGTCATGCCTGCGGTCAGGCTCGAACCGGTCAGCGTCACGTTGCCTTTCGTCGTATCGCTACCGACCGCTCCGAGCGTCGCATTACCGCCCGCGGTGAAGCTGGTGCCGATGGCCTGCTCGTCGTAGGTGTGATCGACTTCCTGACGCGTTTTGCTGTCGGTGGCAACGTTGTCGTATTTCGACGTGTTGGTCACAGTCGCGGCTGCCAAGTTGCCGCCCGCGACCGCTGCGAGGTCGCCGCCGGCCGTCACCTTCGCTCCGGCGAACGTCATGTCGTTGCCGCTCTGGATGCCGAGATCGCCACCCGCGGAAATCGCGCTGCCCTGATTCGTGACGCTGCTTTCTTCCCAGTGATGCTGATCGTTCTGCGCAAGCGACTGGCTCGTGGCGGACTGCACCGCATCCACCGTGATGTCGTGGCCCGCGGTGATCTGCGCACCGCCTCCGGCGCTAATGTTCGCGCCGTGCACCGTCAGATCGTTGCCTGCGGCAATCACCATGTCGCCGGTCGACGCAATCGTCCCTTGCGCGCCGAGTAGCGTCGTGTTCGCCTTGCTGCCGGCCGCCGACGAACCGACGCCATTGGCATCCACCAGTGTCGTGTTGCTGATGTTGTTGCCCGCGAGCACCGCCACGCGATTGCCCGCGATCAGGCCCGATGCGTTGACTACGTCATTCGTCGCCGACACGACCGTGGTGCCGTCCGTGTCGCTGCTCGCGATCGTGCCCGCGCGGTTCACGATATTGGTACCGGTGACGACCATCTGCGTGCCGCCTTTAAGCGTGCCGCTGTTGTTCACGCTGCCCGTTGCGTGCAATTCGACATCATCGGCGGCAATGAGCGCGCCGCCAGGCTGCAAATCATTAGCGTGCGTCTGCGCCAGATAGACTTGCGGGACCAGCACCGATTGCGTCGTGCCATCTGGCAGCGTGACCGTCTGGTTGACCAGCCACACGATATCGCTGGTGAGTGCGTCCATTTGCGCCGCAGTCAGTGCGACGCCCACCTCGAGGCCGAACTGCTGCGCAACGTTCACGCCGGCCGTCATCAGCGCCGTGTATTCGTCCAGGTTGCTGCTATAGCCTTGCAGGTAGATGCGACCTGTGATCTGCGTAATCTGGTTTTGGACCAGTTGCTGCTCATAGAGCCCGTCGCCGAGGCGCTTTTGCACGCTCTGCGGATTCAGGCCCAATGCCCCAAGCATGTAGTCGCTGCTGATGAACTTCGTGTAGCTGGTAAAGCGCGGATCGGTCTCGACGAGGTAGGACGCGCTCGGTGCAGCATGGAGTGAATACAGGCCGCTCGTCGGCAGCGTGATATGCAGCGAGCCCGAACTATCCGCAACCGTCAGCGGTGCGTTCGCTTTCTGGCCCGACAGCGCCTGGTTGGCGCCGAGCGTGCCGCCTGTCGCACCGGTCGCCGAGTTCGCCGCCGCGACGTTGGTGTTGTTGATATCCGCGCCACTGATGACCACCGCCTTGTTCGCGATGATCGTGCCGCCCGTTCCGCCGATCGCCACCGGTGCGAGCACAACGGAAGGTTCCACCACCTGGCCCACGTCCTGCGTGATGTTCTCGTTCCATGCGTACGTCGATACGATGTCCTCACGCTGGTACTGGTACAGCGTCTGGCCAACGTTGTTGACCCGCGTCCCGCCATAGCTACCGCTGCCTGCCGCGTCGAGCGTACCAGTCTGCGCGGCGCTGCCGATCTGGATCGCACCTCCCGCCGCGATCGCGCTGGACAGGTTATTCAGCGTGCCGACATTCGCGAGCGTCATGTTGCCGCCCGCGAGCAGTTGGCCCTGCTGCGCCTGTGAACCGGCTATCTGATCCTGCTGCGTGGTGGTGGTCGTATCACGCGCAATCTCGACGCGCTGATAGCCGTTGTGTCCGTCGCTGCGCGTCGCGTACTCGGTGGACGGCAGGTAGTTGACGTTGGGGTTGTAGTCGTCCCAGTAGTTGACCGTGACCGAACCGTCGCCGTTCGTCGTCAACGTGTTGTACCAGATCGTTTGCTGCGTACCGTTCACATTGACGACAAGAACTTTGTCAGTCGCGTTGGGGCCCGAGGTTTGCGAAACGATCTGCGAGACCAAATAGGTCGCGTCGATCGGTGCGCTATAGCCGTTGTCCCACATCGCCTGCGTGCAGTAACCCTTGTCGGAGTTGCCGGTCGCGCAGGCCACGTACTTGTCGCGCTTGGTCTGGTGCAGTGTGTCGACATCGGTCGTCACAGTCTGAACAGTTGGCGCGGGCCGCGAATTGGTCAGCGTCTGCGTGGCGATTTCGAGGTTGCCCTGTGCCTGGATCGCCGACTGGTCGTTCGTCACCGAGTTCGAGCGGTTGGCGAGCAAGCCATTTGTGTCGCGTGTGCCATCCGCTGCAAGGTTCACGTCGCCGAGGCTGAAGATATTCGCGCCGGCGGTGTTCGAAATATCGCCCGGCGAATACAGGTTCGCTTCCGATGCCGCCGCGATGATCGCTGCTGCACCGGTGTTGACGATCGACTGGCTGCCATTGAGCGTGACCGTGTTGCCGATGATCGTCGCGGTATTGGTCAACGTCGCGCTGTTCGTCGCAACGGTATCGCCCTCGATTCGGCCTTCGTTGCTGATCGCGTTCGCCGCGTTGATCGTCGTGCTGGACGAATTGAGGTCTGCGCCTGCCCGGTTGTCGACGTTCGCGGCGCTGACCGTCAGCGCATTGACGGCGCCCAGCGTGCCCTGATTGATGAGGTTACCCGCGACGGTAAAGCTCAGATTGCGGTTCGCCTGAATCTGGTTAGCCGCATCGTTCGTGTAGTCGCCATTGACTGTCACCGCGCCGTCGAGACCCGCGACGATCGTGCCGTCGCCCGCGAGCTGGTTCGTCGTCAGCGTCAGGTTCTGGTCGCTGCCGATCGCGCCGTTCTGATTCGCGAGGGAACCGGTTGTGATGGCGACACTGCCGCCGCTGCCCTGGTCGTTACCGATCTTGCCCGAGGTGTTGTCTAGTGATGCGCTATCGAGGCTGACCGCGCCGTTGCCGCGGATCGAGCCGTTCACGTTGCTGACCGCCGCGCCGGCGCCGTTGAGCGTCAGATTGCTCGCGCCCGATAATGTACCGCCCGAGTTGTCCACGGACTGCGATTCATCGAGCGTCAGATCGTGGCCCGCCACGACCTGACCGCCTTGCGTATTCGACAGCGCCCCGCCCGCGAGCGTGACATCACCATTCCCGCCGATGACACCCGCGCCCGCTACACCACTCGCATTGCTATTCGTGATTGACCCGGCGCTCACCGTCGTCACGCCAGTGCCGGTATTGGCGATCCGGCCCGAAGTATTGTCGAGCGATGCGCCGGAAATCTTCAACGTGGCCGTGCTGCCGTTGGTGCCGATCTGGCCACCCACGTTCGTCAGGGCGTCCTGTGCGGACACTGAGGCGTTGCCATCGGACTGTATAAGGCCCGCGGCATTATTCAGCGTGCCGGCTGACTGCGCGGTCAGTGCGCCGCCGGCAACGAGCGACCCACCGCCGTTGTCAACGCTGCCGCCAGATACCGACACATCGCCGTTGCCGCCGATCAGGCCGCCCGCTGTGTTCGTCAGCGCACCGGACGCGGTAACGGTTGTTGTACCCGTACCCGCGTTGGAGATGCTGCCTGCGTCGTTCGCTACCGTCTGCGCGCCAATATCCAGCGTATCGTCGGCCTGTACGGTGCCGCCCGCGTTGCTGAAGATCCCTGTATCTACAACCGATACGTTCCGGGCGCTGATTTGGCCGCCTGCATCGTTGTCCAGCGAGCCAACCGCGAATGCCGCCGAGGACTGCGCCGCCAGCGTGCCGCCCCGGTTCGATACCGATCCGGCCTGCACATCGAGCGCGCCGTTAGTGGCCAGCGTGCCACCGTTGTTCGACAGCGAACCCGTTCGCACGGACAGCGCGCCGGTGCCCGAGTTGGTGATCGTGCCGTTGTCGTTGAGGATCGTGGCAGGCGTCAGCGTCAGATCGGCACTGTTCGTCTGCAATGAACCGCGGGTGTTGTCCAGCGTGCCGCTGACCGCAACGCTGATCGCTCCGGTGCCCGTCTGCGTAACGGTGCCGTTGCGATTGATCAGATTCCCGGCCTCGATCGCAAGCTGTGGCGCGTTGAGCGTGCCGCCGCTGTTGTCCAGCGTGCCCGCGGCGCTGGCCGTGACAGATGCGCCCGCGCCCGTGTTGGCATTCGCGAGGCTGAGGTCACCGCCGGTGGCAGTCAGCGCGAGTCCGGTGCCCGCCCAGGTCTGCGAATTCGACAGGTCGAGTGACGCGCCTTTAAACGTTACGCTGCCAGGCCCGATGTTCTGACCGGTCGCGGACAGCAGCCCGCCCGATGCCACCGACAGATTGCCACTGCCCACAAGGCTATCGTCGCTATTGACGCCCGCGCCGAGCAGGCCCGTCGAGGCGACGCTGCCCGCGGTGACGTTCGTATTCTGCTGTGCCGCAATCGCACCGCTGTTCGTCAACGCACCGCCCGTGCCTATAGTGATGTTCTGCTGCGCATAGACAGTACCGCTGTTATTAACACTAGCCGCATCGATACCCACATTGCCGCTCGCGCTCATCTTCCCCGACTGCACAAGCTGCCCCGACGTGGTCAGCGTCAAATCACCCGCCTGCGCCGCGATAGTCCCAGCATTCGCCACACCCACGCCATTCTCGGTCCCAACGAGCGTGATCCGGTTCGCGTACATACCGCCGAGCTGCGCCACATCGATCGACACGCCCGGAGCCGCGCCGCTACCGGCAATAGCCGTTGCACCGAGGCTCGCGTAATCGACATGATTCGCGCCGGTGACCACATTCAGCGTATTGGCGTAAATCGCCGCATTCGCCTGCACCGCGCGCGCGATCAGATCCACCTGATCGATATTCGACGCATTCAGCCCCGCGCCCTGAATCGTGATCAACCCGCCGGTCACATTGAAGCCCGTCAGATTGCCGCTACCGTCGATCAACGGATTGCCGGTCGTCAGAATGCCGCGTGACGTATTGATAAAGCCGCCGCCGTCCACCACGAGTCCCGACGGATTCGCGATCACCACGGCCGCTTTCTGCCCCGCAACCTCGACGTAGCCGCGCAGCAACGACGGGTTATTGCTGTTGACCTGATTGACGATAATCTTCGCGGCATCGCTCGCCGCGAAATTCGGATTACCGTTGATCTGCCCAGCGAGCTGAGTACTCGTGATAACGGGCGAGTTATTCAGGATCGCGCCGTTCTTCCGCACGTCGAATTGCGAATAGGTATTGAGCGAAACACCCGCATTCGACGGTTTGTTGATATTGACCTGCGGAATACCATTGGCGGTATTGAGTACGCTCGGCGCGTGCGCGCCCGATGGCGCAATCTGCGCGCTGGAAAGCACTGGCGCAAATCCACATAGCACCAGCACGGCAAAAGCCATGTGACGCATTGCAAACATCGTGAACGATTGCAACACGGTCGATGAGCGCTTTTCGCGCTGACCTGCGCTAACGTGCGCGATAGCCGTTTCCGCGACGGCGACGAGCATACCCCGGACCCGGCTGAAAACCAGCCGGAACATCTTCTTATTCATTTCGCGTAGCGAGTACTGTTTATTCAATCTCCGGAAAATATCTCGAATGACGGTCGGGATTGGTCAACAAGTGTCAAGCAAGATCGAATAACAACAGCTTCATCAAAATCGGATTTTTCCGATAGAACACGGCTTGTCGCGCTGCAATTGAAAAAGGCGGCATCAAGCCGCCTTCATTGAATTTCTCGCAGAACCACTACGACCAACTTTTCAGCCGAGCCGAGCCGCCTCGCGTCGCACTCACCAGTCTCGTTCAATGCCCATGCCGCTCACCCACCGCCACCGGCACCCGCTTCGTCTGCCGGCTCAACATCAACGTCACGACCGCCGACACCGCCAACGTCGCACCGACCACATACAAGCCCGCGGCATATCCACCGGTCACATTCTTGAGCCACCCAATCGCAAAAGGTCCAACGAATCCGCCCAGGTTACCCACCGAGTTGATCATCGCAATCCCCGCGGCCGCGCCGGCACCGGACAGGAACATGCTCGGCATTGCCCACAACGGTGCCTTCGCCGCGCTGATCCCGACGTTCACGACGACGAGCGCAAGCACGATCATCACCGCGGTGGCCGCATTGCCCGCGAACAGGAAGCCGACGCATGCCAGCGCGCAAGGAATCACGACGTGCCACGTACGCTCGCCGGTGCGATCCGAATGCTTCGCCCACAGCACCATCGCGATGACCGCAAGCACGCTCGGCACGCCCGCCAGCAGCCCCGTTTCGAACGAGCCGAAGCCGTACTGGCGAATGATCAGCGGCGCCCACAAACCGAGCGTGTACAAGCCCACCGACGTGCCGAAGTAAATCAACGCAAGCGCCAGCACACGCGGATCGCGCAATGCACTGAGCGCACCGGCCGTGTGGCCCGCATGCGCATGGCGCGCGTCCGCTTCGAGCTTCAGCTTCGCGATCAGCCAGTCGCGTTCTTCCGGCTGCAGCCATTGCGCTTGCGCGGGCGCATCGGTCAGGTACTTCAGTACGCAAAAGCCGAGCACGATCGCGGGCAATGCTTCGAGTATGTAGAGCAGTTGCCAGTCTGCGAGCCCGGCGATCGGCGGCAGTTGCATGATCGCGCCGGAAATCGGCGAGCCGATCGCGGTGGAAATCGGCGCCGCAGCCATGAACCACGCAGCGGCAACCGCGCGCTGACGCGACGGAAACCACAGGCTCAGATAAAGGATGATCCCCGGAAAGAAGCCCGCTTCCGCGACGCCGAGAATAAAGCGCAGCGCGTAGAAGCTATTCGGTCCGACGACGAACGCGGATGCGAGCGACACGATCCCCCACGACACCATCACGCGCGCAATCCAGCGGCGCGCGCCGACCTTGTGGAGAATCAGGTTCGACGGCACTTCGAACAGAAAATAGCCGATGAAAAACAGTCCGCCGCCGAGTCCGAATGCGGTCGGCGAAAGACCGATCGCCTTGTTCATCGACAACGCCGCGAAACCCACATTCACGCGGTCGAGAAAGCTCACGAAATACAGCAGCATGACGAACGGGATGATTCGCAGCATCAGCTTGCGGGACACCCGGCTTTCGAGTTCGGAAGTCATTGTCTCCTCCTGCGGCGCGCGGCCGACGTTGGGCCGCGTTCGCCGAATGGTGATTGCGCGCGCCGGCTATGCCTGGGCCAACCGCGCAACCACATGCGTGGATAACGCTCGGTTCATACCGAGTGACGTCAATTCCAGCTAAATGCCAGCCAGGACTCCCGCCGACATTCAGGCAAAGTTTCACGCCGCGTTCGCTGCAGGCGCCGCCGCCTGCTCGATGAACGCGCCGATGAACGCGCAAACGGCCGCCGTCACCTGCGCGGTCGTCGCAGTGCCGCCGAGATCACGCGTATGCAGCGACCGGTTCGCGGTCACGGCTTCGATCGCCTGCATCACGAGGCGCGCGGCGTCGGATTCGCCAAGGTGTTCGAGCAACATCACGACCGACCAGAACGTGCCGACCGGATTCGCGAGCCCCTTGCCCATGATGTCGAACGCGGAGCCGTGGATCGGCTCGAACATCGACGGATAGCGGCGCTCCGGATCGACGTTGCCGGTCGGCGCGATGCCGAGGCTGCCCGCGAGCGCGGCGGCGAGATCGCTAAGAATGTCGGCGTGCAGATTGGTGGCGACGATCGTGTCGAGCGTCGCCGGACGGTTGACCATGCGCGCGGTCGCCGCATCGACGAGTTCCTTGTCCCACGTGACGTCCGGAAACTCCTTCGAGATTTGCAGCGCAATCTCATCCCACATCACCATCGCGTGACGCTGCGCGTTGCTCTTCGTGATGACGGTCAGCAGCTTGCGCGGACGCGACTGCGCGAGACGGAACGCGAAGCGCATGATGCGCTCGACGCCGGCGCGCGTCAGGATCGACACGTCGGTCGCCGCTTCGATCGGATGACCCTGATGCACGCGGCCGCCCACGCCCGAATATTCGCCCTCCGAGTTTTCGCGGACGATGACCCAGTTCAGGTCCTCGGGCTTGCAGTATTTCAGCGGCGCGTCGATGCCGGGCAGGATGCGCGTCGGCCGCACGTTCGCGTATTGATCGAAGCCCTGGCAGATCTTCAGCCGCAAGCCCCACAAGGTGATGTGATCGGGAATGTCCTTGTCGCCGGCCGAGCCGAACAGGATCGCGTCCTTGTTGCGGATCGCGTCGAGGCCGTCGGCCGGCATCATCACGCCATGCGCGCGATAGTAGTCGCCGCCCCAGTCGAAGTTTTCGAACTCGAAGGCGAACGCGCGGGTGGTCTTCGCGAGCGCTTCGAGCACCTGCGCGCCGGCGGGCACGACCTCCTTGCCGATGCCGTCGCCGGGGATGGTTGCGATGCGATAGGTCTTCATGTCTCCGTCCTCTGTGAAATGTGTGAGTGAACTTTAGTCTGATCGCGGCGGTAGAAACCGGTGCTAAACTCAAAGCATCTTTAACTTGAATTCACAAATCACGAGGCCCTGACGAAGCGATGAGCGAGACCGTCCAGCCAGCGGATCTGGGCTTTTTCTCCACGCTCGCCGCGAGCGGCAGCCTGAGCGCGGCCGCGCGCGAGTTGGGGCTGACGGCCGCGGCGGTCAGCAAGCGCCTCACGCAGATGGAGCAGCGCGCGGGTGTCGCGCTGGTGAACCGCACCACGCGCCGCATGATGCTGACGCCCGAAGGCGAGCTATACGTCGCGCACGCGCGGCGGATTCTGGATGAAATCGACGAACTGGCCGAACTGCTCGGCTCGGCGAAGAAGACGCCGAAGGGCTTGCTGCGCGTGAACGCGACGCTCGGTTTCGGCCGCAGCCATGTCGGCCCGGCGATTTCGCGCTTTGTCGCGCGCTATCCGCAGGTATCGGTGCAATTGCAGTTGTCGGTCACCCCCCCGCCGCTGACCGACGACACTTACGACGTCTGCATCCGCTTCGGCGAGCCGCCGGACACGCGCGTGGTCGCGCGCCGGCTCGCGCCGAACCGGCGTCTGCTGTGCGCGGCGCCGTCGTATATCGTGGCGCACGGCATGCCGCTGACGCCGCACGATCTGACGCGCCACAACTGCATCGGCATCCGTCAGGGCGACGAAGCGTACGGCGTGTGGCGTCTGACCTCCGGTCGCGGCGCCGCGCGCAAGACGGAAGCGGTGCGCATCAAGGGCACGTTGACCACCAACGACGGCGAGATCGCCGTGAAGTGGGCGCTCGAAGGTCACGGCATCCTGATGCGCGCCGAGTGGGACATCAGGCAGTACCTCGCGGACGGCTCGCTGGTTCAGCTGCTGCCCGATCACGACACATCGAACGCGGATATCTTCGCGGTGTATTCGCCGCGGCATCAGATGTCGAATCGGATTCGCGCGTTCGTGGAGTTTATTGCGCGGGACCTGACGAGCGAGGCAGGCGCGCTGGTGTAACGGCCGGGCCGCTTTATAGCCTCTTTATAAACAGAACAATTTGCTATCGTAGCGTTCGACGGCCATCCGCCGGGGCCAGCCCTCAACCGACACGGGTCACGATGCCCAGACAGAATCCCGCGCTTCATCGCAGCCAGCGCGCGCCCATGTCGCGCAAGCGCCGGCGTATTCTGATCGCCGCCGCGATCGTGCTGCTCGTCGCGTTCGGCTGGATGCTCGCGCTGGTGCTGCAGCCCGCGTTCCAGCGCACGATCGTGATCACGACCGGCGCGGACAACGGCATCTATCGCGGCTTTGCCGATCGCTATGCGCCGCTGCTCAAGCGCGAGGGCATCAAGCTCGACATTCGCAGCTCTTCGGGCTCGGTCGAAAATTACGAACGGCTGACCGATCCGAACAGCGCATATGAAGTCGGCTTCATCCAGTCGGGCACGACCAATCCGCAAGAGACCGACAATCTGCAAACGATCGCCGCGGTGTCGTACGAACCGATCTGGGTGTTCTATCGCGGCGACGCGACGATCGACCGGCTGTCGCAACTGCGCGGCAAGCGCATTTCGCTGGGGGTGCCGGGCAGCGGCTTGCTCAACGTGTCGCAGGTGTTGCTTGGCTATAGCGGCATCACGAGTCAGAACTCGACGCTGCTGCAAATGGATGCAAACGCCGCGTATCAGGGGCTCGAAAGCGGCCGCGTCGATGCGGCGTTCTTTATCGGCCGCCCTGACGCCGACATGCAGCGCACGCTGCTCACCAGCAACCTGAAATTGATGAGCTTCGCGCAGGCCGATGCGCTCGTGCAGAAATTCCCGTCGTTATCGAAGATCGTGCTGCCGCGCGCATCGACGAGCGTCGCCGACGATCTGCCGCCGCATGACGTCACGCTGCTGGCCGCAACGGCGCTGCTGGTATCGCGGGATACGTTGCATCCGGCGCTCGCGTATCTGCTGCTCGATGCGGCGCGCACGGTCCACGGCGGCGAGGATTACTTCACGCCGCTCGGCACGTTTCCGAATCTGCGCACCGAGGAATTCCCGATCTCCGATGAAAGCATCCGTTACTTCAAATCGGGGCGCCCGTTCCTGTACCGGTATCTGCCGTTCTGGCTCGCGAGTCTGATCGAACGCCGGTTCCTGATTCTGCTGCCGTTCATGGCGCTGCTGATCGGTGTGCTGCAGGCGCTGCCGCGTACGCTCGAAGCGCGCATCAAGAAGCGGCTGGTGGTCTGGTATCGCGAGATCAAGGCGCTCGAGGACGAGGTATGGAAGACCCCGCACCCAACCCGCGCGCAGATTGCGCAATGGAATGACGACATCGAGAGCATCGACGCGAACGCGAGCCAGATCCGGATTCCGTATCGTTACTTTCAGGATGTTTACGCATTGAAGCAGGCAATCGGGATCGTGCGGGACCGGATCGCGCATGTAGCGGAGAGGATCGACAGGAAGTAACGGCATGCTGACCATAGCTGACGCTGCGGTCAGCGCTCCGGTGAGGTGAGGCCAGCCCTGCCCGTCACCGTGCCAACTGCGCTATCGTGTGCGCATCTTCGCTGCTCTTACGAATAACGCTTCCATGCCGTCCCGCCATAGCGCCGCCTTCACCGCCCTGCTCGCCGCCGCGCTGTTCGGCGCCACCACGCCGCTTGCCAAGGCCTTGCTCGGCTCGCTGCCGCCGTTCCTGCTCGCCGGGTTGTTTTATCTCGGCAGCGGCGCGGGTCTCGCCGTCGTGATGCTGGTGCGCCGCATCCGGCAACGCGGCACCGCTCGACCGGCCGGACACAGTGAAGCGCAGCGCGAAGCACAGCGCGAGGCACAACGAAAAGCACAGCGCCTGCCGCTGCGCGACCTGCCGTGGCTCGCCGGCGCAATCGCCGCGGGCGGCGTCGCCGGTCCCGTGCTATTGATGCTCGGCCTCGGCACCACGCCGGCCGCCACCGCATCGCTGCTGCTCAATCTCGAAGGCGTGTTCACCGCACTGATCGCGTGGATCGTGTTTCGCGAGAACGTCGACACGCAGGTATTTCTCGGCATGGTCGCGATCGTCGCGGGCGGCGCCGTGCTGTCCTGGCAACCTGGCGCGGCCGCCGCAGGCGGCCTGCCGGCCGGCGCGCTGCTGCTCGCCGGTGCCTGCGCGTGCTGGGCCATCGACAACAACCTGACCCGCAAGGTGTCGACGCACGATGCCACGCTCATCGCCTGTCTGAAGGGGCTCGTGGCGGGCTCCGTCAACGTGGTGCTCGCGCTCGCTTTCGGTGCGGGCTGGCCGCACGGCACGCATGTGGGGAATATCGTGCTCGCGCTGCTGACCGGCTTCGCGGGTTACGGCGTCAGCCTCGTGCTGTTCGTCGTTGCATTGCGTAATCTGGGCACCGCGCGCACCGGCGCGTATTTCTCCGTGGCGCCGCTATTCGGCGTGACGCTCGCGTGGCTGCTGTGGCCCGAGGCGCCGACATGGCAATTCTGGCTCGCGGCCGCGCTGATGGCGTTCGGTGTATGGCTGCATATCCGCGAACGCCACGAGCATCCGCACACGCACGAAGCGCTCGACCATACGCATCGCCATCGGCACGACGCGCATCATCAGCACGAACACGATTTTCCATGGGACGGTGAAGAGCCGCACACCCACGCGCATCACCATGCGCCGATCGCGCATACGCATGCGCATTTCCCGGACATTCACCACCGCCATACCCATTGAACTTCCGCGCGCGCCCGTCGCGCGGACACTTGACGTAGCGCAAGAAAAAAATCTCTGTGGAGCGGATCATGCGATAGACCAATTCAATTGGCATGGTCGCGGATCGCATCCTGTAATGAACTCCTGCCGTTCACGTTCCGTCCGTCCAGCCCGCCGCCGCCCTATCCGGAGAGATCCATGTCGCAGCCCGAGACCAACATCGACGAAGTAGTGAAAAGCATCGCCGAAGAAACCGACACACCGACGGAAACGGTATCGCGCATGTACGCCGATACGCTCGCCGATTACCGGCACGGCGCGCGCGTGCTCGACTACGTGCCGCTATTCGCCGCGAAGAAGGTACGTGACCAGCTTCGCCATCCGCAAAGCAAGCATTGACCGATGACGCATGCGGGGATGCTCGGCATTACCGTGCCCGTCCTCGCCGCACATGTTGCACACCGCGCAACATGTGCGACAGTTAGAGCGCGCCGTTGCCTATTGATGCAATAGGTCCGGCGCCAACTCGCGCTTTGCCTTCCAGCACGATTACTCCGACGAAACCGCGCGCCCACGCGCGATCCCCGCAGTGGCTCCAGATTTTGTGCGAATCGTGGAGCTAACAATCGCATCGCGAATTTTTTATGCTGACGGTTCGACCGCTCTCGGCGGGTATGCGATTGCCCGCTCATTCGACAAGGAACCGTATCTATGCCCGCCCCGCTTCAGATTCGCGCCGTCACCCGTGAAGACTTCGACGCATGGCTGCCGCTATGGGACGCGTACAACGCGTTCTACGGCCGCGCCGGAGAAACCGCGTTGCCGCGCGAAATCACACGCATCACGTGGAACCGCTTCTTCGACGGCTATGAACCGATGCACGCATTCGTCGCCGAACGCGGCGGGCAACTGGTCGGTATCGTGCATTTTCTCTACCACCGCCACACGACGATGGCCGGCCCGATCTGCTATCTGCAGGACCTGTACACGCTCGACAGCGAGCGCGGCAAAGGCGTCGGGCGCGCGCTGATCGAAGCCGTGTACGAACGCGCGAAAGCCGATGGCGCCGAACGCGTGTACTGGCAAACGCACGAAACCAATCAGACCGCCATGAAGCTTTACGACAAGGTCGCGGATAAGTCCGGATTCGTCGTCTATCGCAAGGCGTTGTGACGTACCTTGCGTTAGCAACAACCGAAGCCACAAATGACGAAAGGCGCACCTCGTAAAAGGTGCGCCTTTCGTCTAACTACGCCGGCACTCGCAATGCGAGCATCAACCCGGCGTTAAGCCTCCAGTTGCTCCAGCACCTTGCCCTTGGTTTCGATACCGAGCAGGAACACCGCCACCGCCGCGAGCAACGGCACCGACGCGAGGATATAGAACGCCACGTCCAGGTTGCCGCCGATCATCGTCTTCGACACGATCGCCGGTGCGAAGATCGCCGCCACCTTCAGCCACGCGCCGCCGACCCCGCAACCCATCGCGCGGATGCTGGTCGGGTACAGCTCCGGCGTGTACACGTAAGCGGTGATGAAGCCGCTGGCGAGGAAGCCGAGCGCCAGCGCACAGCACGTCGCGACCACATAGACCGACGAATCGTGCAGCACGCCGGCCGCCGCCAGCGAAGCCGCGCACAACACGAACGAGATGCTGATGATCGGCTTGCGGCCCACCACGTCGACCAGCAGCGCGCAGACCAGCGAACCGACCACGCCGAGCACCGAAGCCGCCACCGCGAGGTTCAGCGCGAGTTGCAGCGGCGCATGATAGATCGTGCGGTAGATCGTCGGCAGCCACGTCGACAGACCGTACTGGATGAAGCCGCAGGTAATCCACAGCATTGCGACGGCGATCGTGCGCTTCAGATACGCACGGCCGAACAGGTCCGCAATACGACGCTTCGGATGGCGATTGACCAGTTCGTCGAATTCAGCCGAGTTCGCGACCGGCGGCAACGGCACCTTCGCCGCGCGTTCGAACGCCAGCACCGCGGAATCGGCTTCGGCCATCCGGTCGCGCACGGCGAGCCAGCGCGGCGATTCAGGCACGAGCTTGCGCAGCGTGAAGAACAGGATCAACGGCGCGCCGCCGATGAAGTACATCGCTTCCCAGCCGAAGCGCGGCACGATCCACGCACCCATTGCGCTCGACGCGAGCAGCCCGATCGGGAAGACGATTTCGTACAACAGCACGAAACGCCCACGGCCATGCGCGCGGCTGATCTCGTTGATATAGGTCGCGGCCACCGGCAGTTCGCCGCCGAGCCCCAGCCCCTGCACGATGCGCAGCGCGACGAATACCGCGAACGTCGGCGCAAAACCGCACGCAATACTGGTGATGCCGATAATGCCCGAGCTGAGCGCGATCGCCTTCACGCGTCCGGCACGCTCCGCGTACCACGGGAACAGGAATGCGCCGATCAGTTGGCCGATGGAACCGGAGCCGAGCAGAAAGCCGACGTCCCATGGGCTCAGATGCCACTTTGCAATCAGCAGAGGCAGCGTCGTCGCGATCGCGATCACGTCGAAGCCGTCGAAGAACGTCGCGAGACCGATCAGGATCCGCGCGCGAACCTGCATGCGGTTACGCGGCATGCGCTCCAGCCGCGCGATGATCGAACCCGGGGTCACAGCCGCCGATACACCGGCGCTACTGCGGTCTCCTGTGGTGTTATCTATAGTTCTCATGCCAAAGTGCCGTCCGTAAAAATGGTTAGGCAAGCGCCGTCGAGGCGTCAGTCAGGGTGGCCAGGTCGATGGTCCGGCCTTGATTCATCCACTTGCGCGAGAGCTTCAGTTCGCGCGGCGTGTTGATTGCAATCACGCCGCGAATCGCGTTGTCTTCCAGATAGAAAAGCGTCGCGCGTTTGCCTGCCAGGTCACCGCGTACCGCGAGCTGCGCATCGGCCGGAATGTCGCCGAGAATCTGCAGATTCACGTCGTACTGATCGGACCAGAACCACGGGATATCCGCATACGGTTCGAACTTGCCGAGCAATGCTTTCGCCACCGCGATCGCCTGGTTCTGCGCATTGGCCCACGACTCCAGCCGCACGCGGCGCTTCAGCCACGCGCTCGGATGATTCGCGACGTCACCGCACGCGAAGATGCGCGGGTCGTCAGTCGCACCGAAATGATCGACGACGATGCCGTCCTCCACCTTCACGCCCGCCGCTTGCGCGATCGCTGTGTGCGGCGCGAGGCCGATGCCGGCCACCGCGAAATCGGCGTCGAGCGTCGAGCCGTCGGCGAAGGTCGCGCGAATCCGCTTCGCGTCGTTCGGATGGTCTTCGAGCTTGACGAGCGCCGCATTCAAACGCACGTCGACACCATTCGCGCGATGCAGGTCGAGCAGGAAGTCCGACACCATTGGCGGCAGCGAGCGCATGCACAGACGCGGCGCGCCTTCCACGACGCTCGCCTCGACGCCGAGCTTGCGCGCGGTCGCCGCGACTTCGAGACCGATCCAGCCGCCGCCGACCACCAGCACGCGCTGGCTCGCGCGCAGCCGTTCGCCGAGCGCAACGGCTTCATCGAGCGTGCGCAGGTAGGCCAGATGCGAGGTCTTCACGAGCGCGTCGGGCAGACGGCGCGCCGCGCCGCCGGTCGCGATCACGAGCCGGTCGTATTGCACTTCGCGGCCTGCCTTCGTGCGCACGATGCGCTGTTCGCGATCGATCGACGTCGCGCAATCCGGTTGCCAGGCTTCGATGTTCAGCGCGTCGAAATCGTCGGGCTTCACGAGGCGCACCGTTTCGATATCGGCCTCGCCGGCCAGCACCGCTTTCGACAGCGGCGGCCGCTCGTACGGCAGATGCACTTCGTCGGCGATCATCACGAGGCGGCCGTCGAAGCCTTCCTTGCGCAACGTCTTGACGACCCAGCCGGCCGCCTGACCGCCGCCGATCACGACGATCGTGCGCGGCGCTTCGAGCCCCGCGTGCGCGGCTTGCGCCTGTTCGGTAGCAGCGTCAGTCATGTTTGCGCTCCGTCATGAATTTGCCCTCCGGCGCCTTCGCGTCTCTCTGCCGGCGCGTATTGCCGTCGATGCCGCCGTCGATCGCCCATTCGGCGAACACGGTCGGACCCGGTTCGAATTCGCGCGGCTGCCATTCGGGCGTCAACTGGTCTTCGTCCGCGTAGTACTCGATCAGGCCGCCGGCCGGATTCTGGAAGTACCAGAAGTACGCCGACGACACCGGATGACGTCCCGGCCCGAGCTGCGTTTCCCAGCCGCAACGGCTGATATGCATGCCGCCGCCGAACACTTCGTGGATATCGCGCACGGTGAACGCGACGTGGTTCAGGCCACGCTTGCCGTTGGGCAGCGCGAGCAGGAACAGGTCGTGGTGACCGCCGTGCGGCGCGCAGCGCATGAATGCGCCGCGGCCCGGATAACGATCCGAGGTCTCGAAGCCGAGCAGCTCGTGATAGAACTTTTCCTGTTCGGCGAGCCTGTTCGTGAAGAACACGACATGGCCCACTTCGATCGGCTCCGCGCGTTCGTAGACCGGCGACGGCTGATCCACCCGCAGCGTTTTGCCCCACACGTTGGACAGCGAACCCTGCACGTCGAGCGCCCACTTGCGGGTCACTTCGACGCGAATCGCCATCCCGTTCGGGTCGATACAGCCCACTGCATCGTCGGTTTCGTAGTGGCCGGGTTGACCGGCGAAGCGGCCGCGCAGTTCGTCGAGTTCCGCTTTCGTCGCCACGCCCCACGTCACTTCGCGCAGCGTCGGGCCTTCTTCGAACGCGGGCGGCAGCGACGGCTCGTTCGCTTCGACGACGAGGATCGTGCAACCGTTCTGCGTTTCAAAGCGCGCTTGCTTGCTATCGTGCGCGGTCTCTTTCAGACCCCAGTCCGAGAAAAACTGACGACAGGTGGCGAGATCCGTCACGCCGTAGGTAATCTGTTCAATGCCGAGAATCGTCATCACGTGCCTCTTCGTTGCCTGTTCGTTAGTTCGCCCACGCCAGCGGCGCTTCGTTCAAGCCCCAGTAGAGGCTCTTCTGTTGCATGTATTCGCGAATGCCGAGACGGCCTTTTTCGCGTCCCATGCCGCTTTCCTTCCAGCCGCTGAACGGCGTCGAGATCGAGAACAGCTTGTAGGTGTTGATCCAGATCGTGCCGGCGTCGAGGCCGCGCGCGATCCGGTACGCGCGCTTGTAGTCGCGCGTCCAGATGCCGGCGGCAAGGCCGAACACGCTGTTGTTCGCCTCCTTCAGTAGCGACGCTTCGTCGTCGAACGGCATCGCGACCAGCACCGGCCCGAAGATTTCTTCCTGACAGATACGTGCGTCGTTGTTCAGGCCTTCGAGAATCGTCGGCTGGAAGTAGGTGCCGGCTTCGCGGCCGTCGCCGACCGGACGTTCGCCGCCGCACAGCAGGCGGCCGCCTTCTTCGAGACCGAGTGCGACATAACGCTCGATCGTCTCGCGATGCGCCTGCGTGATCAGCGGACCCATCTGCGTGTTTTCGCGCGACGGATCGCCGACGCGCAGCTTGCGCGCGCCTTCGACGAGACGTTGCATGAACGTGTCGTAAATCGAGCGCTGCACGAACAGACGCGAGCCCGCGATACACGCTTCGCCCGACGAACTGAAGATGCCGTACAGCACACCGTTGACTGCATGATCGAGATCGGCATCGTCGAACACGATGGTCGGCGACTTGCCGCCCAGTTCGAGCGACACCGGCATCAGCTTGTCCGCTGCGATACGCGCGATGCCGCGGCCCACTTCGGTGCCGCCGGTAAATGACACCTTGCGCACCAGCGGATGACGCACCAGCACGTCGCCGATCACCGAGCCCTTGCCCGGCAGCACGCTGACCACACCCTTCGGCACGCCCGCTTCCTCGCAGATGCGCGCAAGCGCGAGCGCCACCAGCGGCGTGACTTCGGCCGGCTTCAGCACCACCGCGTTACCGCCCGCGAGTGCCGGCGCGAGCTTCTGCGCATCGGAGGCGATCGGCGAATTCCACGGCGTGATCGCAGCGACTACGCCGATCGGCTCATAGAGGCTCATCGTCAGATAGTCGCCGCGCGACGGCGTGACTTCTTCGTCGAGCGTTTCGAGGCAAGCCGCGAAATAGCGGAACGTGTTCGCCGCGCTCGCGACCAGCACGCGTGTCTCGCCGATCGGCTTGCCGTTGTCGCGACGCTGCAGATTCGCGAGCGCTTCGTGACGCGCCATGATCAGATCGGCGATCCGATACAGGATCAGCGCGCGCTGATGCGGCTTCAGACCCGACCAGTTCGGCTTGCGCCATGCGGCGTCGGCGGCTTCGACCGCTTCGCGCGCGTCGTCCGCGCTGGCCGTCGAGATTTCCATGTTGACCGACTGATCCGCCGGATACAGGCTTTTGTACGGGTTGCCACGCCCTTGCCGCCATTCGCCGCCGATAAAAATATCGCCGTTGGGCACGAGGCTGGTATCGAAGTGAGTCATGTCGGTCATTCCGGTTGCTGTCAGGCCAAGGTCTTAGCGGGGCTTAACGGGTCTTATATGACGCAGCGTGCCGCGCGATTGCGCAGCGCGCGGATCGCGCTATACGCGGTCAGTGCGGATGTCTTCGGGTTCTCCGGCAGCGGCTTGTTGCTCATTTCGAGCGACATCTCGCCGAACACGCCGCGCGCGACGATGTGATGCACGTTGCGCGTCGCGTTCGGATCGGCGATCAGCCGCACCGTCGTGCGATCGAGTCCGAGGCCGGCGAGCGCGATCGTCGCGGCAACGTTCGCGTTCTTCGGATAGAGCCGCGCGGCGTCGCGCGCGCTGCCTTCGAAAATCACTGTTGCTTCGCTGAGCGCGGCCAGGTCGCAGACCTGTTCGGCCGGCGTGCCGAGCCAGCCGGTCGGCGGCTTGCGGCCGGTGTACAGCACCTCGTCGAGGCCGCCGAAACGCGCCGCCGAGATCGCATCGACACCGCCGATCGCGCCGGCCAACAGCGTGAGCGTCGCGTCGCCTTCATCGGCCGCGGCCGCCAGCGATTCGAGCAGACCGACATCGGACAGCGCGCCGATCGACGCGACCGCGCAATCGACACCGGACTTCAACAGCGGCATCACGTGATCGACGAGCGCACCGTGGCCCGCGCATTCGAGTACGAACTCCGGCTTCGTGCTGAGCGCCGTCACCGACGACACCACGTCCACCGACGCGCCAAGCTCATCGCGCACCGACGCAATGTGCGTCTCGGGCACGATCACATGCGACACGCGCACCGCCGGATCGGCGGCGACCGAGCGATACACCGCCTGGCCGATCGCGCCGAAGCCGATCATCGCGACATCGACGGGCGCGTGATGTCCCGCGTAGTCGGCCTTATGCATGTTCCGGCTCCTCTTTCTTGACCGGCGGGCCCGCGAACGCGGTCGCGAACGAGCCGATCGACAGCATGTCCACTTCGACCAGCACCGGGCCCGTCTGCGCCATGCCTTCGCGGATGATCGCGGCGGCATCGTCGAGCGACTTGATGCGGTAGTGCGCGAGCTTCAGGCTTTCGCAGAACTGCGCGAAATCCGGCTGATGCAGTTGCACGTAGCAGCGGCGGCCGCCGTACTGCGCGTCCTGGATGTTGCGGATCACGCCGTAGCACTGGTCGTTCATCAGCACGATCATCACGTTGGCGTTTTCCTGCACGGCCGTCGCGAGTTCGCCGACGTTGACCATCAGGCCGCCGTCGCCGCACAGTGCAACAGTTTTCGCCGCATTGCCCGCGAGCGCCGCACCGATGCCCATCTGCATGCCCTGACCGATACCGCCGCCGAGCGCATGAACGCCCGCGCGCGGTGAGAAAATCTTCAGCAGGCGGTTGCCCCACGTGCTGTTCGAGATCGTCACGTCGCGCACCCAGTTGTAGTCGCGACCCACCGCGTCCTGCAGCGCGTCGACGAGGCGCTTGTACGGGCCGAGGCCCTTGCTGACTTCGGCGACCGCGGTTTCGCGCGCGGCGGCCAGATCCTGCGCGAAGCGCGGATCGATCTTGATGCGGCCTTCGAGCAGCGTCGCGAGTTCGTTCAGCACCGCCGACGCATCGCCGTGAACGAACATCTCGTTGCGATAGCCACGGTTATCGGCGAGCGCGTCGGCGTCGATCCGATACAGCGGTTGCGGCAGCGCGAGCTTGTACTTCAGCGTTTCATTGCCACGCAGACGCGAGCCGACCACGACGAGCGCGTCGCAAGTCTTGTAGAAGCTCTCGACCGACGGATGCACGTTGAACGCACCGAGCGTCGCCGGATGATCTTCCGGCAGCACGCCGCGGCCCTGCACGCTGGTCACGACACCGAAGCCGAGCGCGACCAGACGCTCGACCGCCGCACGCGCGTGGCGCGTGCCGCCGCCGAGCCACAGCAGCGGACGCCTGGTCTTTACCAGTTGCTCGGCGAGTTGCGCGACGCGCTCGCTGCTATGCGTGAGCGTCGTCAGGTGCGGAGCGCCGAGATCGCTCGGCCATTCGATTTCGGCCGCCTGAATGTCGATCGGAATCTCGACGCTGACCGGGCCGCTCGGCGCCGTTTGCGCGACGCGCACCGCTTCGCGGATCGTCGGCAATGCGGTTTCGACCGAGCGCACGCGGAACGCGGCCTTCGAGATCGATTGCAGCATCGACAGTTGATCCGGTGCCTCGTGGATATACGCGAGGTCCTGATCCAGGTATTCGGTTTCGATCTGACCGGTCACGTGCAACAGCGCGGTGCCCGCCGTCAGCGCCTCGACCATCGCGCCCGCCGCGTTGCCCGCCGCGGTGCCGGTGCTGGTGAAGGCGACACCGAGGCCGCCCGACACGCGCGCGAGACCATCGGCCATGTTCACCGCGCCGGCTTCGCCGCGCGCGCCGACATAGCGGATCTTGCCGCGCGTGTTGATCGCGTCGAGGATCGGCATGTTGTGAATCGAGATCACGCCGAATGCGGTTTGAACGCCGCATTGCTCGAGAAAGGCGGCGATCAGTTCGCCAACGGTGGTTTTATTAGACATGTCGTGCAACGCCTCCAGAAACATCGATGTGACTGCCCGTCGTGTACGACGACAGCGTGGTAGCCAGATAAAAGAGCGCCTGAGCGGCTTCTTCAGGGCGGCCGAAGCGGCCAAGCGGAATGTTTTTCTTGCGCGCGAGTTCGCCGGTCCAGTCTTCCCAACTCTGGCCGGGCTGCGCCTGCGTCGCGTAACGGCGGCGCCACTGACCCGATTCGACGATGCCGATCAGAATCGAGTTGACGCGGATACGTTGCGGCGCGAGTTCGACCGCGAGCGACTTGGTCAGACTCAACAGGCCCGCGCGTGCCGACGAGGTCGCCACCATGTGCGGCTCCGGTTGCAGCGCAAGCAGCGAATTCACGCAGACGATGCTCGCGGTATTACCTTCGCCGGCGGCGTCGCGCAGCATCGGCAGAAACGCGCGGGTCGGGCGGATCACGCCGAAATACTTCAGATCGAGTTCTTCGCGCCACGCGTCGTCGGTGGTGTCGGCGAAGGTGGACACGCGGCCCTGGCCCGCGTTGTTCACCAGCATGTCGGTGCGGCCGAAACGTTGCTGCACGGCCTGTGCGAATGCGTTCACGTCGTCGCTGTCGAGCACGTCGCAGCGCTGCGCGAGCAGTTGCGCGCCGGGGTACTTGTCGCTGAGCGCGACCCGCGCATCTTCGAGACGTCCGGTATCGCGGCCGCAGATCGCAACGGAAGCGCCCGCGCGCAGAAACAGTTCGGCGGTCGCGAGGCCGATGCCGGACGAACCGCCCGTCACTACCGCGACCTGTCCGGTCAAGTCGATTTGGATCATCAGAGCCCCAATGCCTTCATGTATTTGTTGCCGCCATTCGGCTCGGACTTCGGCCGAAAATTGAGCCGCTTCGACAGTTCGTCCGCCGCGCGGCGCACCTTGTCGATGAGGCCACCGTCGAGCAGCGCCGCGTCGATCTCGTGGCGCGGAATCGTCGTCGTGATCACCGCGACGATGCGGCGCGTGTCGTTGCGCACCGGCGCGCTGACCACCGAAATGCCGCGTTCGAACGACGACTCGCTGATCGCGAAACCGCGCCGCGCGTCATCGCGAATGCGTTCGTAGAGTTCGTCGAGCGTGGCCGGCGTTTGCGTCGTAAAGCGTTCGAGTTGCGGCTCGGGATAGAGCTTCTTCAGTTCGTCCAGCGTCAGATCGCCCATCAGCACCTGGCCGTGCGTCGTCGCATGAGCGGGCAGGCGCGTGCCGACATTGACCTTCACCGAACTGAAAATCGGTGCATGGCTTTGCGCCTTGGCGACGAACACGACGTCGCGTCCGTCGCGAATCACGATATGGCTGGTGAGGCCGGTGTCGTCGCGCAGCCCTTCGATGATCGGCAGGCCGAGATCGGTCAGTTCCAGCGAACTCAGATATTCGAAGCCGAGGCGCAGCACCGCGATGCCGAGGCGATAGTTGCGGTCGCGATCGGCGCGTTCGAGAAAGCCGAGCGATTCGAGCGTTTGCAGCAGACGGAACACCGTCGTGCGTGGAATCTTCAGGCGGCGCGACAGTTCGGGCGCGCCGAGAACCGGCTCGCGCGGCGAGAATTCCATCAGGATCTTCAAGCCGCGTTCGAGACCGGGCACACGGTAGCCGATATCGCTGCCAGCTTCCTTGCCGTCGGCGATCACGTCGCCTGCGGCATCGAGAATGTCGGACGTCATGTCATGGGCTCCGTTCATTGGCTCAGCTCATCGGCCTCGTTCCTGCCGCTCGCGCGGCAGAACGTGTCGATGAGCGCCGTATAGGCGGCGGGGGCTTCGATATAGCCGGCGTGCCCCGCGCCCGGCACGACCTGCAACGGGGTGCGTGCGGCCTGGGCGATCTTTTCGCAAGCCGCGGGCGTGGTGATCGCATCGTCCGCGCCAACCGCGACATTGACGCGGCCGGCGTAGCGCGCGAGGTCGCTCGCGAGATCGGCATTGGCGAGCAGATGCGTCGCCTGCGCGTAACCGTGCGGAATCACGCGCGACATGTTCCAGCGCACCCATGCACGTGCCTCGTCGCTCGCGTGAGCGGACAGCATGTTGGCGCTGCGCTTTTCAGCGAGACCTTGCGGGCCGAGTTCGTTCAGCATCGCAAGGCGCTGGTCGCGTTTCGCGTCGCGCACTTCAGCGGATGCCGCGCCATAACCGCCGGCGGGCGACAACAGCAACAGCCCGGCCACACGCTGCGAATTCGCCGCGGCAAACGCACCGGCGATGATCGCGCCGAGCGAATGCCCAACCAGCACGCAGCGATCGATACCGAGTGTGTCGAGCCATTCCCTCAGAACAGCCGCGTAATCCTGCGCGGCCGGCGACGGCGCCGCGACCGGCGTGGATGCGCCATACCCCGGCGCATCCCAGGCCAGCACGCGCCGCGACTCGCCGAGCGCGTCGAACTGCTGCACCCACGATGCCGCGCCCGAACCGATACCGTGCAGCAGCACGAGCGGCAGCGCGTCATGGCCGGCGCGATTGACTTCGCGATAGCTCAACACGCGTTGCGATGCCAGGCTGCTTTGCTGCGCCGGATAGCTGGCAAGACGCGCTTCGAGCGCGGCATGACGATCAGGCTGGCCAGCATTGGCGGACGGGACGGCGGA
This sequence comes from Paraburkholderia sp. ZP32-5, assembly GCF_021390495.1. Taxonomy (NCBI): domain Bacteria; kingdom Pseudomonadati; phylum Pseudomonadota; class Betaproteobacteria; order Burkholderiales; family Burkholderiaceae; genus Paraburkholderia; species Paraburkholderia sp. ZP32-5. The sequence continues at coordinate 46,641 of NZ_JAJEJP010000002.1, read as the reverse complement.
CATGACTTCCTTTTCGTGGGTGATGTGGTGATGGTGTTGCAGTGAAACTGCTCGAAGCGCTTAGCGCTTGATCTTCGCGAGCGGCGAATCCGGCGGATACGTCGGCGTGATCGGCTTGGACGAACCGAGCATCACGCACATCAATGCGTCTTCCTCACCGATGTTGATTTCCGTGCGGTACACGCCCGGCGGCACCGAGATCAGGTCACGCTCGCCGAGCACCGCTTCCCACGTTTCGCCATCGCGCTCGCAGATCACTTTCATCTTGCCGCGCAGCACAAAGAAGATTTCTTCGACATCCGTATGGATATGGCTCGGGCCGATGTTGCCGGCCGGAATCACCATCGTCGAAAACGTGAAGTTGCCTGCGGGCACCGTGTTCATGTCTTTCGCGACACCCGTGCCACCGGTGCCGACATAGCGCATCTGCGCACGGCGGTACTTCGGGTCGAAGTCGGCCTGGAACTTCAGCGCGTCCCAGTCGTAGCGACGCGTTTCGAAGCGCGCGACGCGGCCGTCCAGCCACTGCTGGAAGCTTGCGTCCACGGGTTGGTCCCAGGATTTGCCTGCGTTATCGGCGTCGGCCATCTCTTTCTCCTTTCGATTCGACAAGATCAATTCATCACGAAGCCGCCGTTGACCGGCAGCAGTTGGCCGGTCACAAAGCGAGCGGCATCGGACAACAGGAACAGCACCGGCCCGGTTACGTCGTCGGGCACCTGTGCGCGCGACAGCGCGCGGCCTTGCAGGTAATACTGATGACGCTCGGCGGGCACGTACGCGGTGGCCTCGACTTCGGTCAGGCCCGGCGCGATCGCGTTGACCGTCACGCCGTGCGCGCCGAATTCGCGTGCCAGCGAACGGGTCATCGAAATCACCGCGCCCTTGCTCGCGACATACGCGAGCAGCTTCGGCGCGCCCCACATCGCGGTATCGGACGCGATGTTGACGATGCTGCCGCGGCCCGAGTCGCGCAGATAAGGCAATGCGGCGGCGCTCATCAGCCAGGTGCCGCGCACGTTGACGTTCATCACCGCGTCCCATGTGTCCACGGATAACTCGTCGGCGAACTTGCCGCCGGAGTTGGTGATTGCCGCGTTGTTGATCAGCGCGTCGAGACCGCCGAGGTGAGCCGCGCCCTGTTCGGCGAACTGCTTGACGCTTTGCGGATCGGCGAGATCGAGCGGCAGATAGGTGGCCGCGTGGCCCTGCTCGACGAGCGATGCCGCGAGTGCGCGGCCTTCGTCGTGCAGCACATCGCCGAACACGACTCGCGCGCCGGCCTCAACGAGTGCGCGCACGAACGCCGCGCCGAGTCCGCGCGCGCCGCCGGTCACGAGCACGCGCCGGCCGTTGAGCGCTGCGAGAGCGTCGTTATGCATGGCTGTGACCGGCTTCGGTGGTGGCGGGCGCTGCGCTCGCGCGATGCGCGTCGAGCGCGGCGAGATCCTGCTGCGCCCGTTGACGCAGCATGCGGCGCACGCGCGTCATGCCGACGTCGTGCTGATACAGGAACTCGTGATCGCGAGCATTCGGCGCGAGGCTTTCGAGGACGTAGCGGTCCTGTTCGAGCACGTCCCAGTGCAGACCTTCCAGACGGTTGCGATACAGGAAGCGCCATGCGTCGCGCTGCCAGCCTTGCACCTTGCGGGTACGCCAGAAGTAGACCTGGCAGTTGTCGCCGTCCACCGGAACCGCGAAGCCGATGATGCCGAAGCTGCCGCCCGGGCCGAACTTCTTGCGGTACGGAATCGCGAGGCGCATCCACAGCGCGCCGGTGTCGCCGAGTTCGACCCAGTCGAAGTTCACGTCGCGCTGGCCGATCTTCTCGAACATAAGACCGGTTTCGGTCTTGCGCACGCGCATGTCGGCCTGCTTGTCGCCTTCGGCCATCGAGTGCGACGTCGCGTGCAGATACGCGCCGTGCATCGGGTCCATCACGTTATCGATCGCGTACTGGTAATTGCACTTCCAGTTCGACATGCACAGGAACGACGCGTATTCGTCGCCGACCAGTTCTTCCGGCAGTTGCAGCGGCGTGGGTTCCTTGTGCGCGTCGTCGCCGAACCACAGGAAGATCGCGCCGGCGTGTTCCTCGACCGGATACGACTTCACGCACGTCTGGCCTTCGAGCGGACAGTTCGATACGGCCGGCACCCGGGTGACCGTACCGGCGCCGCTCACTTCGATGCCGTGATACCAGCAGGCGACGCGATCGCCGAGGTTCCAGCCGAGCGACAGACGCGCGCCGCGATGCGGGCAACGATCTTCGAGCGCGCGGACTTTGCCTTCGCCATCGCGCCACAGCACGATCTGGTCGCCGAGACGGGTGATGCCGATCGGCGCGTTGCCGACCTGCCAGCTCGGCGCGACCGGATACCAGTAATTGCGCAGGCCGCGGTCCAGATACGTCTTGACCGGATCGGCCGTGCCTTCAGTTGTAGTGGGGGACGTCATGAAGAGACTCCAGTACGGATGCGATGAAACGTGTTCGGGGACGTGTTCGGAATAGCGCGCTTAATCGGCGAGCAAACGGAATTCGGCGGCAAGACGCTCGGCGTTCCACGGCGTGCCTTCCGGGGTACGGAAGCCATCGCGGTTCAGGCCGTCGGCGACTTCCTGCAATTCCGTCGCGCCGGCTTCGAAAACGCGTTCGAGCGCATCGCCGAAGTCGTTTTCATACTGGGTCGGCTCGGCCTTGCGGTTCTGCCAAATCATGTTGGTGCTCTCGCCCGGCTTCTCGATCACGCCCTTGCCGGCGACGTTGTTCGGTTGCGGCGCGAGCCACGGCTTCAGGAACGGATTGAAATTCACGGCTACCTCTCGCATGGTCATTCCACCTTGATCTGAATTTCTTCACCTGCGAGACGTACCGAGTACGTCTTCAGGTCGCGGCCACCCGGCTCCTTCAGACATTTGCCGGTCGGGATATGGAACACGGCTTCGTGCAACGGACATTCGATCGTGTCGCCGTCGATGAAGCCCTGCGTCAGCAATGCGTATGCATGCGGGCAGACGTTCTCCATCGCGTAGATCTCGTCGCCCACCTTGTAGATACCGATTTCCGTGTCGTCGAGCTTGAACTCGAGCGGGGTGTCTTCGGACAGATCGCCGGCATGTCCGGCGCAGCGCCATTGTTCAGTCATTTCTCACGTTCTCCTGAGCCTTTATGTTCCATACAAGGAACGTCAGTTCGTATGTGGTTAATTATAGAAGTCGTTTTGCGTGGAGAAAATAAAAACTTGGGTTGGTAGGGGAAAACACCGACTGTCGTTTTTGCCACACATCGGTCGCACGCCGCCGCCGCAAAAGCCCCGATGACGCGGGCCTTTGCGGAGCGCGGCGCTAGCCGGAATCGTCACACGACACAATCCGGCCGATGCGGGTTTGTCCCGATCTCAAAATTTATTTTGATTATTCCCTGCTTCACTATACTTTCCATAGGCGATACGTTTGTCCATACATGGAACAAACGTATCGCGCCAAAGGCTCTGGCGAAGAAACCAGAACTGTCTCAACCAAGGAACAGATCAGGGACGACGCATTCGGCAAGCGCCGACGTCGTAGATCAGGAGAACTAGCGGTGAAGCAAATCATTGCAGCCGGCTTGACGGCGACTTGCATGGCCACGGGCGCGTGGGCGCAGAGCAGTGTGACGCTATACGGCAGCCTCGATGCCGGTGTCGCGTATATCAGCAACGTAGGCGGCAGCTCGAAGTGGATTCAGGAACAGGGCAACATGCAGCCGGACCGCTGGGGCCTGAAGGGTGTGGAGGATCTGGGTAATGGCCTGAAGGCGGTGTTCCAGCTCGAAAACGGCTTCTATACGAACACCGGCGCGATGGCCAAGCCGGGCGTGCTGTTCAACCGTCAGGCTTACGTCGGTCTTTCATCCGACAACATCGGCACGCTGACCTTCGGTCACCAGACACCGTTCAGCTTCGACGTGCTCGGCACCTTCAGCACCGGCTATCAGGCCGCGAGCTGGTACGCATTCCACCCGGGCAATATCGATGCGCTCGCCAACACCGCGGTCGTGCCGTACGACAACTCGGTGAAATTCCGTTCGGCGTCGTTCAGCGGCTTTACCGTCGGCGCGATGATGGGCCTCGGCAACCAGACCAACTTCGCGACCGGCCGCACCTACGGCTTTGCGGCGACGTACGCGAACGGCGGCTTCAAGGCCGGCGCGAGCTATTCGAACGAAAACAACCGTTCACCATCGATCGTCACGACCGGCATCACGACTTTCCAGGGCCAGCCCGCCGCGACCTATATGGCCGACAAGCTGCAAAACATGGGCGTGGGTCTGTCGTACCAGTTCGGCAGCGTGCTCGTGCATGGCCTGTACACGCGCGTGAAGCTTGACAGCAACGGACAGTCGGATACCTATCAGAGCTACGACGGTGGCGCGAACTGGCAGGTCACGCCGTTCAATACGATCGCCGGCGGCGCCGCGACTACGACGATGGCCGGGCATCGCTGGACGCAGTTCATGATCGGCAATATCTATGCGCTGTCGAAGTCGACGCAGGTGTATATCAACGCGCTGTATCAGCGCGCGGGTTCGAACACGGATGCGGCGTTCTTCACCGCCGGCGTATCGAGCGGCCGCAATCAGGCGATCGTGCTGAGCGGCATCCATCACTCGTTCTGATTAGTCGACGACGTGAAGCGGCGAGTCCGGCTGCGCGGTGCAGCGGGACTCGCCGATGGATCTGAAGCGATGGATGGGCAACGCGTTTGAAGCTTTGAAGCGTTTGAAGTAAGCGCATCAAAGATGCCGCGCGCGATGCTTTATGCGATCAGCTCGCCGCGACCTGCCTACGGCGTGCCTGCATCGTGGTCGGGTCGTCCGCCCGTGGGCGATAGCTAAGACGCTCGGACAACTCGAGCGCCGCCTGGCATACAGCGATGATCAGCGGATCGCGATCTGCCGCGAGACCGATATCCGAACGCGGAATCGTGACCGTCAACGCCGCGACGATCTTGCCGGCCTGATCGCGCACCGGCGCGTCCACCACCGAAATCCCCCGCTCGAACGACGCCTCGCTGACCGCGTAGCCGAGCGCCGCGCTTTCGCGCACGCGGCCGTACAGTTCTTCGACGCTAGCCGGCGTGCGCTCGGTGAAGCGCTCGAGTTGCGGCTCCGGATAAAGCTGGCGCAATTCCTCGAAACTCAGATCGCCCATCAGCACCTGGCCGTGCACGGTCGCATGCGCGGGCAAGCGCGTGCCGACGTGCACCTTCACCGAGCTGAACATCGGCGAGTGCGTTTGCGCCTTGGCGACGAATACGACGTCGCGCTGATCGCGAATCACCAGATGCGTACTGAATCCGGTCGAATCGCGCAGCCGCTCCAGAATCGGCGTGCCGACATCGGTCAATTCGAGTGAACTCAGGTACTCGAAGCCAAGCCGCAGTACCGCGACACTCAGCCTGAAATAGCGGTCGCCATTCACGCGTTCGAGAAAGCCGAGTGCCTCCAGCGTTTGCAGCAAGCGGAATGTGGTGGTGCGCGGAATGCCGATCCGCTTCGACAGTTCGGGCGCGCCGAGTACCGGCTCGCGCGCGCTGAATTCGGCGAGGATGCGCAGACCGCGCTCGAGACCCGGCACCAGATAAGTGGAGCCGCCGGCGGTTTCCTCATCGGCGGAAGCGGCGAGTTCCGCACTGTCCGCGAGCAATTGCGCGGCTTCGTCGCGCGGTTGCGCCGCGGCTCCTCCACGGGGTTTTCCCTGCCTGCGCCCCGCGCCTGTCTGCTCTTCTTTTGCCATCGTGGCTACCGTTTCCGTTTCTTTACGGTTCGTTGACTCCAATTCGTCATCATAGCGCGAAGCATGCGGCGAATCGGCCATGCGGTGCTATGCTTTGAGCCGGTCCAGCGGCGCCGGGCAGCGGTGCCGCGCACTCGCGCCAGTGACGCGCAAGGAGGCCAGGCCATGTCCGCTTCGATCCAGATTCAGGTCGCCGACTCGCATCTTTATCCGGGCTGCGCGGTGCGCATCGCGCATCTGCCGGAACCGGCCTCGGCACCAGACCTCACCGACGCGCGCGTCGAATTCGCGGATGGCTCGGGCGCGCACGCCACCTGCCATCTGCGCGCGCATGACGAACTCGAATTGACGGTTGACGGCTACGCGACGCAAAAGCGTCATCCTGTCGACGCACGTCACTGGCTACTATTAGCCGTCGATGCAACGCATCACAGTTGGCGCGTAAAGCGCAGGCTGCCGTAAGGGGCGGGACTCGCCGCCACGACGCTGGTGATTTCTCCTCTCCGCGAAGAAGGGTCACGTCGATCATACGGTGTACGGCACGAATTCGATTCTGCGTTTCTTCTATGTTGCATTAGCCGCGTGTATGGACTCGCGCCGCCCGGCAATTTATCGGCAACGCTCGACCCCGCCTGAGCGTTATATCGCGCGGAGTGAATCGATGCGATTCGCAGCGTGCCTGCTGCTTATGCTGCACGCACGCCGCTCATGCCGCAGCGCATCGCAGCATCCGCCGTATCTCGATGCGCGCCGGGTGCGACAATTTTTCCTCGTGCATGCGATGCCTTTGCCTTGCATAACGCGCGGCGCCGCCTAGACTGATAAAGCACTTCGCACTTTGTACGGAACTGACATGCGACTGACCATCCTGATCAACGGTTCCGATCCCACCGTAAGCCACGATTACGCTGTGCTCTGGCTCGACACCGATGAGCACCGGTGGTCGAGAGAGGCGCATCAAGGGATCGACCTGCCCCCGTGGGGTGAATTGCACGACCAAGACGGCGTGACGACGCTGTGCGCGCCGAGCGCCGATGCACCGCTTTGTACGTTGCGCGGCCTGCATGTCGATCGCAAGGAACGCGTGAGCGCCGCGCAAGGCGCCGCCGCGTGGACCGCGCTGCGCTCGCACAAGCAGACGAGCGGCTTCTGGCGTCTGCAAGCAGTCGATCGCCAGAAAGTACACGCGGAAAACAGCGTGTTCGGTAATTAGGTTCTAGCGCGATTTACGCGTATTCAATATCTTTCGGTCGAAACTTCCGGCTCGCCGCGAGCGGCTCGCTCGCAGGCGCCACGGGTGTGCGTACGCGAGCGCACACTCGGCCGCGCGTCGCTTAAGAACTTCTTAAGCTTGCGTGCGTAGAGTCGGAAGTCCACGCATTCGGGTCGCTGCAAAGCGGCCCATTTTTTTGCCTTTTGCCGCGCGAGTGTGCGCGCCGCGATCCGCACGCGGGGCGTTCGACGCAGTTTGAATTCCAGATTCGAGTACCGTTCAAGCCCGCTCGATTCGCGCCACTTCTCCTTTCTCCACTCCCTGTATTTACCGTGCCGACGAGGTCGCTCTATAGCGATCGCGACGCTATACTTGCGCCCCCATCCATCGAACGACCGACACATGAAGAAGTGGCTTGCCTGTCTGTTATTCGCCGTCGCCGCTCATGCGAGCGCGGCACCTTCCTGCACCCAGTTCACGCCGAATGCGCAGTGGCCCGCGCTGACCAATCAGAAGATGGCGCCGAAAACGCGCCTGCTTTGCTATAGCGATTTCGCGGTTCTGCATTCGGGCGTTACGCACGGGCCGTTATGGTCCGCCGAGCATCTGACGCGCGAGCATATCGAAGAAGCAAAAGATATGGTACGCACCAACAAGTTCTTCGAAGATGCGCGCCTGCCCGACGGCGAAGGCGCGACGCTAGCCGACTACAAACGCAGCGGCTTCGATCGCGGTCATATGAGCCCGGCGGGCAATCGCTGGAATGAGGAAGCGATGGCGCAATCGTTCTCGCTCGCCAATGTCGTGCCGCAAGACCGTCAGAACAACCAGCGACTGTGGGCGCGTATCGAAACCGCGGTGCGCAAGATCGCGCTCTCGTACGACGACACCTATGTCGTCACCGGGCCGCTATTTAACGGCCAGCAATTGCAAACCATCGGACCGACGCGCGTATTCGTGCCGACGCAGTTGTACAAGGCCGTCTATGTGCCGTCGCGCCGCCTCGCGTTCGCCATCGTCGTCGATAATGTGTCGACCAATCGCTACGACATCCGGACGATTCACGAACTCGAAGCGGTATCGGGCATCCGTTTTCCGGGCATTCCGGAGAACCTCAAGGACCAGCGGCCAGGAGGACTGAAAGGTGTTTAAACCCTACTCGAATGATGACGACGTACTCAACATTCAGGGCGACGCGCTGACGCTCAGCAACGGCACCACACGCGTCGTGCTGAACGGCACGCTCGAATTGACCCGCGATCAGCGCGGCCTGAAGGCGGCGCTTGCGTTGAAGGAAGCGGTCGATGCAATCGTCGCGAGTCTGCAGGCGCAAAAAGATCTGCCGGCGAAAGTGAAAGACGAGCCGGATGCGAAGCCGGGTGTCGTGCAGAATCCATTTCAATGAAGGCGAGGTGCCGGCGGCGGCCTGAGTCTGCATCTGCGCGTGCATGAGTCATTAACCGTTAGTCACTAGCCGTTGCAAAGTACTGTCGAAAGGCGCCAAGACAAAGGCGGGAGAAGCTCTCCCGCCTTTGTCATTTCCGCTTCGCATTCGCGCCGTATTGCGCCGGTCGCGGTGTGCACCAACGCCAACATGTATCAGCGCTGACGCAGTAGTTACGTTTTGTCACCACGACGGCGTCAACTCCCGTATTCCGGCCTACGTTAAACCGGCAGGCTGAAATGATTCGGCCGCGACAAAAGAATCCACCGATTCAACAAGGAGTCATCTGATGAAGACGCTTTTCGCTGCTCTCGCTTCCGCTCTGCTCGTGTCGACCGCATTTGCTCAAACGGCCGCACCGTCCACGACGCAATCCACGCAAGCTGCTCAATCCGCGCAAATGCCGGCCGCCGGTCAGGCGAATCTGAAGGCGAACACGTCGGTACAAGCCGGCGCCGCTAACCAAAGCACGGCCGACACGAAGGCACCCGCCGAAGCCGCACCGAAGAAACAGGTGAAAAAGACCGCCGCCCACACGAAGAAAACGACCCACAAGTCCAGCAAGAAAAACGCCGTCGAAACGAGCGCCGCGAAGACTAAAACGGAGAGCGCGAAAGAGGCCAGCACTGCTCCGGCGAAAGCCGACGGCGCGCAAACCGGCACGACCAAGACGCAATAACACGTGTCCGGTTCCGGCGCTTACCGGCCATGCAGATGGTTTTCCAATAAAAGCTGATCGAAGCCGGGTGTGTCGTTCAGGGAGGGCGAGTCGTATGACTCGCCTTTTTTCTGCGCGATCTCTATTACGATCGTGCCACGCTTTGGTGCGAATGAAGCTTCATGTACCGAGTCGACGCAGGCTTCTACACCGCATCATTTTTTCGACAACGGGCCGAATTTTTGCACCGCGTTTACTCGCGGACGTCTACTCTCCCATTGTCCCGACTCACTACCGCATCAAACGACTGCGGCACTCAATGGCTCTTACGCAACCGCTCGACACGCTCGCGCCGCAATCCGCCGGCCGACAGGTTCAACGCAACAACGTCATTCCGTTCCCTTCCGCACGCGCACTTCTGTGCGTAACCCTGCCCCACCCGCCCCACGATCACGCCAGTACCCAATTGCGCGCGCTATTGCATTCGCCGCTCGGGGTTTACGTCATCGGTACGGAAAACGCTCGCGAAGAAATTCGCGTGCACCTGGATATCGCGCGTGAAGACCTGGACTTCACGTTGCACACGCTACTCGCCACGTTGCCGGCCGCGACGATCGGCCCGTTGAAGCGTCGCGCGAGCACTGCCGCCGCGCATTAATCCGGTTCGGCGTCGCTTGCCTGCAAATCGGCCAACGCGCGAAGTTTGTCGACGTCGACGATTTCGATTTCCGCATAGCGCAGTTGCAACGCGCGCTGCGTTTCGAAGTGCTTCAGCACCTGATTGATCGTTTGCCGCGACAACGCGAGCATCATCGCGAGATCTTCCTGCGAAACCTTGAGTACGCGCCGAAACGCGCCGGGCTCGCCATAGCCGCCCGCCATCAGCAACAGACGCCGCGCGACACGCGGCGCGGCGGGCAGCAGCGCGGCCTCTTCAATCGCCTCGAACGCGAGACGCAGTTTGTGCGTGAGCAGCAGACCGAACACGTGCCAGTAAGCCGGCGTGCGTTCGAGCAACGCGGCAAGCGCCGCGCGCGGCACATGAAACAACGCGCAATCGCGCTCGGCATAAGCATCATGAGTGCGCGGGCGATCGTCGAACAGCGCGATCTCGCCAAACCAGTTCACCGGCTCGATCACCGCGAGCAAGGCTTCCTTGCCCCTAGGACTCGCGGCGCCGATTCTGACGAGCCCGTCGAGCACGCAATAGAGACCATCATCGGCATCGCCGCGCATGAAGAGGCGCTGACCGGCAACAAGGCATTCGACGCGCCCTGCTTCCAGCAAGCGCATTCGCATGTCGTCGGGCGCCGCGCGAAACCATGCGCTGCGCGCAAGCAGCGCCGCCAGCTCATTCGATGAAAAACGCTCTGTCATGGGACGGCATCCGTGCGCGATGATCGCTGATTGTCGGCTACCCGATGGTTTCAAATTCGGCTGTCCGCGATTATGCTGACTTTGGCACAGGAGCGGCACTGATGAGAACGCTGACCCAGCAACTGACGCAATACGCGGCCTACCATCGCGACCGGCGCAATATCGCCACGCACTTCGTCGGCATTCCGATGATCGTGCTCGCGCTCGCGGTGCTGTTGAGCCGCCCCGCTTTCGGCGGCGCCCTGTTGCCGGTCACGTTATCGCCCGCGTGGCTGCTGTTCGTCGCGGCGACCGTCTATTACCTTGTGCTCGACGTGCCGCTCGGTGTCGCGATGGCCTGCGTGTCAGCACTGTGCGTCGCGTTCGGTCAATGGGCCGCCGCGCAGTCGACGCTCGTATGGCTCGCCACGGGTATTGGCCTCTTCGTAATCGGCTGGGTGTTCCAGTTCGTCGGCCATGTCGCGTACGAACATCGCAAGCCGGCCTTCGTCGACGATGTGATCGGTCTGCTGATCGGGCCGCTATTCGTGCTCGCCGAAGCGCTGTTCGGCGTTGGCTGGCGCCCCGATCTGCGCGACGCGATCGACGCGCAGGTCGGCCCGACGCGTATCAACGCGGATCGCACCGAAGCGCGGCACTGATCGAGACGCATCCCTCAGCTCAGCGGCCCGGCATCCACGTCGCGTCGCATCTGCATCGTTCAGTCCCGCGCGAAGCGCACGAACCGCACGCTATGCAGCGCGGTCAACGCGACCGCGATCCAGATCGGCACATAGGTCGCCAGTTGCGTGGCGCTCAGTGTTTCCCGCAGCAGCGTGATCGATACGAGTACGAGCAGCACGGGCTCGACGTAACCGAGAATGCCGAACAACGCGACCGGCAACAGACGGCTCGCCTTCAAATACGAAGCAAGCGCGACCGTGCTCAACGCGCCGAGGCCCGGCAATAGCAGACACCACATCTCCACGCGCCCGGCGATCGCTTGCAGCGAGCCGCCAACCACGATGAACACGACCGCCACCGGCACCAGCAGCGCCATTTCGACGGTGAACATCGCAAGCGAATCCAGATTGATCCTGCGACGCAGCACGAAATACGGCGGATAGCCGAGCGCCACCACGAGCGTCGGCCATGAAAACGCGCCGGTCACCCACAGTTCGTGACCGACGCCGATCGCCGCGCACGCGACCGCAAGCCACTGCAACGCGTCGAGGCGCTCGCGATAATGGAAGCGGCCGACCAGCACCATCGCGAGCGGCAACAGGAAATAGCCAAGCGACACTTCGAGCATGCGGCCATGCAGCGGCGCCCACAGGAACAACCATAGCTGTATGCCGAGCAACGCCGACGCAACCACCATCGCGATGCCGAGCTTCGGCTCCGTCACCATGCGGTCAACAAGCTGACGCAGAATCGGCAGACGTTTGCGCAACGCGACGAGCAGCAGCGCGCCCGGCGCGGTCCATACGATCCGCCACGCGAAGATGTCGAGGCCGGAGAGCGGTTTGAGCAGCGTCGCGTAAGCAGACAACAAGGCGAACATCGCGGACGCGCCGACCGACAATGCAATACCGCGTCTGAAGTCGTTGTGGTTCATTGCGCGGTCCGGCACGCGGACGCCGCGCACGGGGTGATCGACGGGTTCGATACGGCGCTTGCGGGCGCGCGCAAGCACGGCGCGGCAGCCGCGCGCGCGACGTTCGTGATGGTCGGGATGATCATGGAATGTGGTGTCTCGTAAGCAGGCAGACGCTGCATCGTTGTTCTGGTCGTTTGAGGCCGAAGCACGAATGGCGCAAATCGGGCATTCTAGACGGGTTGTCGGCTGACAGGGTTCGCGCTTTTTCGTCAGCCGGCTGCAATTAGTCGTGCGCATCGGCCGTCGATGCGCTAGAACATAACTTCATGCGCCTCGGGGGCGAACCGCGTTCCGGTTTCATTGAGTATCGATTTCCGGTTCAGGTCCGACTCGTGCGCGAATCTTGCTATGAAACATTGCACGCTGCTCGCCCGCCGTTCGCGGCGGCTCACGCAGCACCACCTCTCGGCATCACCTGGCAGCACCCACGAGCCGGGCCGGCGAATGCAGTCCTGAGCGCAACTTTCAGGCAGCCGCGGGGATGCCCCCCCGCGCCCACCCGCGCTTCTCGCCCACGGCATGCGTCAACCGCGTTGACCACGCATGCCACTACCCGGCAACTTTTCCGCTTATCGAATGTGACTACTGGAGCCAGCATGACCCAGCCAGCCCTATCGCTTGGCAACTCGCCTTCCGAACTACGCCGAGCCTTCGCGGCCGACGTGCGCGCGGGCCTTACCCACGCGCCGCAAAAAGAACTGCCGTCGAAGTATCTGTACGATGAAGTCGGCTCCGCGCTTTTTGAAGTGATTACCGTATTGCCCGAATACGGCGTGACGCGCGCCGAGGAACACCTGCTTACGAAGCACGCAGCGGACATCGTCGGACATTTGCCGCATGACGTGACCGTCGCCGAACTCGGCAGCGGCAGCGGCCGCAAAACACGCCGCATTCTCGAAGCACTGTGTAAAAAACGCCCCACTTCTTACTGCCCGATTGAAATTTCGCGCAGTGCATTGCAGTTGTGCCGGCGTGAACTCGGCGACATCGAGCGGATTTCGATCGTCGGTTACGAGCGCGATTACCTGGCCGGTCTCGCCGAAGTGAGCCGGCATCGCGCGCAAGGCGACCGGCTGCTCGTGCTGTTTCTCGGCAGCACGATCGGTAACTTCGGCAGGCTCGCGGCCACGCGTTTTCTGCGCGATATCCGCAACATGCTCGCGCCCGGCGACGCGTTGCTACTCGGCACCGATCTGATCAAGCCGACGCCGGTGCTGATCGCCGCGTACGACGATGCGGTCGGCGTAACGGCTTCGTTCAATCTGAATCTGCTCGCGCGCATCAATCGCGAACTCGATGGCGACTTTCCGCTCGACGCGTTCGAGCACGTCGCGCGCTTCAACCCGGACGCGCGCAGCATCGAGATGCATTTGCGCGCGAAGCGTGATCTGACCGCGCACGTGCGCGCGGCGCAGTTGACGGTGTCGCTGAAGGAAGGCGAAACGATCTGGACCGAGAGCAGCCACAAGTACCGCGCGGAAGAATTGCCCGCGATTGCCGACGATGCCGGCTTCGTGTGCAGCCATCAATGGATCGAGGACGAGTGGGGCTTCGCGGAGAGTTTGCTGGTGGCGCAGTAGGCGCTGCAAAGAGGGCGATGCGCGCGGAACATTGCGCGCGCGATTTATTCAGCTCAGCCGCGGAGCCTCGCTCACCGCGGCGTCGCCCTCAATGCTGCTCAAAACGTTCGTAGCGCTTATCCGACAGACGCTCCTCGCCGCTCACGTCGGTCACGCGCGCCGCCGGCGGCCCGTGACGCAGCCACGACAGCATCCGGTCGATCTGATTGGCCGGTCCCTGCAGCATCGCTTCGACTGATCCGTCGTCGAGATTCGCAACCCATCCCTTGATACCCAGCGCGTGTGCCTGGCGCACGGTCGCGTGGCGAAAGCCGACGCCCTGCACCATGCCGCGCACTCGCACGTAATACGTTTCGATGCGCTCGTCCAGATCCGGGGCCATGCTGGTTTCTCCTTTGAATGCCTGTCAATCTTTCAAGCCGGCATTCTAGTCGCGTCGCCGCGGCCGTGCCCGCCAACGCCCATTTCGCGAACGCGCCACGTACAATCCGTCGACCGTCACGCAGGGAATGGAAACAGAATGACCGAACAGAATCGCGATCTCGTGCTCGTGACCGGCGCGTCCGGCTTCGTCGGCTCGTCGGTGGCACGCATCGCGCAAAGCAAGGGCTTCAACGTGCGCGTGCTGGTGCGCGCGACGAGTCCGCGCAAAAACGTCGAAGCGCTCGATGCGGAAATCGTGGTTGGCGACATGCGCGACGAAGCGTCGATGCGCAACGCGCTGCGTGGCGTGCGCTATCTGCTGCACGTGGCCGCCGATTACCGGCTGTGGGCACCGGACCCGAGCGAGATCGAGCGCTCGAATCTCGAAGGCACCGAGGCAACGATGCGCGCGGCGTTGAAGGAAGGCGTCGAGCGCATCGTCTACACGAGCAGCGTCGCGACGCTGAAAGTGACCAGCTCCGGCCAGTCCGCCGACGAAACCTCGCCGCTCACCGCAGCGCAGGCGATCGGCGTGTACAAGCGCAGCAAGGTGCTCGCCGAGCGCGCGGTCGAACGGATGATCGCCGAGGATGGTCTGCCCGCGGTGATCGTCAATCCGTCCACGCCGATCGGTCCGCGCGACGTCAAGCCGACGCCGACCGGCCGCATCATCCTCGAGGCGGCGCTCGGCAAGATTCCGGCATTCGTCGATACGGGCCTGAACCTCGTACACGTCGAGGATGTCGCCGCCGGCCATTTCCTCGCGCTCGAACGCGGCAAGATCGGCGAGCGCTATATCTTGGGCGGTGAAAATCTGCCGCTGCAGCAGATGCTCGCGGATATCGCCGCGCTGACCGGCCGCAAGGCACCGACGCTGAGCCTGCCGCGCTGGCCGCTGTATCCGCTCGCGATGGGCGCGGAGGCGGTCGCCAAATTCACGAAGCGCGAACCGTTCGTCACGGTCGACGGATTGAAGATGTCGAAGAACAAGATGTATTTCACGTCGGCGAAGGCGCAGCGCGAGCTTGGCTATCGCGCGCGGCCTTATCGCGAGGGGCTGGCGGATGCGCTCGAGTGGTTTCGTCAGGCGGGCTATTTGAAGAGCTGATCTAGGTGGGACGGCGCACCGGCCGTCCTTCGCGATTCCGCGCGAGCGTAAGCATTTTGTTACAAGTCCCGCGCCGGCGACGGGTCCAAGGCCGCGCGCAGCAGGTAAAATCGCGGGTCCTACCAGAGAAACTCGCATGAATCTTCACGAACAGCTCGGCGCATTGGAAATGGGCGTCGATCAGCTCATTCAGGCTGTCGTGGCCACGCAGGCCGAAAACATTCCCGAGACACCCGAACACGCAGCGGCATCGCAGGCGTCTGAAGCCGCGGCCGATGCAGCGCACGCCGAGACGACGGTCGCCGAGCACGACGCACCGGCGCCCGAGTCTTCCGTAACCGACGCCGCGCCCACCGCTCCGCAACTGCAGCCGACGCTCGAAGTCGGCCGGCCTACGCGCGACGAAATCACGATGAAGATCGGCGACCAGATGGTCTCGTTTCACCCGGACCAGATCAGCAAGCTGATCGAGGAGCTATCGAACGCGCGCGCGTCGATGCAGCCGGAACAGCCGATGGGCGTGCCGCCCGGCTGGCAGTTCGTGTCGACGAAAAATCCGGTGATGGCGGTACAGAAGCAGTCCAACGGCGACCGCCTGCTGGTGATGCGCCACACTGGCCACGGCTGGGTGCCGTTCACGTTCTCGCCGGATGTCGTGATTCAGATGTACATGATGCTCAGCAACGCCTGACGGACGAACACGCGGTACGAACGCAAAAAAGCGGCCAAAGCCGCTTTTTTTTCGTCCATCCGTTTTGCGTTGAAGGCCCGACTCAACGCTCCTGCACCGGCGCCTGCACGCGCGCCTTCCACTGACCGCCCTTGCCGCGCCAGTAGCGCACCGCCGAGGCAAACGTCGCGCCGACATAGAACAGCGCGACGAGCGGCAGAAACGGCGCCCACAGCGGCGAGCGGCGATAGTAGACGAGCATCGGCGCATAAGCGCAGCACATTGCCGCCCACGCGAACCATGCGGGCCAGCCGAGCGGGCCGAGCACGAGCGCGGCGACGGGGGGCAGCAGATAGATGATCGCCATGCCGACGAGCGTGCCCGCGAGCAGCAGCGGCGAATAGCGCAGCTGGGTGAACGCGGTGCGCGCGATCATGTTCCAGATCTCGCGCCAGCTATCGTAAGGACGCAGCGAAACGCTTCTGGCCGCGACGTCGAGCCGGATCGGATGACGCCCGTCGCCGCGATGCTTGATGCGCGCGGCAAGACTGCAATCGTCGATCAGCTCGGCGCGGATCGACTCGATGCCGCCCGCTTCTTCCAGCGCCACGCGCCGAACCAGCATGCAGCCCCCGGCGGCCGCCGCGGTGCGGTTGCGCGGATTGTTGACCCACGCGAACGGATACAGCTTCGCGAAGAAGAACACGAAGGCCGGAATCAGCGCCTTTTCCCAGAACGAATCGCAGCGCAGTCGCACCATCAGCGAGACCAGGTCGCGCTTTTCGGCATCCGCGCGCACGACCAGTTGCGTGAGCGCATCGGTGGGATGGCCGATGTCGGCGTCGGTCAGCAACAGGTAATCGGCCGGCAGACCCTGCGTGCGCACCGCCTCGATACCCTGCGATTGCGCCCACACCTTGCCGGACCAGCCCGGCGGCAACGGTTTCGCGGTGAGCACGGTCAGGCGTTCCGGACATTGCAGTTGCAATGCGGCGGCTCGCGCGGCATCGGCGGTGCCGTCCGTACTGTGATCGTCGACGACGATCACGTGGAACGCGCCGCGATAATCCTGCTGCAGCAACGACGTGACCGCCTCGGCAATCACGTCGACCTCATTGCGCGCCGGCACCACGGCCGCGACGGCCGGCCACTCGGCGCGCGGCGCAACGCTCAGCGGGGCGGCGGGGCGCGCGCGCCAGAAGCCGCCGCGCGCGAACAGCAGCACGCACCAGATCAGCAGGGAAACACCCGAAAGAACAAACAGAACCGCCGCCATTAAGCATTACCCTCGATTGAACGTGCCGCCACGCCGGCACGTCTGGACAGTTGCATTGCCACGATGCGCGCCGCCGTCACGCACCCGTCGAACACTGTGAGTATCGGCCGTGATCCGCGCGGCCTGATAGATAATGCAGCCGCGCGCGGCGCCTTCGGCAACGATACGCTCGTGATCCGGAAATTCTCGTGCGGATCGACGTCCATCCAGCAAGCCTCGAAACCATTCTGTAAGACGGCGCGCGATGCACGCGCAAGGACCGGTAGTTTAAGGGTTCCGCCACGGCGGCGCAGCGTGCGATCGCGGCCCGTTACGCCGCCGCGGGCGTCCGCGCCCTGCTCCCGGTGCCCCCGGATGCGGCGCTGGACACCGCGTTGCGGGTGCGGCAAGCGCCCAACACAAGGGCCGCGCCGCAAAGCAAAGCGGCCCCGATAGCGTTAGAATGCGCGTTTGGTTTTGCTGTACCGGCTGGTCGCCGGGGCTCAAGACGTCAACTAATCAAGATGAGCGCGGCGATAAAGTCAGCTTCACCGACTTCTTCGAAACCCGCGTCTGTCGGAGTTCGCCAATTTATGCGAGTCATCCTTGCTCAGCCCCGCGGCTTTTGTGCGGGCGTTGTCCGCGCAATCGAAATCGTCGATCGTGCGTTACAGCAACACGGCGCGCCCGTGTATGTCCGCCACGAGATTGTTCATAACCGTCACGTGGTCGACAATCTGCGCCAGAAAGGTGCGCGTTTCGTCGAGGAACTCGACGAAGTGCCGCAAGGCGCTGTGGCAATATTCAGCGCGCATGGCGTGGCGCAAACCGTCGAGCGCGATGCCGAAGCCCGTGGCCTCGACGTGCTCGACGCAACCTGCCCGCTCGTCACCAAGGTTCACGTGCAAGGGCGCCAGTATGTCGCCGCCGGCCGCACGCTGATCCTGATCGGCCACGCGGGTCATCCGGAAGTGGAAGGCACGATCGGTCAGATTCCGGGCAAGGTGCTGCTCGTGCAAAGCGAGGCCGAGGTCGCGAGACTGGATCTGCCGACCGATGCGCCGCTCGCCTACGTCACGCAGACCACGCTGTCGGTCGACGATACGCGCGGCATCATCGACGCGCTGCTGCGCCGCTTCACCGACATCGTCGGTCCGGACACGCGCGACATCTGCTACGCGACGCAGAATCGTCAGGCCGCGGTGCGCGAATTGAGCAAGGAAGTGGAAGTGCTGCTGGTGGTTGGCGCCACCAACAGCTCGAACTCGAACCGGCTGCGCGAAATCGGCAGCGAAAGCGGCGTGGCGAGCTACCTCGTCGCCGATGGCTCCGAAGTGAAGCCGGAATGGTTTGCGGGGGTCCAGACGGTCGGCATCACGGCCGGCGCGTCGGCACCGGAAGAGATGGTCAAAAACGTAATCGATGCGCTGCGCGCATTGGGGCCCGTCGATGTCACGACGATGGCGGGCCGTGAAGAAAAGGTCGAATTCAAGTTGCCATCGAAGCTGATGCAACCACTCGCTGCACGCGAAGTTTAAGGAGGACGTCTTGTCTATTCCGCTGCTACAGAAAGTCCGCGTCGGTGCATACATCATGCGCCAGCATCTCTCCGGCAACAAACGCTATCCGCTCGCCCTGATGCTGGAGCCGCTGTTTCGCTGCAATCTCGCCTGCAATGGTTGCGGCAAGATCGACTATCCGGATCCCATCCTGAACCAGCGTCTGTCGCTCGAAGAGTGCCTGCAGGCCGTCGACGAATGCGGCGCGCCGGTGGTATCGATTGCCGGTGGCGAGCCGCTGCTGCACAAGGAAATGCCGCAGATCGTCAAGGGCATCATGGCGCGCAAGAAGTTCGTGTACCTGTGCACGAACGCGCTCTTGATGGAAAAGAAGATGGACGACTACGAGCCGAATCCGTATTTCGTCTGGTCGGTTCACCTCGACGGCGACCAGGAAGCGCACGATCACTCGGTGTCGCAGGAAGGCGTGTACGAGAAGGCCGTCGCGGCGATCCGCGAGGCGAAGCGCCGTGGTTTCCGCGTGAACATCAACTGCACGCTGTTCAACGACGCACAGCCGGAGCGCGTCGCGAAGTTCTTCGACACGCTGGGCCCGATGGGCGTCGACGGCATTACCGTGTCGCCGGGTTACGCATATGAGCGCGCGCCGGACCAGCAACACTTCCTGAATCGCGACAAGACCAAGCAACTGTTCCGCGAAATCTTCAAGCGCGGCAACAACGGCAAGAACTGGTCGTTCAGCCAGTCGGCGATGTTCCTCGACTTCCTCGCGGGCAACCAGAGCTACGAATGCACGCCGTGGGGCAACCCGGCGCGTACGGTGTTCGGCTGGCAAAAGCCGTGCTATCTGGTCGGCGAAGGCTACGTGAAGACCTTCAAGGAACTGATGGAAACCACCGACTGGGACAAGTACGGCACCGGCAACTACGAGAAGTGCGCCGACTGCATGGTCCACTGCGGTTTCGAAGCGACAGCCGTGATGGATACGGTCGCGCATCCGCTGAAGGCGCTGAAGGTCAGCCTGCGCGGTCCGAAGACCACGGGTGCGTTCGCCAAGGACATCCCGCTCGACAAGCAGCGTCCCGCCGAATACGTGTTCTCGCGTCACGTCGAGATCAAGCTCGACGAGATCAAGCGCGCCGGCACCGGCAAGAAGGTGCAGACCGCGACTGCCGCACACTGAGCGGTTCGATCGGGCGGCCGCGCGCCGCCCCGGACTGCGCGTGAGCCTTCAGGCATCAGCCATAAAAAAAGCGCGGTGGCCAATCAAGCCACCGCGCTTTTTCTTTGATCGCGTCAAATGCTCCCGGCGCTAAGCCTCACGCGCCGCGCGCATTGTGTTCGGTCAGGAACTTGATGAGCCCGTCGATGCCGCCTTTGCTGATCTGATCGGCGAACTGCGTTTGATACACCTGGATCAGCCACGCGCCCATCATGTTGATGTCGTAGATCTTCCAGCCGGATGGCCCCTTGGTGAGCCGGTAGTCGATCGCATCGTCGCCGCCGTTGCTGATGACATGCGATTGGACGACGATGTCGGCGGCGCCGCCCGGCACGCTCACCGGCATAAACTTGAACTTCACGTCCTGGTCGCGCAGTTGCGACAGCGACGCGGCATAAGTACGGGTGAGCAGCAGCGTAAACTGCTCGTACAGCTGCTTTTGCTGTTCCGGCGTCGCGGTCGACCAGGACTTGCCGATTGCGATACGCGTAGTGCGCTGGAAGTCGGTGGCGGGCAGGAAGTGCGTTTCGACAATGTGCGTGATCTGCGCCATGTCGCCACCGCGCGCCTTCGCGTCCGCCTTCATCGCGGTAACGGTGCCTTCGACGGCACTTTTTACCACCGCGTCAGGCGCAGTTTGCGCAAACGCGGCCGTGGACACCACGGCCGCGGCCAGGAAAGCAGACAGATATCGTTTCATACGCTCGTCAGGACCAGAGAGAAGTAGCGCCGGCGGACCGCGCAGCCCAAGGCTAAAGAGGGATAGACCAGTATAGCCGGGATTGCGTTCCCATCCCGGCCGGCGCCGCCGGGCGCCGCACTTGCTACCGAAGTCGGGCTGCGGTGCTCCGGCTCTGTATACTTATGCACCTTCGTCAAAAAACAACACCCGTGATAAGGCCACTTTCGCCTACATGCTGAAGTCATCTATCGTCCGTCTCGTCGCGTACTCGGTGCGTCATCCGTTCAGGATCATCGCGCTGTCGTTCGTGCTCGCCGTTCTGAGTGGCGTCTACGTCGCGCATAACTTCAAGATCAATACGGACATCAGCCGTCTCGTCGAAACCGACAAGCAATGGACGGCATTGCAAAACGCGATCGACACCGCGTTCCCCGAGCGCGGCGACACCGTGCTCGTGGTGGTCGAGGCGCGCGCCCCCGAATTCGCCGATGCGGCAGCCAACGCGCTGACCGCCGCGCTCAGGGCCGACTCGAAGGAGTTCACATCGGTTTCGCAGCCCACCGGCGGCCCGTTCTTCGAACACAACGGCCTGCTGTTCCCGTCCACCGACGAAGTGATGTCCACCACGTCGCAACTCGTGCAGTCGCGACCGCTCGTCAATGCGCTTGCGCATGATCCGAGCCTGACCGGCCTCGCCGGCACGCTGACAACGAGCTTGCTGCTGCCGTTGCAACTGGGTCAGGTAAAGCTCGGCGACATGAGTCATCTGCTTTCGCAAAGCGCGAACACACTCGATCGCGTACTAGCCGGCCAACCGGCGGCGTTCTCGTGGCGCGCGCTGGTCGACAGGAGCGCCGCCACCGATCCGGCGCGCGCATTCGTCATCGTGCAGCCGGTCGTCAACTACGACGCGCTGGAACCGGGCGCAAGCGCATCGAGGGCGATCCGCGCGACCGCCGCGTCGCTGCATCTGGACTCACGCTATGGCGCGACGGTCCGCCTGACCGGCGAGCAGCCGCTCGCCGACGAAGAGTTCGCGTCGGTGCAGGACGGCGCGGTGCTCAACGGCATCGGCACCTTCGTCGTCGTGCTGATCATTCTGTGGCTCGCGCTGCGCTCGGGCCGCATGATCGTCGCGGTGTTCATCACGCTGTTCGTCGGCCTCGCAATCACGGCCGCGCTCGGTCTGATGATGGTCGGCGCGCTCAACATGATTTCGGTCGCGTTCATGGTGCTGTTCGTTGGACTCGGGGTCGATTTCGGCGTGCAGTTCGGCGTCAAGTATCGCGAGGAGCGCAATCGCGACAACCGGCTATCGGCCGCGCTGATGCACACCGCGCACAGCATCGGCGTGCCGCTCACGCTGGCGGCGGTCGCGGTCGCGCTGAGCTTCTTCTCGTTCCTGCCGACCGCCTATCGCGGCGTATCGGAGCTGGGCCAGATCGCAGGCGTCGGCATGTTCGTCGCGTACTTCACGAACATGACGCTGCTGCCCGCGCTGCTGAAGGTCTTTCGGCCGCCGGGCGAAGCCGGCTCGCCGGGCTTCAAGCGGCTCGCGCCGGTCGACGACTTCCTCGATCATCATCGCAAGCCCGTGCTGATCGGCACGCTGATCGTCGTGCTCGGCGCGACGCCGCTGCTCACGCATCTGCGCTTCGATTTCAATCCGCTGCATCTGAAAGATCCGCACACGGAGTCGATGGCGACGCTGCTGTCGCTGAAGGATTCACCGGAAGCGGCGGTCAACAACGTGCATGCGCTCGCGCCGTCGCTAGCCGACGCCGACGCGATGGCCGAGCGTTTGCGCAAGCTGCCCGAAGTGGGCCGCGTGACGACACTGAGCACCTTCGTGCCGACCGACCAGCAACAGAAGATGATGCTGATCGCGAGCGCCGCGCAGCAGTTGTTGCCCGCGTTGCAGCAGCAACCCGCGCAGCCGGCCACCGACGAAGTGCGCGTCGCCGCGCTCAAGCGCGCGTCGAACCAGCTGTCGCTCGCCGCCGAGGATCATCCGGGGCCGGGCGCGGCCGAAGCGCAGCGTCTGTCGGCGACGCTGCAAAAGCTCGCCAGCGCCGATGCCGCCACGCGCGATCGCGCCGAAGTCGCGATGTCCGACACGCTGCGCATCGCGTTGATGCAGTTGACGAACCTGCTGCAGCCGGCCGAAATCACCCGCGAGAACCTGCCGAAGGGCATCACCGCGACGTGGATCGGCAAGGGCGGCCACGCGCTCGTCGACATCGCGCCGAAGGTGCCCGCCGGTGTCGATCCGAACGACGACCAGATGCTCGCGCGCTTCGCCCACGCGGTGAAGAAGGCGGAGCCGGGCGCGATCGGCGGACCGATTTCGATCCTGCATTCGGCCGACACGATCATCAAGGCGTTCCTGCAAGCGGCCGTCTACGCGTTGCTGTCGATCGCGGTGCTGCTATGGATCGCGTTGCGGCGTGTCGGCGACGTGTTGCGCACGCTGGTGCCGCTGCTGGTCTCCGCGCTCGTGACGCTCGAACTGTGCGTGGTGTTCGGCATGCCGCTGAACTTCGCGAACATCATCGCGCTCCCGCTGATGCTCGGCGTCGGCGTCGCATTCAAGATCTATTTCGTGATGGCGTGGCGCCACGGCCAGACCGGCCTGCTGCAATCGAGCCTGACGCACGCGGTGCTGTTCAGCGCCGCGACCACGGCCACCGCGTTCGGCAGCCTCTGGCTGTCGCATCATCCCGGCACGTCGAGCATGGGACGTCTGCTCGCGCTGTCGCTGTTCTGCACGCTGATCGGCGCGGTGGTGTTCCAACCGGTGCTGATGGGCAAGCCGCGCCAACGTCGCGCGAAGCAAAAAGGAATTTAGGCATGAAGCTGCGTAACGCCAACCTGGCCACATTGGCCACCCAGGCCACGCTGACGCTCACCGCTGTGAGTTTGATCTCCGGCTGCGCAACCGCGCCCGACCGCAAGCCGGGCGATCCGTTCGAACCCGTGAACCGGGCGATCTTCAGTTTCAACGACGGCGTGGACCGCTATGTCGCGGTGCCGGTCGCAAAGGGCTATCAGAAGGTGACGCCGCAGCCGCTGCGCACCGCCGTCAGCAACTTCTTCTCGAATCTCGGCGACCTCACCAACGCCGCGAACGCGTTGCTGCAACTGAAGATCACCGATGCGACCGAAGACATCATGCGCTTCGCGTTCAACTCGGTATTCGGCATCGGCGGTCTGCTCGACTGGGCGACGCCGGCGGGCTTGCCGAAGCATCACCAGGACTTCGGTCTGACGCTCGGGCATTGGGGCATTCCGTCGGGGCCGTATCTCGTGTTGCCGCTGTTCGGACCGAGCACCGTGCGTGACAGCATGGGGCTCGTCGTCGACGTGAAGTTCAATCCGTTGAACTACATGGAACCGGCAACGCGTAATCCGCTGTACGTGCTGCAATTCGTGAGCACGCGCTCGGATCTGCTCGGCGCGACCGATCTGCTGCAACAGGCCGCGCTCGACAAATACTCGTTCGTGCGCGATGCCTATACGCAGCAGCGCCGCGCGCGCCTGCGCGGCACGAGCGACAACAATGCGCCGCCGCCGAATTACGACGATCAGGGGAACACG
This sequence comes from Paraburkholderia sp. ZP32-5, assembly GCF_021390495.1. Taxonomy (NCBI): domain Bacteria; kingdom Pseudomonadati; phylum Pseudomonadota; class Betaproteobacteria; order Burkholderiales; family Burkholderiaceae; genus Paraburkholderia; species Paraburkholderia sp. ZP32-5. The sequence continues at coordinate 22,476 of NZ_JAJEJP010000002.1, read as the reverse complement.
GGAGCGAGCGCGCCCGCGGCTGGCGCGCCGGCGGGCGGGCTGCCGAACTATTCGGACCCGGGGGATGTTGGGGAAGCGCCGAATGGTGCTTCGGGGGCGGGCGGTGCGGGTAAGGCGGCGCCGGATGATTTGCCGAATTACACCGACCCGGGTGACACGACGCCGGCACCGAACGGTGCATCGGGTGCCGCGAAACGCGCGCCGGACGGCTTGCCTAACTACACCGATCCCGGTGATGCGGCGGCGAGCGGCGCAGCGCCGGCTACTGCGCCAGCTGCACCTGTCGCGCCGGCTGGCGCGTCGGCCACACCCGCAGTGCAATAGCGGTTCGACAAAAACGCACGTTAAACGACGGCCGGCATCCGCAGCACACCACCCTCGCCCATCGCCCGCCGCGCCTGAACCAGCGCGGCTCGCGCGGCACGCGCATCGGCGGCGAGACGCATCAGCGCACCCAGTTGCGACGGTTGCCGCAACAGTTCGCGCAGAATCGGTCCGAGCGCCGTGCTGCCGTCATCGCGCAGGCCAGCCGTGGCGGCCGGCGGCAGCGTGCGCCACGCCGGATCGACGACCGCGCGGCACACCGCGAACGGCAAGCCATATGCGGCGGCCGTCGCGCCCGCGATATGCGATTCCATATCGACCGCGAGCGCGCCGGTCGAGTTGTGCAGCGCGCGTTTGTCGTCGGCGGTAATCAGCGGTGCGGCGACAGCCGCCATCGGGCCGCGTCGCAAACGCCCAGCAAGCCCGCTGCGCGCCGCCGTCGCGGTCACGGCCGTGGCGATCCTGTCCGCCCACTGCCGATCGGTATCGAGCCGCCCGAACGGTCCATTCACCGCATCGGCAACGATCAACGCGCCGGGCTCCAGATCGGGCGCGAGCCCGCCCGCCGTACCGAAGCTGATGATCCCGGCCGCGCCACGCGCGACCGCCGCGCTCAGCGCGCGTTCAAGCAGATCGGCACGCGCCGCGTACACGACTTCGACCCGCTCGCTGCCGTCACCACGCGCGATGCGCGCCTCGAACGCCATGCCGGTCACGACGATCACGGGCAAGCCACCAGCACCAGCACCCGCCGGCGACGTTATCGACAAGGACATCCGTTACATCCCGACCGCGACGCGCGTGAGCCCATTGCGCTTCAGATGACGGAAACGCGCCAGCGCCCACAGCGGGAAGAACTTGCGATAACCGTGGTAGCGCAGATAGAACACGCGCGGGAAGCCGGTCGCGGTAAAGCGCGTTTCATCCCACAGCCCATGCTCGCGCTGTTCGCGCTGCAGATAGTCGATACCGCGCGCGACTGCGTCGTGATTGACCTCGCCTGCCGCCATCAGGCCCATCAGCGCCCACGCGGTTTGCGACGCGGTACTCGGCGCGCGCTCGTAGCCGCGATAGTCGAGCTTGTAGCTCTCGCCGCCCTCGCCCCAGCCGCCGTCCTCATTCTGGATCGACACGAGCCACTGCGCCGCGCGCTTCATGCGCGGGTCGTCGTGCGACATGCCCGCCGCGTTCAGCGAGCACAGCGCAGTCCACGTACCGTAGATGTAGTTCAGGCCCCAGCGTCCGTACCAGCTGCCGTCCGACTCCTGCTCCTTCAGCATGTAGTCGAACGCGCGCCGCGCCGGCTCGCTGTTTTGCGGCAATTCGCCGATCTGCGCGAGCATCGACAGACAACGGCCCGACACGTCGGCCGTCGGCGGATCGAGCAGCGCGCCGTGATCGGAGAACGGAATGTTGTTCAGGTAGTACTGCGTGTTTTCCGGCTCGAACGCGCCCCAGCCACCATCGCTGCTCTGCATGCCGACCACCCATTCGCGCGCGCGCGCCATCGCCTGCTCATAGGCTGTCGATTGCGTGAGCGCCGCCGAACGATGCATCGCCATCACGACGACCGCCGTATCGTCGACGTCCGGGTAATGCGCGTTGTTGTACTGGAACGCCCAGCCACCTGGGCGCACGTGTTCGCGGCGCGAGATCCAGTCGCCGCGCACGTCGAGAATCTGCAACGGACGCAGCCAGTCGAGCCCGCGCTCGGCCGCCTGCTCGGCGCGCGCCTCGCCGGTTTCGAGCAGCGCATGCGCGACCAGCGAGGTGTCCCATACCGGCGACAGACACGGCTGGCAATACGCTTCGTCTTCCTTGATCACGAGCAGCTTGTCGAGCGACTTGCGCGCGATCGCGCGATGCGGATGATCGGCCGGATAGCCGAGCACGTCGTACATCATCACCGAGTTGGCCATCGCCGGGAAAATCGCGCCGAGGCCGTCCTCGCCGTTCAGCCGTTCGTCGACGAACGCGACCGCCGCGTGAACCGCGCGCTCGCGCGTGGCCTTCGGGAACAGGCCGTCGAATGCGCGCAGCACCGTATCGACACAACGGAAAAAGCCGAACCAGCCCGCGTGCTGATGCGGCGCGCGTTCGTTCATGCCGGTGTTGACCGGCGCGCCGCGGAACAGCTCGTCGATGCGCACCTTGCGCGGATTGCGCGCCAGCGGCCGCTTCGCGTTGAGCACCAGCAGCGGCACGATCACGGTGCGCGCCCAGTACGATACCTTCGACAGGTGGAACGGAAACCACATCGGCAGCAGCATGATCTCGACGGGCATCATCGGCACCGCGCGCCACGACACCACGCCGAACAGCGCGAGCAGCACCCGCGTGAACACGTTCACGCGTTCCGCGCCGCCGTGCGCGAGGATCGCTTCGCGCGCGCGCACCATGTGCTCGGCGTCGACCGGATCGCCGATCATCTTCAGCGCGAAGTACGCTTTCACGCTCGCGCTGACGTCGAACGCGCCATCGGTAAAGAGCGGCCAGCCGCCGTCGGCCAGCTGGATACGGCGCAGATAACGGGCGATCTTCTGTTCGAGTTCGAGGTTCGGCGTTTCGCCGAGGTAGTGAACCAGCAGTACGTATTCGGCCGGAATCGTCGCGTCGGCTTCGAGTTCGTAGACCCAGTGGCCGTCGGGCTGCTGCGCGGCGAGGATCGCGTCGGTCGCGCGCGTGATCGAGATGTCGAGCGGAGTCGCGGTGTCGGTTGCGGAGGCAGTCGCAGCAGCAGCGAGCACCGGCGGCTCGCTCGGCTCGGCGGTCGTGTCGGCCGCGGCAAGCGCCGCGTCGGCGGATTCAGGCAGAACCGCATCGAGCGGCTGGCTTTCGGATAAATCGTTCATCAGCGTTCCATCGTTTGATTCAGCAGCGCATCCGCGGCCTTCTGGCCGGAGCGGATCGCGCCTTCTAGCGTCGGGGGCAGGCCGGTGGCCGTCCAGTCGCCCGCCAGCATCAGGTTGTTCCAGCGAGTGCGCATGCCCGGGCGCAGCGTTTCCTGCGCGGGCAGCGCGGCAAATGTCGCGCGAGGTTCAGCGACGACCTGCCACGGCGGCATCGGCGCGAGCGGCAGATCGATCGCCCGCGCGACCTCGGCCCATACGGTCGCCGCCAGCGCATCGGGTGGCGTATCGAGTTGCTTGCCGGCATCGGCGAGCGCTACCGACAGGCGACCATCGAACGCGAACAGCCATTCGGCCGTGCCGTTCAGCAGACAGCTGACTGGCGGCAAGCCGACCGGCGGCTCGACGGCGAAATGCACATTGATCGTCGCCGCGAAGCGGTTCGGTGCGCACATCCCCGGCACGAGCGCCGGCGCCACTTCGGGCGGCAGCGCCAGAATGACGGCCTCGTTCACGCCGAGCGTGATGCTGTCCTCGCCGAAATGCAACGCCCGCACGCGAGCCGGTTCGGCCGCGAACGTGATGTCTTGCAGCCGGGAGCCGAGCCGGATCGTCGCGCCGCCATGTTGCAGCAGCCGCAACGCCGGGTCGACGAACGCGCTGCCAAGGCCGTTGCGCGCGATCAGCGGCCGGCACGCGAGGCCGCCCTCGAGCAGCGTCTCGCGCACGATCGCGCCGGTCAGTTCGGCCGACGCATCGCGCGGCTCGACATTGAGCAGCGCATGCAGCAGCGGCCTGAGCAGCCTGTCCCACAGCGGGCCGTCACAGCGCATCGTCTGCGCGACGCTGCGGCCGGGCTTCGCAAACAGCAGCGGCACGAGCGCCAGATAATCGGCCGGGTGCGTGTTCGGCGTGCGCGCGTGCGGATCGAAAATCCACCACGGCAACCGCCCCGGCGACAGGCGCACGTTCCAGCGCGCCCGCGTGGCCAGGTCGACGAATGAATACTCGGGCAGCGACGGACCGGCCAGTTCGTCGGCGGCGCCGATCGCGCGCAGGTAGTTCAGCGTCGACGCATTGCCCGACAGCACGATGTGATTGCCGCTATCGAGTGTCGTGCCGAGCCGCGCGTCGTAGAACGAATGGCAGCGGCCGCCCGCGTGGTCCTGCGCTTCGTGCAGCACGACCCGCGCGCCGCGCCGCTGCAATTGCACGGCGGCGGCGAGGCCGGCCGCGCCCGCGCCGACCACGTGGACGAGCTTCGGCATCAGCTCAGAACAGCGCGTACCGCGCGACGATCCACAGCAGACGCAGCTTCGGCTTGCGGACCTTGGTGCGCGGAATGTCGAAGCCGCGATCGAGCGTGCGCTCCAGCAGCACGCGATAGACGCCCGACATGATGCGCGGCGCGCGCACCTGCATGCGCGGCTCGCGGTCCATGATCGCGTCGGATGCGGCGAAGTGCTCCTTCGCGCGCTCGGCGAGCGTCGCGCAAACGCGCGGCAGCGAAGGATCGTCGGCGATTTCGTGCGGGTTCGTGACCGCGATGCCTTCGCGCGCGAGCAGTTCGAGCGGCAGGTAGCAGCGGTTGATATCGGCGTCTTCGTCGATATCGCGCAGGATGTTAGTGAGCTGCAGCGCGCGGCCCAGGTGATGCGCGAGCAGCCTGCCCGGTTCTTCGCGCATCCCGAATATCCTCACCGACAGACGGCCCGCCGCGCTCGCGACACGGTCGCAATACAGGTCGAGCGTCGCGTCGTCGGGCGCGCAGATGTCGGCGGCGGCGTCCATCGCCATGCCATCGATCATCGCGTGGAAATCTTCGCGTTGCAGATGGAAGGTGTGGATGTGCCGCGTGAGCGCGCGCAGCGATGCGCGCGGTGCGCCGGCATAGCATGCGTCGATGTCGGCGCGCCATTGCTCCAGCGCAGCCGCGCGTTCGGCGCGTGGCAGGTCGCTGTCGGCGATGTCGTCGACGGCGCGGCAGAAAGCGTAGACCTGATACATCGCGTCGCGCTGCGCCACCGGCAGAATGCGCATCGCAAGATAGAACGAGCTGCCGGACGTAGCGGCAGCGGCGTCGATTTCAGTATCGTCCACGACAAGATTGGAAACAGCCAAGACGATCTCCGCTGGAGGCGCCCGCTGAAAGGCGATCAAAGAGGTTTTTATGCCGACCCGCTGGGCAGTGCGCCCGCGCGCGCGGACACGCGCGAAAGAGCCGGCCAGGAGGCCGGAAACGGCGAAAAGTATAGCAATCTTTGCAGCCGGCCGCAGTTTCGCGCCCGGATATGGGGACGGAGGGGAAGACCGCGCGGCGCGGCGTTCGCTACGAATCGGCCCCGGCGAGCCGGAATGCGACCGAGCAATTGCGTCCCTGGCGCTTCGCCTTGTAGAGCGCCGCGTCGGCCTCGTTGATCAGCACGTCGTAGGCGGGCGCGCCCGCGTGCGCCGCCGCGCCGCCGAAGCTCGCCGTGACCGCCACGCTCGTGCCCAGCAACTCGACCGGCGTCTCGGCGATCACGCGGCGAATCTTGTCCGCCACCAGCATCGCGTCGTCCAGCGGCGTGCACGGCAGCAGCAGCGCGAACTCCTCGCCGCCGAAGCGCCCGAAGGTATCCTGCGCGCGCACCACGTTGGCGACGCGCTCGGCCATCACGCGCAACACGGTATCGCCGCCGCCGTGGCCGAACTGGTCGTTGATCGTCTTGAAGTGATCGAGATCGAACAGCAGCATCGACATATCACCGCCGTAGCGCTGCCAGCGCGTGAACTCGGCCTGCAGACGCGCTTCGAAAAAGCGCCGGTTGGGGATGCCGGTCAGCCCGTCGAGATTCGCGTATTCCTGCAGCTTCGCGACCGCCTCCTCGCGTTCGCGCTGCACGATGCTCACATGCGTGACATCGGAGATCGTCACGCAGACGGCCACCACTTCGCGCTCGCGCATCAGCGGCATGAACGTGCAGTCCTGCTGCATGAAATCGACGCCGCCCGTAATCGGCCGGTCATGATCGAAGCGGAACAGATACGGCCGTTGCTCCCACGAGCTGAAGGCAAAGGTGCCGAGCTGGAACACGCTTTCGATCTTGCGCGACAGCCATACGCGCGGCAGATCCGGAAAATGCGTAAAGATCGGGCGGCCCACCACCTGGTCGGGTGCGAGCCCACTGTGGTCCTGCATGAAGCGGTTCCACATCAGCACGTTCATATCGCGATCGAGCACGAAGATGCCAAAGCCCACCCGCTCGACCACGAGGTCGCTCAACGATTCCACGGAAGCATTCATAGACTGGACAACAGCGCGTCAAGCGCTTCGTTCATATGGTGAATCGACTCTTCGGCCATCAGCATCACGAGATGCGCGCGAAAGCTCTGCGTTTCGAGCGCGAAATTCACTTCGACGAGCAGCGCCTTGCGCCATTGCAGCGTGCCGGGCTGAAACACTTCGTCGAGCGTGAGCGCTTCGCCGAGCACGCCCGGCGCGGAAAACACCGGCGTGCGGCCGAGCTGGTCGAGGATCGACGACACGCACGCACCGGCGAGCAGGTTCGCGACATCGAGCATCAGTTCGCGCTCGCCGATCGCCTCGTAGCTCGACCGCGAATACGGGTCGCTCACCAGCGCGCACAGTTGCGCGATGCTGTCGCTGCGGCAGATCACCAGCGCCTCGCCCTTGATGTCCGAGCGAAAGCCCTGACGCACCGCGCTGACCGTTTCGTCGATGCCGGTCATCTCGCGCAGCGTGCGCGCCGCGTCGCCCACGTCCACCACCTGCACGCGCGGCACCGACAGCTCGATAAACGATTCGAGCAACCGCGCGAGACGCGTCGCCGCCTGGCCCATCGCGAGGTTGGCGATCTCCTGCAGCGCGTCGCGCTGGTCTTCGGTGAAGGCTGGCTCAGGCATACAAGCCGTACTCCTTGAGGATGGGCAGCACCGCCTCGGGCGTCACCGGCTTGGCAATGAACGCGATCGCGCCGAGTTCGCGCACGCGCTCGCGCGCGAGCGGCTGCACGTCGGCGGAAACGACGATCACGAAGGTGTTCAGCTCCTCGTGACGCAGCGCTTCGAGCACGTCGTAGCCGGTCATGTCCGGCATCGTCAGATCGAGGAACATCACCGAAGCCTTGCCCTCGCGGTACAGCGCCAGCGCCTCGCGGCCGTTCGTCGCGTAGGACACGTCGACGTCCCAGTCCGGCGGCAGTGCTTTCGTGAGCAGCTTGCGCGCGAGCAGCGAATCGTCAGCGATCACAATGGGCAACATGGGTCTGGAAGCGTCGGGCAATATGGGCAAGTCGGAAAGCGGAATCAGCTCGTGGGTGTTCGTGTTCGTTTCGATAAACGGATAGCGGCTCGCTTCGGCGCGTGGTCGATCGACCCGCGGCAAAGTACAGTGACGCCTGCTGAAAAGCGGATTGCCCGGCGAGAGGAGAGCGTGTGCGGCAGGACGCGTTCGGCGGACCATGACGATCCGGAGCACAGACGACGTGGCGACGGCCTTTTTATCGTGCCGAGGATTGTCGAAGCAAACCTATGCCCGTGGCAACCCGCCAGAATAGGTTTGATTAAAGAGATTTTTCCTCATAGGCCAGATTTGCAAAATAATTCAGTAGTTTCTGCGCGAATTCTTTATTGTTCATACTTTTGTGTACGTTTGCGGTTCCCGATTCATCGCTGATTTAACGCCGCTTTTAGCGAACCGTTACACGGCGAACATAAGACTCCGCGCTTTGCGTCAATTTTTCCTCACCCGCCGTCTATCCTTCTTTTGGAGGCGGCGAGGTGCCGATACCGGCCCGTCACGGGGCCGTCCGTTCCAGACGACTTTAGGCATTAACGAAATGAGCTCTGACCGCGTCGAGTCGACGCGCGCGAACCGCCTGTCCCGCCGTGCCGCCCGCGAGCACGACGATGCATCGTTCCCCACGGTGCCGGAACAGAATTTCCACGTGCGGCGTATGACGCTGATCGCGCTGCTGGCCGTTGCCGTCGTGCTGCCGTTCATCTACGTCGCGGCGATGGCGCTCGGCGACCTGCGCGCGCGCGAAGCCGACGCGACCGAGCTGACGCTGCGCACGGTACGCGTCGCGGAAGAACATGCGCTGAAGGTGTTCGACATGAACGTGGCGCTGAACTCGCGCATCGTCGATCTGACGGAAGGCCTCGACGACGACGGCATCCGCGCGCGCGAATTCACGATCCACGACAGGCTGCGCACGATGGGCGGCGGCTATCCGCAGGTGGCCGCGATGTCGATCTTCGGGCACGACGGCGCGCTGCTCGCGAGCAGCCGCTTCTATCCGGTGCCGGTGCTGTCGATCGGGCAGCGAAGCGACTTCGTCGGCATCCGCGACCGCAGCGATCTGGAGGCGGTATCGCAAGTGATGAGCGGGGCCGTGGCGGGAGAGCAGGTGTTCAACATGGGCCTCGAACGCAAGAACCCCGACGGCTCGTTCGCCGGCGTCGTGTCGATCGCGCTGCGGCCGAGATACTTCGACGCGTTCTATCGCGAACTGCTCGGCGACAGCGACAGGACGCCGGTCATCATGAGCCTCGCGCGCAAGGACGGCGCGGTGCTCGCGCGCTACCCGTCGAATTCGCGCGAACCGGTCGCGATGGCGCCCGATTCGCCGTTCGCGCGCGCAGTCGCGAGCGGGCAATCGTCCGGCGTCTTGCGGGTGCACGCGTCGCACATCGGCGGCAATCTGATCGTCGCGTTCCGGCACGTCGGTTCGTACCCGGTATACGTGTTGTGCGCCTATCGCACCTCGGCGATCTGGAGCGCGTGGTACCGGCACCTGACCGTGCTGATCCTGTCGATGTTCACGCCGTCGATCGCGCTGTGGTGCGTGATCTGGCTGTCGCTGCGGCGGCTGGGCGCCGAAGAGGAAGCATGGCGGCGCTGGCAGGCCGAAGCGTCGATGCGCCGCTCGATCGAATCCGCGTATCGCCAGTCGCGCAAGATGGAAGCGCTCGGCACGCTGGTCGGCAGCGTCGCGCACGACTTCAACAACCTGCTGATGATCGTGTCGGCCAACGTGCAGATCTTGCGGCGGCGCGGCGTGAACGGGCTCGACCGCGAACTGTCGGCGATGGAGCGCGCGCTGAAGAGCGGCCAGTCGCTCACGCGGCAACTGCTGGGCGTCGCGCGCAAGCAGCCGCTGCGTACCGAGACGCTGTCGCTCGAACACTGGCTGCCGACGTGCCGCGAGTTGCTGCGCGCATCGCTCGGCGCGAAGGTGTCGCTGGTGATCGACAGCGGCATCGACACATGGCCGGTGCGCGTCGACGTCGCGGAACTCGAACTCGCGCTGATCAACGTCGCGGTCAACGCGCGCGACGCGATGGCCAGCGGCGGGCGCTTCACCGTGCGGGCGAGCAACGTCGTGTTCCGGCACGAGGACGGCTTCCCGATCACCGGCGACTTCGTGCAGGTGTCGCTCGAAGACACCGGTACCGGCATGGCGCCCGACGTGCTCGCGCGCGCCTTCGAACCGCTTTTTACGACCAAGCCGAAGGGCGCGGGCACCGGCCTCGGCCTGCCGCAGGTATTTGCGTTCTGCGAAAGCTCGGGCGGGCTCGCGGCGATCGACAGCGCGATCGGCGCGGGTACATCGGTGCGTCTGTATCTGCCGCGCGCGTCGGCGGAGCCGCAGAGCGCCGCACCGGCCGAAGCCGACGCGCAGGAATGTGCCGCGCCGCCGGGGCTGCGCGTGCTGCTCGTCGAGGACAATCAGGAGGTGGCCGCCGGCACAGAAGCGCTGCTGCAGATGATGGGCCATCACGTCACCTGCGCGTTCAACGCGGACCTCGCGCTGCGTATGCTCGAAGACGCGCGCGCCAAGTGCGCGACGACCGGCGAGCCGTTGCCGTTCGATCTGGTGCTGTCCGACATTCACATGCCCGGCAAGCTGAACGGCATCGACCTGGCCGAAGCGGTACTCGCGTTCGACACCCCGCTGGCGGTGATTCTCGTCACCGGCTACGCGGAGGAACTCGACCGTGCGCGGCACGTGAACGTGCGCGTGCTTTCGAAGCCGTTCGATATCGGGCTGCTCGAAAAGCTGCTCGAAACGATCCAGCGCAATCTCGAACCGACGGATTCCGATCAGGCGGCGCATCCGGCGGATACGTAACGCTCGCGACGCGCGGCGCGCAGCGAGCGGCCGGGTATGGCGTCATTTACCAGAACTTGTAAAAGCGCGGCGCACAGCCGCGCTTTTTTGCATGGAGAGCCGCTGCGACGCGCGCTGCGAGAGGGCGCGGCGGCGCACGGTCGGATTCCGGCATGATCGTTGCGGGATAAATCACAGCAAGGTGGGCGGCGCCATCGGCGCTGCCCGGTCCGCCAGAACCTGCCGGGAGACGACCATGCAACATACGGTGATTGGCTTATTCGATACCTATATGCAAGCCGAAAGCGCGCGCGACACGCTCGTGCAAACCGGTTTCGCACGCGACAAGATCGACGTGCAGGCGAACCCCGAACCGTCGGTCGGCTCGGCCACCGGCGAAGTCGCCAACGCGGGCATGCTCGCGAATATCGAGCGCTTTCTGTCGAGCCTGTTTTCGACGGGCCCGCGCAGCTCGGACACCGCGCGTTACGCCGAAGCGATGCGCCGCGGCGCGGTACTTGTGTGCGTGCATGCCGCGAGCGAATCGCATGCGGAACTCGCGCGCAACACGCTGGTGCGGCTCGGCGCGACCGATATCGGCAACCAGTTGCCGGATTGGGACGCGCAAGGCGCGGCCGCGAGCGCACGCGAGCATTCGGTGCTCGACGAACTGGGCGTCGGCGCGGTGATGCCGGGTACGCCTCGGTCATCGAGTGCGACGACGGGGGCGGGTGTTGCTGCGCCGGGGATGGCGGGAACCACGGGTACGGCAGGGATGCCGGAGACCACGAGCGCGAGCGCGGCGCGGGCGAACGCGACAACCATCGGCGGGGTGCGTCCAGCCGACGTCGCGAGCAGCGAATTCGAGTCAACAGGAATCGCTGGAGCGACTGGTGCAACGTCGGCTACCGGAACGACGCGGCCCACTGCCGCCCAGCCATCCGATCCGCTATACGTCGTGCCGCCGACCGGCTCCGACGCCAAGCCATTTGCGCCGCCGCCGTTCGGCGAACAGCCGATGACCGATCCGATCAGCGAACCCGTCGTGGATCCGCTCACCGGCGATGCGGCTCGTGGCGCGCTCGCCGCTGGCTCGGTGCCGGGCTCGGGCGCGGTGATGTCGCCGTCGCCGTCGCAAATCGTGCCGGAAGGCGGACAGCCGGGCACCGGCGCGGGCGGCGACATGCCGAACGAGTATCTGGAATACGAAGAGGATTTTCGCGCGCACTACGACGAGCAGTACGCCGCCGAGAATGCGCGCTACGAGGACTATGTGCCGGCCTATCGCTACGGCGCGGAAATCGGCAAGGACACGCGTTTCCGTGACCGTCCATGGGAGGACATCGAGGCCGAAGCGCGGCGCCATTGGGAAACCACGTCGCCGGACAGCACGTGGGAGCGCTTCAAGCTCGCGGTACGTCACGGCTGGGAACGGGTGACGGGGCGTCATCACGTTTAGCCGCGGTGGATGTGGCGCCAGCGGCCGGCGGCCGCTGGTTCATCAGGCGGGAGATGTCAGCCGCGGTCGGCCGCGCGCGTGGCCGACACGGGAATTGCTAGAGGCTCGCGTCATCCATCCACGGCGGGACAGGCGAGCCGACAAATGCGTCAGGCAGTGTGATGACGCTTGACCCACGCGACGTAGCGGTCGACGAACGTCTGCAGGAATTTGCGCGTGCCGTCGTTGAGGATCTCGCCCTTGTCGTTGATGACGGCGAGGTCGTGCTTGATGAAGACTTCCGGCTGCCCCATCGTCGCGACGTCGAGATAGGCGAGCACGTTGCGCAGATGCTGCTGCGCAAGCGCCGAGCCGGTCGCGCCGACCGACGTACCGATGACCGCGCCCGGCTTGTTGCCCCACGAGTTCGTGCCCCACGGACGCGAACCCCAATCCAGCGCGTTCTTCAGCACGCCGGGAATCGAGCGGTTGTATTCGGGGGTCACGAACAGCAGGCCGTTCGCGGCTGCGAGGCGCTCCTTCAGCTTTTTGCCGGCTTCCGGATAGTCGGCATCGTAGTCCTGCGAGTAGAGCGGCAAGGAACCGATATCGATGAATTCGAACGTGAAGTCAGCTGGAGCAAGAGAAATCACCGCTTGGGCCAGATGGCGATTGAACGACTCGCGGCGCAGGCTGCCGACGACGACTGCAATGTGATAGGCCATGGTTCGCTTCCTCGGATAGGGCGCTCGACGCGCAAAGTGTAAGGACTGTCCATCATAGGCAAAAGCTACGAGAGTGGTGTGAAGGTCGACGGCGAAATCGGGGTATCCCGCCAGCCACTGGCGGATGCGGACAGGACACGCGAATTCGGCGGTGGATAACCCCGCAGGCCAAAAACTTATCCACAGTTTCGCTGAATAACCTTGTGGATAAGTGGGACTTTTGCCTTGTCAATCAAGCACGCCATCGGGTCGGCAGGATTTGAGGCAAATCGACATCACCATGTTCTGGAGGATCGAGTCATGAGTCAGGATTACGCAGGGAAATCTCACGACGAAGCCGTCGCCGCGCGCAAGAAACTCAAGCAGCGCGCGCAGGAGCCGGCTGGCGGCGAAATGGCCGTCGACGGCGTCGAGGCCGACAGCACGCATAGTTGCGGCGAGTTGTCCGAGAAAGGCAAGCAGGTGTGGCGTACGGGCGCCGGACTCGATGGCGGCGGGAAAACGCCGAGCCGCTAGTCGCGCGGTTTCGAAGATAGGTGGCGCAGATGGCAGGCCGTGCAAGCGGCACGGCCTGCTGTTGCCGTGGTTTGTGTTGTGTTGAATGCAAAGAGGGCGCCGTTTGGCGCCCTCTTTTTTTGCCTCGCGTGTTGCTTCGGCTTTGGCTTCCGCTTTGGCTTGGCTTCAGTAACTTGCCGTGCCGATCAGTTGCCAAAGAACACGTTGCAGTACGAAGCCGGGCCGTTGCAGGTCGACGGAGCTTCGGCGTGAGCCGCGCCGGAAGCGGCGGCAAACAGTGCAACGGAAGCGATCAGGGCGGAAAAAATGCGTTTCATGGTGCGGGTCCTCGTTAGCGTGCGGTTCGCGATCGGAAGCGATCGATGGCGTGAAGAATAGCGAGCCGACCAGCGCGCAGAAATACCGAAGACGAGAAGATATTTTTTCATCGATTGCAATAATGCCGATTTCCGGTCTGCACGCGATATGTGACATTACGATGAGCGTTTATGCGCCTTCAGCCGAGGTCATTCGCTCGGTCGCGGATTTCTTTGATTTCATTTTTCGAAATAATCTATTTCCGCTGTCATAGGTAGCGGTGCTGGCGCGACCAAGTTCATCGGATCATCGCTTTGCGAAGGAACAGGATGAATATCGCTTCGCCGACGTACGGACGTGAGGGAGAATGGCGCACCCATCCGCAGACAGCGCGAGGACGATCATTCGCTCATGAATTACGACGTTTCAGAGGAACACGCGCGGCGCCATCGACGGCAGCCGACGCTTCGGCGGAGCTCGCCATGGCGCAGCTAGGCGGCCCGGCGCTCAACGATCCCGCCTATCTCGCGCAGTTGCGGCGCGACCTCGTGCGCTTCGCCCGTTTGCAGCTACGCGATGCCGCGGCCGCCGAAGACGCCGTGCAGGAAGCGCTGACGGCCGCCTGGACCCAGGCCGACCGGTTCGCCGCGCAATCGGAGCACAAGACGTGGGTGTTCGGCATCCTGCGCCACAAGCTCGTGGACACGCTGCGCGCGCGGCAGCGCACGGTCAATCTGTCGGCGCTCGAATCCGAACTCGATGACGAAGCGCTGCTCGATCGCGAGCTCTTCAAGGACAACGGCCACTGGTCGCGCGAGACCAAACCGCGGCCATGGCCAACGCCCGAAACCGCATTACAGCAGCAGCAGTTCTGGAGCCTCTTCGAGATGTGCCTCGAACATCTGCCCGAACATATCGGGCGCGTGTTCATGATGCGCGAGTTCCTCGATCTGGAAATCGCAGCCATCTGCGCGGAATTGCAGATCAACGCGAATCATTGCAGCGTGCTGATCTATCGGGCGCGTCTGCGGCTGCGCACCTGCCTGAGCGAAAAGGGCCTCTCTAGCGAGGATGCGAATGGGTAAGTGTACGAACATCACGCGCCTCTTGTCCGATGCGCTCGACCGCTCGCTGACGACCGGCGAGTGGGTCGCGATCAGGCTGCATCTGCCGACTTGTAGCGGCTGCCGCAACTATCGCAAGCAGATCCGGTTACTGAGGATGGCTGCGCATGTGACGAGTGGTATTGCTGGTGCTGATGGGGTGGATGGTGAGGGTGGGCGGGAAGATTGAGGGTTTTGTTTTTTGTTTTTGTTTTCGGATTGGATGCGTGGGGTTGGGGCGAGCTGGTGGGCGGGGTCTATGCGACCCGGCCATGGCTCGCTGCAGGGGCGTATAGACATGCAGCGGTTTGTGGAGCTACGCGGAATTGACGTGGCGTCGCGTGGCGTTACCGGATACGGCTCGAGCCACACGCCGCGACGGTCATCAGCGTTCGCTTGGCGGTGTATCCTGGTAACGCTCAAAGAATCGCGCGGGCGGTGCTTGCGCGGAATCGACGTGGCGTAGCGTTGCCCCGTTGTCCGATGCGGCTCGAGCCGCATACCGCGGCGGTCGACGCCCGCCCGGTGGCGCATTCCGGTAACGCTCAAAGAACCGCGGATGCGATCCTTGCGCGGAATTGACGCGGCGTGGCGTGGCCCGGTGCGGCCCGAGCCGCACGCTGCGACGATCATCAGCGTTCGCCCGGCGGCGTATCCCGGTAACGCTCGAAGAATCGCGCGTGTGATGCTTCATCGACAAAGACCGGCTGCGCTTGCGTGCGCGCAGGATGTTTGTCGAGTTGCGCGCGCGTGCGGATCGGCCGAGGCGCGAAATTGCCACCGCAATTCGGGCACACGTTGCGCAGTTTCGTCAGCGCACAAACTTCGCAGAACGTGCATTCGTACGTGCAGATCATCGCGTCAGACGCGTTCGGCGGCAATAACTTGCCGCAGCCCTTCACATGACGGTCTCAACTCGAGCATGGCGGTGGCTCCTCCGGTTTGTCGGCGGTGCAACAAGTGGGATGTGCATCGCTCGCCAGCCAGTTTAAGCGGCGCCGCTCGCCGCGAAAAGCGAGCAGCACGGGCATGCGTCAACGGTCTGCGCAGATACTGACGCTGACGCTATCGCATAAAGTCACGCGCGCTGCCGTGTGTCAGGTCAGCGCGGTCCACAAAACGAGCGTCAACGCGAGCCCAACGACGGAGACGATAGTCTGTAACACCGACCAGACCAGCACCGTCTGCTTCAATTGGAGCCCGAAATATTCGCGGACCATCCAGAAACCCGCGTCGTTCACATGGCAGAAAAACACCGAGCCCGCGCCGATCGCAAGCGCCATCAGCGAATTGTGCGTGGTGCTCAGACCCGCGACGACCGGCGCCACGATGCCGGCTGTCGTCGTGGTGGCGACGGTCGCCGAACCGGTGGCCTGGCGCAGCGCGACCGCGATCAGCCAGGCAAGCAGAATCAGCGGCATATGCGCGCCGATCGCAATCTTGCCGATCGTCGTGCTGATGCCCGCGACAACGAGCGCCTGCTTCAGGCCACCGCCCGCGCCGATCGTCAGCAATAGCGCGGCGATCGGCGGCAGGCTCTTGCGCAAGATGCCGCCGACGCGCTCGCGCGCCATCCCGCGCGACCAGCCGAGCGCCACGATTGCGAACAGTACGGTGAGGCCGAGCGCGATCAGCGGCTCACCGAGAAAATTCAGCGCGTCGAACGCGAAGGTCTCCGGATGTAGCAGCAATTTCGCGACTGTACGTCCGAGCATCAGCACGACGGGCAGCAGGATCGTGATCAGCGAAATCGCGAAACCCGGCGGCTCAGCGCCGTTTTGCTGCGCGGTGAACAGCTTGCCCATTTCCTCGGGCTCGGCCACCTGCATCCGTTTGGACAGCCAGATTCCATACAGCGGGCCCGCGAGAATCACCGCCGGAATCGCGACGATCAAGCCGAGGCCGAGCGTCAAACCGAGGTCGGCATGTAGCGCGCTCACCGCGATCAGCGGACCCGGATGCGGCGGCAGCAACGCGTGCAGCGTCGTCATGCCGGCGAGCGCGGGAATCGCGATGCGCAGGATCGGCTGCTGCGAGCGGCGCGCCATCACGAAGATGATCGGCACCATCATCACGAGGCCGACTTCGAAGAACAACGGCAAGCCGATCAGCAATGCGACGACGGCCATCATCCAGGGCAAGGTGCGCGGCGTCGAGTGCGCGAGGATCGTCGACACGAGCCGGTCGGCCGCGCCCGATTCGGCCATCAGCGCGCCGAGCATCGCCCCCAGCGCAATGATGATGCCGACGTCGCCGAGCAACGCACCCGCGCCTTTGCTGAAGGCGCTAGCGACCGCGTCGAGCGGCAGACCGGCCGCAAACCCCGCTGCGAATGTGCCGATCAGAATCGACAGAAACGGCGCGAGCTTCAGCACACTGATGAAGACGATGATCACTGCGAGCCCGAGCGCGCACGCCAGGATGAGCTGAGTGTCGTGGGTAGCCCACGGGGTGAGTGCAGTTGTTAAAGGCACGATATTTCTTTTTCCCTTTTAGCGATTGATACGGTTTTGCCTGACGCGCTGAGCAGGTGACTTTCGCGCCCTTGGCTCGGGCTTGGCTCGCGGTTGACCGATTGTAGCGGCGGGTGCCGGCGCGTCGCTGCGAGGCGGGCTTAAGTTCACGCTGGTCGGCGGCGGCCAATGCTTCGCAGCGCGTGTGTGATTTGCTTATCCGAATTTATCGGTTCGTCCAGGACGACAGACGAATTATCGTCGGAGCCAATCGGGCCGTTTCGTGCCCGTTATTTTTCTTTTTGCGAGCATCCTTATGTCCCGTCATCCGCTGCTCACGCGTCGCGCGTTTCTTGCCGGCGCGGGAGCTTCGCTGGCCGCCGCCGCGTTGCCCATCGTTTCCACCGCCGCTTTTGCCGCCGACACTCACGCGAAGGAAATTCGCATCGGCTATCAGAAAGCGGCGAGTACCCTCGTGCTGCTCAAAGCACACGGCACACTCGAAAAACGACTCGCGCCGCTTGGCATCGGCGTCAAGTGGACCGAGTTTCCGGCCGGACCACAATTGCTCGAAGGGCTGAATGTCGGCGCGATCGATTTCGGCTATGTCGGCGAAGCGCCGCCGGTGTTTGCGCAGGCCGCGGGCGCAAACTTCGTCTACACCGCCTACGAGATTCCAACGCCGCATGCCGAGGGCATCCTCGTCCATCCGGATGCGCCGATCAAAACATTGGCCGACCTGAAGGGAAAGAAAATCGCGCTGAACCGGGGATCGGATGTGCACTGGTTTCTGGTCGCTGCATTGGCAAAGAACGGCGTGAAATTCAGCGAGATTCAGCCCGTCTACCTACCGCCCGCCGATGCGCGCGCCGCGTTCGAACGCGGCGCAATCGATGCGTGGGCAATCTGGGATCCGTTCCTCGAAGCCGCCAAGCGGCAGACGAATGCCCGTCTGCTCGCGGATGCCGAAGGTATCGTAAGTCACCATCAGTTTTTTCTGAGCGCAAGGCCGTTCGCGCAACAGAACGGCGAAGTGCTCGCGATCGTGATGGATGAAGTCAGCAAGGAAGGGGAGTGGGTGCGCGGCCATTACAGTGAGGCGGCCGCACAACTCGCGCCGATTCAGGGGCTCGACGCGAACGTCATCGAATCGGGTTTGCGCCATTACGCGCACATCTACAAACCCGTCGACGCGAATGTACTCGCCGAACAGCAGCGCATCGCGGATGCGTTCACCGAACTGCGCCTGATCCCAACCAGAATCGTCACCAGAGACGCGGCGTTGCCGGGCAAGGCCTAACGTCATCGCGTGGACTTGCGCCACGCGACACTTCATTTGGTCACGCGCTCGTTCAGTCGAAGAGCGCCGCAACGTTTTCAGGCGGGCGGCCGATAACGGCTCGTCCGTTCCTGACGACGATCGGGCGTTGCAGCAAGATCGGATGCTTCGCCAATGCCTCATAGAGCTGCGCGTCGGTCAACGATGGATCGGCGAGGTTGAGTTCTTTGTATTCGGCTTCGGTGTCGCGGATCATCTCGCGGACCGGGCAACCGAGTTGGGCGTTGAGTTCCTTGAGCTGGGCGACGGTAAGCGGCTGCTTCAGGTATTCGATGACTTCCGTTGCCTCGTTTGCGCTGTTGTACGTGCTTGTGATGAGTTCGCAGGCAGCGCGCGACTTCGAGCAGCGGGTGTTGTGGTAGATGGTGATCATGGGCTATTGAGCTTTGTGCTGTAGAGGGTTGGTGCGCGAGGAGCGTTTGAGGATTTTAGCTGGAGAGTGGGAGCCTCGTTTGGCACGGCTGGGCGGTGCGTTCGTGTCCGGCGCGGAGAGTCCGCGGGGCGCGCGGTTTATGCGCATAAACCAGCGCGTGAGCCAGCATTGGTTCGCAGCTGGGAGGGAGGGCTAGCGAGCAGTGAAAGCGTGCCTCTGTCCTATCAAAATCCGTACGTTCGGCTTGCGTCTGAGGCCGAGCGCTGCGGGTAAGACGAGGGCTGAAATCGAAGAGACGGTGGTACGTCTCTCGGTCGACGCAGCAGACGGCGTGGTCCTGAGTCCTCAAGCGATACCGCCTCTCCTGCCTTATCGCGCCGAGGCTTTATGCGCATAAAGCCTGCTCTCCCTAGTCCCTGACTTGATGTGTCGTTCTCACACGCAGCAGCGCGATTCAATAAGGCAAATCCGGTCGCATCGTATGCTGCCATCTGTCGCGCGATGGGGCACCCGCGCATCGACCCACTTCGATTCACTTCATCCGACGGTGCCTCAAAAGAACACCAGCACTGCACAGGCGCACGTGCATCGCCACCCCATCCGATGCCCCCTCGATGTCCTCTTTATGCGCATAAACCTCTGCCGAACGGCTAATTTCTATCTCATTTATACAAATCATTTGAAATAGGAATTCATCCAGGTAAAATCCATTTGCGTCTAAAAAGAGGGGGTGAAATTTGGCAGCGGAAATCATCGCGGTAACGCAGCAGAAAGGCGGGGTCGGAAAAAGCACAATCGCGATGCATCTCGGTGCTGCCTTTCACGAAAAAGGCAAACGCGTTCTCGTTGTCGACGCGGACGGCCAAAACACACTGATCCATTGGGCCAGTGCCTCCTCTGACGGTGACGTAGGCATCCCATTCGCGGTCGTCAACCTCTCCGAAGCCGGCAGCCAGATCCATCGCGAGATCAAGAAATTCGTGGCTGACTACGACATCATCGTCGTCGACTGTCCGCCCTCCATTACCGAAAAAGTCTCCGGCGTTGTGCTGCTTGCCGCAAGCGTCGCGGTAATCCCCACCTCGTCTTCGCCTGCCGACTACTGGTCGAGCATCGGTCTCGTCAAACTGGTTCAGCAAGCCCAGGTGATGAACGAAGACCTGCGTGCCGTCTTCCTGCTCAACAAGACCGAAGAGAAACGGATGCTGACGCGCGAGCTGAAGCGTGCGCTGGAGGAACTCGGTTTCCCTCTGCTCAAGACCCAGATCCCGACGCGCGAAGCCTACAAGCAGGCGATGGCGCTCGGGCAAACGGTCCTTCAGATGAACGACCGCGGCGCCAAACTCGCCGCTATCGAAGTACGGGCGTGCGCGAATGAGATCGCCGCCTTGCTCCCGTGAAATTTATGCGCATAAAGGACCCTGAATGAAACCGTCCCAATTCGCCAAAGGCTTTCAAGCACGCCCCGACACCACCAGCAGCGAAAAGCGCACCGCTCTTGATCGCCTGAACGCGATCGACGGCCTGGTCAGAAACGAACCCGCGAACACCGTGTCTCCGGGACGCGCGATTCCGGCCATCGTGCCGCCGCGGCTCCAGGAAGTCGACGCCGTCGACACGACCGACGAGTCAGCCGCCTACCGCGCGTGGAGACTCGAACACGGCTACCGACCGGGCCAGGTGATCGAACTCGCGCTCAAAACCATCAAGCCGAGCCCGTTCAATCCGCGGCACTTTTATCTGAAATCGTCGATTGCCGAGCTCGCCGTTAATCTGGCGAAGCAGGGGCAGCAGCAGGCGATCCACGTGATCCCCGATTACGATAATCCCGGTACCTATTTCGTCAGCGACGGCGGCCGGCGCGTGCGTGCGCTGAAGGAAGCGAACAAAGAGTCGGTGAAGGCGATCGTCATCGACCTGCCGATCGGCATCGAGAGCTACAAGCTCGGCTACGACCTCAACGTCCAGCGCGACTCGCAGACTGTGTTCGACAATGCAGTCGTCTGGAAACGCTTTCTCGACGAGCGGCACTTCCAGAGCCAGAAGGAGCTTGCCGAGCATCTGGGACTCGACGAATCGACCATCGCAGTCGCTCTGTCCATCGCCAAGTTGCCGGAAGCCGTCATGCAGGAAATGGTCGCCCGCACCGACCGCTTCGGCTCGAACATGGCGTATCAGGTGGGCCGCTATCACACGGCCCGAGGCGCGGACGCCACGCTGCGGCTGATCAACCGGATCCTCTCCGACGATCTGAGCACGCGGCAGGTCGCCGATATCGTCAAAGGCCGGGCGACCACGCAGGAAAACGCGAAGCCCGCCGGCCGGCAGCGCTACGCGCAGCGTCTGGAAATCAAGCTTGAGGGAGTCTCTGTCGGCGATCTAAAGTCATACGGAGACGATCGCCTCGAGCTGCGCCTGAAAGGCCTGTCGCGCGAAAAGCGCGATGACATCCTCCGGCAGATTGAAAAGATGCTGAAGTAAAAGTGGTCCGGGCGGCATGTGTTCGTCGCCGCCCTCAACGCAACCGGCAGACTCATCACCGCAAAATCAGGCGGCCGGACAGACAACCAGACCGGCCATCAAACGTGCCGCCATCAGGCCGCGCGTGACTGGCTCAGCGTAAAGGCGAGCAGATCGCCATCGGTCGGCTCGCCCCAGGTTCTGCGCGCGAGCCAATCGAAAAACGCCGTTTCGACGATCTTCGAGTCCAGTCCACGACGACGCCAGTCGTCGCGCATGTGCGTGCCCAGCCCCGGCAGTTCCTCTTCCTCGAACGACTGCCGCGCGATATCCCGTTCCGACTCACCTTGCTCGTTGTACAACTCGTACGCCTGCTTGCGGCGGTACGCCGAGTATTCGCCGAGCAGACGCGCCTTCAGATCGTCGGCCGGCGCAACGGCGGCTTTGCCGGTGCCACCGGTGAGCGGCAGCGCCTCGACCGGCGGCGCATAACCCTTCTTCAACGCATCCTTGAACAGCGCCGGCGCGCTGCGCACCGGGGGCAGCGACGTGCTGCGCATGCGTTGCTCGGTCATCTGCAACGCGGCGCGGATGCGGTTTTCCTCACTGTCCGCGTACAGCGTCTGCGCCTCTTTCAGCGGGATGCCGATCTTCACCATCCGGTCGACGAGCGTGCTGTCGAATACGTTCGGATGTTCGTCGAGCGCGAGCATCGGCTGCTTGCGCTCGGTCACGCGAAACTGAATTTCCGCCACACGCCGGCCTTCCCGATGTTCGATCAGCTCGACGAAGATGTTCGTGACGGCGTTGACCTCGGCAATGGCCGGGCGCAGATAGTCGCGCTTGAAATACTTGTACTCGCGCTTCGCTTCGTCACCCGCTTCGGTGTCCGGCGTACCCGACAGAATCGGGCGCCACCATTCCCACGTCTCGCGCATCGTCAGATGACTCGGGTTGGTCAGATAGCGTACGCAGATCTCGTAAAGCGCGAGGCCCGCGCTGCTGCGCAACTGGCTCTGGAACTGCAGGCTCAGACGCGCGTACTGAACCGGATCGAGCAGCTTTTTCTTGATCTTCGGCGCAAAGGAAAACTCGACCCACACGCGACGGGTGGTCGGATCTTCGAGAATTTCGGCGTCGGCGATCAGCGTCGAGATGCCCCACTTGCGACCGGGCTTCTGGCTCGACGTGCCCGTGCTCCATTCGACCTGCACCGACACCATGCGGCGCAGATGCTCCTTGACGAGCGCGGTATCGTTGGAATCAAACGCCGAATTGGCCACGATGTCGGACAGCAGCGCCCGATACGTGTCGCCCGATTCGTCCGCCTGCTGCGCGACGGCGAGCAGCACGTTGAACAGCTTGCGCGTGAGCAGCGTGATCTTGCCGCTCTTGGGCTGGATTGCGATTGCCTCGACGGCCTTGCGCAATTCAGCCGAACTCGGGCTGACTACATCGGTCTTTTTCGCGCGCTTCGTGGCCAT